>CAYNFK010000061.1:0-27638 GCA_964396405.1 uncultured Enterobacteriaceae bacterium
TGTCTGTTTCTCGTGCGGGCGCGGCGTGGCCGGGCCGCGGGGCGGCGCCCCCCCCCCCCCCGCCGCCTACATCTGCCTCGTTCGCCGGAAGCGTGCGTAGAGCCGGCCCGCCGGGCCCGGAGGCCCCGCCGCCCGTCGGCTCGGGGGAGGGGAGCGCCCGGCGTAGGGTCTGCCGCAGCAAGGCGCTTCGTCAGGCGCCTGCGTAGGCAGACCCTACGCATCAGGGCGCGCAGCGACCCCACACCGGCTCCAAGGCGGGTCCGCAGGAGTCCGCCGAGACGCCGCTACACGCGCTTCTTGGCTCGCTGAATGTAAGAGTCCACGTGCGCCACCGTCTTGTCGAGCGCCTTGGCTCGCTCAAGGTCTTCCACCGCCGCCGTGAACTGCTTGCGGTAGTAGTGGGCCATGCCGCGACGCGCGAGCGCGTGCACGTGGTCGGCCTCGGAGCCCAAGGCGCGGTTGTAGTAGAACACCGCCTTGTTGTAGTCCTTGCGGCTGAAGAACAGGTCGCCCAGGGCCACCTGCACGTCGGCATCACGCGGATGCAGGGCCTCGGCCTTCTGGAAGTCGCTGACAGCACCGGGGAAGTCGCCGAGATCGAGCAGCAAACGACCGCGCGACATCATCGCATCGACCCGATCGGGCTGCGCATCGAGCACATCGCCGTAGAGGGCGGCACCATCCACCATGCTCTTGCGACCCACCTCGGCCGCGCGCACACACAGCGCCTGGATCTCGGCGGGAGAGAGCGTGGGCAGCACGGGCAGACGGTCGAGCGACCCGACCTCCGCGGCCTCAACACTCTCTTCGAGCTCTTCGAAGTCGTCGTCGTACTCCACGACGCCCACGCCGAGGATGCCCGTCTCCTCGTCGTCCATCGCCTCTTCGTCGCCGTAGTCGCGGGTGTCGCCGAGCTCGATGAGGTCGTCTTCGTGCTCGTCGATGGGCTCGGCTCCCAGCACCACAGGGCCATCGGCGCCGAGCTGGATCGCGGCCGCACCGGGCCGCGCGCTGGCCGCAGCCCGCGGACGCTGCACCACCGCCGTCTGCGCTTCGTCGTCCTCGTCGTCGGGGACAGGGTGCGCGGCTGCAACCGGCGCCAGCTCGATGTCTTCGAGGCGCGTCGTCTCGTTCTGCACGGCCCGGTAGCGCTCGGCACCCCGATCCAGATTCTCGGCCTCGAAGGACCAGTCGTCGGCGTCCTGCGGGGCAGCGGGCACCACCACCGTGGCTGCGGCGCGCTTGGGCTCAGGCTTCGGCTTCGTGGCCTGCGCGACCGGCACGACCGGAGCTTCCACCTTAGGCGCGGCGTAGGCGGGCAGCGGCTCGTCGTCCACGACGGGCATGTCGTAGGGCACCGCCTCGGGCTCGGCGTAGACGACGAAGGCCTCACCATCCATCGAAGAGGGGTCGGCGTAGAGCTCGTCCTCATCGTCGTCGAGGTACACATCGCGGGGCGGCTGCTCTTCGTAGACCACCCAAGGGTTCGCCGCCGCAGGCGCTGCGGCCTGCGGAGCCGCGACGGGCTCCTCGGGGCCGCGCTCTTCCACGGCCCACAGGTCGGCTGCGGGCTCGGGCTGCTGCTCTTCTTCCGCGACCGGCTCGTCGTCTTCGACGGCCGGCGACGAGGCCGCGTACGCAAAGTCGTCGTCGTCGTCGTCTTCCACCACGGAAGTGGTGGGGAAGATCACGGCGGCATCGGCATCGATCGCTGCGCGGGTGACCATCGCCGGCTCATCGTCGGGCTCGGGCTCGGCGGCCCACACCACGGCCGGCGCAGGCGCGGGTGCTGGGGCAGCCACCGGCACGGGAGCTTCCACCACCACGGGCACAGGGGCCACCCACGGGCGCACCGCCACGGCCGGACGCTCGGTGCGCTCCCAGCGCGCCAGCAGCTCGTCGAGCGCGCCATCCACCTCGACCAGATCGGCAAACGCAGGCGGCAGCTCGCCGCGCGTCTTCTGGACAGCCGACAGCTCGGCCAGACGGGCGCGGGCCCGACGGGATGAGGCCCGCTCCACGGCGATCAGCGCGCTCGGCGCAAGCGCATCCGCGGCCACAGCACGCAAGGACGCGAGCGCCCCTTCCAGGGTTGCGGCGAGTTCATCGACCACGATCTCGGGCTCCACGCATGCCTCCGCGGGACCGCCTCGCGGTCCGGCTTGCCTCAGGCCCCAGCCGAGCCCTGAAGCGCAGCGAGTTCCTGGGTGATCTCACGCAGGCGCGAAGCCGTGCCCTTCACGTTGCTCACCGAAGCCTGGAGCGAGGCCGACCGCGCCGACAAGGCCTCGGCCTCGGCCGTGAGCGGACCCAGCTCGGCTTCGAGACGCTCAGCGAGCAACCGCTGACGCTCAATCTCTTCTTCGGTGCGACCAATGCGGCGCACCAGCGCCTGCGTGACCTTGATCTGGGCCATCAGCTCGGTGACTCGCTCATCGAGTACCGAGGCCAGCTGCTCCTGGATCGCTGCCAGGCTGGATTCCGAGGCCTTGGCCATCCGTTCGCTCCCGTCGCTGGGCCCATGTGCACTGCGCGGCCCGGCGCGACGGTATCACCCATGCGCTTCCGACGTCAACGCGCTGCGCCGCCTGCGTCGAGGAAGGCCACGATCGCGTCGGTGAGAGCACCCAGGTCCGACCCCATCAGGACCCGCTCATCCTCGCTCCGCAGGCGCGCAAAGAAGGCGTCGTCGAGCACCACCCGATCGCCGACGATCACGACCAGACCAAGGTGTTCGAGCAGGCTCACCAGCCGCGTGCCCGGCAGACCGCCGTCGCCCGGACGACGCGAGACCACCCAGCCGCGAGCGCGGCCAAATGCATCGAGCACATCGAGCAGCGGACCCACCCGACTGCGCTGGCGGCGCACGACCACATCGCCGCCATCCAAGCGCACCTCCAGCCTCGACGCTTCAGCGCGATGGCCGAGCAACAAGGCCACCGTCATCGCGACGTACGGCGCACTCGCCACCAAGCGCTGCCGGAGCGTGCGTGCGTCGGGCACCACCTTCGGCGGCGGCGCACCCGGAGACAGTAGGCCACCGTGAACCACAGCGGGCCGAGATCCGAGGGTGGGCGGCGCCACGGCGTCCGAGCGATGCCGCGCGTTCTCCAGGTGCCGGTTGATGCCTGCCACGCCCTCCCAGGCCTGCGCCAGCATCGGGGGCAGCGCCACCACCAGCCCCGCCTGCGCCCAAACGCCGAGAAACGGCTTGCCGCCCCCCACCGGCGAAAATGCTGACGGCCCCTCGGTCACCGGGTGGCCCGCGAGCGTGCGGTCGCGGAGCACACGACCCAGATCCCTCTCCAGCGTGGACGGATCGAGGTCGTGCCCGAACAGCCGACGATCCCACGGACGCCAGCGTCCTGCCGGCACGGCGTTCGGCGCACGCTGAGCGGCGAGGTGGGCCCGCCAGCCCGCGTCCGACAGAATCACGCCCGCGGTCGATGCCACAACGTCCACCCTGCGCGTCGCCTGCGGTGTGACCACCAGGCGCTCGTCCACCCGCACCGCGTCACCCCGCGCGATCAGGTGCTCCACATAGCCGCCCAGGGGGGCCTCGTTCGCACCGGCGCCGTCGAGCAGACCGCGCACCTGGCCGAGCGTCAGCTCGCCGTGATCGATCAGCGCCACCAGCAGCACCCGGACCAGGTCGGGGCTGAACGACGTGCCGGCCAGCCGCGCCGGCGAGGCCGATCCCAGCGCGAGCCGCCCCTGCCCCAGCGGGAGCGCGAGCTGCTCGGCCGGACCCGAGGGCGGTGGACCCGCCTCCAAACAAGGTGCCAGCAAGCCCCGCAGCGCCGACGCCTTGCGGTCGACCGTGCTGGGCGCCAGGTTGCGCTCCTGCGCAGCCACGGCCCGCCGAAGGTCTTCGAGGCTGGGACGCCCCTTCGTGGCATCGAGCAGTGCCGCCACGAAGGGCTGCTCGCGCACGGCCCGTAGGTAGCGCTCATGCCGGGAGGTGCCCGCGTACACCAGCGCGAGCCCCTCGGGCGTGAGCTGCGGGTCGGTGCTGCCCGTCAGCAGGCGCAGCCATCCGCCGGCCTGCACGTAGTAGCGGACCGTGCGCGGATCGACGCCGAGCGCCTCCTCCAGGCCCTTCGTCGACCGCACACCACGGGCGACCGTGTCGAGCAGCTGCAGGAGAAGCTGCGGACGGCTGGCCGACGGGAGCACGTCGATCGTCTCGGCTCCGTCCTCCCCGTGCTCGTCCATGCGACCCCCGACCGCGCGGACGGATATGCTCATCTGCACCGACACGCCCGGGTCCCCGCCATGAACCGCCTCGCCCGACGCCTCCGACTTGGCCGCATCGCCGGCACCCCCGCGGTGAGTGCCGCGATGATCGCCGCCGAGCGTGCCCCGCGCGAGCGGGCCGCCCGCTTGGTGCGCGGTGCGCTCCGCGAAGGGCGTCCGGTCATCTTGCGCCACGCCCGATGGGCCGCCCTGCGCTGGTGGTTCGACGATCTCGTGGCCGATCTCGCTGTCGATCCCTACCCGCTCGATGCCCGCGTGCTGGAGCCGCTCGGGCTCGGCGCGGGGCCCGATGCCTGGTCGCGGGTGCCGGATGCGCTCGGCGAGGCGCTCGGTGTGAGCGCCAGCAGCCGCGCCGCCTCCCCCACGTCGCGCGATGCCTTCCGCGACCGCGCCGCCACCGTGTTCAAGCGGGCCCGTGCGCGCCCTCGCAAAGCCGTGCTGATCCTCGGTGCCGACCTGCTCGGCTACGAGCTGCTCCAGGATCTGTGCGACGCCTGGTGCCTCGCCGAGCGCGAGATGACGCCGGGCACGTGTCCCGTGCTGATGCTCGCCTGCCGCATCGGCGGTCAGAGCCTGGAGCTGAGCCACAGCGTGAGCCTGTTCCTGCCGGATCCCTCGCCCGAAGAAGCCGTCGCGATGGTGGCGGAGCTGTCGGGCGTGGTCGACCGCGACCTGCTGGAGACGATCGTGGCCACCATCGGTCCGGTGCCGGGCCTGCTGCAAGCGGCAGGGCGAGCCGGCGCGCCGGTCCATCCGTCGGCGCTGCGAGAGGCGATCGCCCCGGTGGCGCGCGAGATCGCCCAAGCCGTGGAGATCGTCTCCGGCAACCTGGAGCATGCGCTGCGCTTGGAGGCGCTCGCCTCTGGGCCCCAGCCCTTCGATGAGAAGCCCGACTACGTGCTGCTGCGCGCGGGCTTGGTGGACGTGCAAGGCCGCGTGGGCCCGCGCACCACGCGCGTGCGCACCCCGCTGGTCGGCGAGATGCTGGGCCTCTGAGCGCTCAGGTCTCTTCGGCGTTGAACTCGAAGGCGATCTCGTCGCCCAGCCGCTCTTCGAGGAAGGTCTTGAGGCGCTTGCGCAGGCGCGCCTCCACCTGACGCACGCGCTCCTTGCTCACGCCGAAGTCCACGCCCAGATCCGAGAGGCTGGCGGGGTCGGTGGCGAGCAGGCGACGATCCCAGATGATGCGCTCACGCTCATCCGTGAGCGTGGCGGCGAACTCGGTGAGGTGCTGCCGCATCAGCACGCCCAGCTCGTTGCGCGAGGCGTTGTTCTCGGGGTTGTTGGCGATGGTCTCAGGCACCACCTCGGCGAGCGTGCGGCCCTCGTCCCCTTCGCCGGCGGGCGCGTGCAGCGAGAGCGCCGGCGCGCGCATGTGCTGCTCCACGGCGCGGATCTCGGCCGCCGCCACCCCCAGGCGCTCGGCGAGCTTGGTCTCGGTGGGGTCGATGCCCTCGGCGACGAGGCGGTCACGCTCCTTCTGGAGCTGGAAGAACAGCTTGCGACCCGCGCGCGTGCTGCCCAGCCGCACGAGACGGAAGTTGTCGAGGAGGTAGCGCAGGATCATCGCCCGGATCCAGTACTGGGCGTAGCTGCTGAACCGGATCTCCCTGTAGGGATCGAAGCGCGACAGGGCCTCCACGAGGCCCATGTTGCCCTCCTGGATGAGGTCGAGCACGTTCGACCACTGCCGGTGGTACTGGAACGCGATCTTGATCACGAGCCGAAGGTTGGAGGTGACGAGCTTCTCGCCGGCCTTCGGGTCCTTCGTGGTGTGGTAGGCGAGCGCCACCTCCTTCTCTTCTTCGGGCGAGAGGATGGGGTAGCGCCGAACCTCGGCGAGGTAAGCCGCCAGCAGATCGTCGCGGCCCTTCGCGCTGGGCGTGCTGGTGCCGCGCGGGATGATCGAGGTCTCGGAGTGGTCGCTCATGGTCAGGATCCCGCAGCAGGAAGAACCGATCGAACCGCTTGCGTGAGCGCTGGCAACACAGATCGTGCGGCCGCCACCATGGGGTGGCCTCGTTGGGCCACCACATCCAAGGGTTGACCGTCGAGGTCGGCGATCACGCGGCCGGCCTCTTCCACAAGTAGTACGCCGCAGCCGACGTCCCAAAGCGCCCACTGCGGAATGACCGTGGCCCCCGCAGCGCCCCGCGCCACCTGGCAGAGGTGCAGGGCAGAAGAACCCACGGCGCGCGTCTTCCCCGCCCAAGGCAGGTGCGGCAGACGGTGGGCACGCGAAGGCAGGTAGAGCGAGCTGCGGCCGGGGTTGCGAGGCTCCTCGGGGCGAAGCTGCACACCATCGAGCCAGGCCCCCCCGCCCCGCGCCGCGAACCAGAACTCCGCCGTGCGGGGCTGGTAGAAGGCGCCCACATCGAGCTGACCGTCGATCACGCGGCACACCGTGGGGCCCCACGACGCCAGGCCCTCGATCATGGCATCCGTGCCGTCGACCGGATCGAGGTGCCACACCGCGCCCGAGCTGGGCTCCGGCACCGCCTCTCCTTCTTCCGAGACCAGCGTCTCGCCGGGGAACGCGCGCGAGAGGAGGTCGATCAGCACGTCGTGCGCAGCGTGGTCGGCATCGGTGACCGCCGTGCCATCCGACTTGCGCCGGATCTGGAGGTTGCGCACCCGCCCAAGCGCCGCCTCCCCCGCCGCGCGCAGGGCGTGCAGGAGGATCTCGGCCCGATCATCGGGCCCATTCAGGAAGGGGATCGAGGCGTTCGACACCGGCGCCAGCTATCCCGACCGCGCTCGGGACGCCGCGATCCACCCGGAGCACGCACGTCGCGCTTGCAGCCTTCCGGAAGTGAGATAAATGCCGGGACGCCGAGGGGGGACCCCTTCGGCCATCGCATGGTGAGCATAGCTCAGTTGGTTAGAGCGCCGGGTTGTGGTCCCGGAGGTCGTGGGTTCGAGCCCCATTGTTCACCTTGCGAAGCTTCGGGCCTATAGCTCAATTGGTAGAGCGGCAGACTCTTAATCTGTAGGTTCCAGGTTCGAAACCTGGTGGGCCCACTCCTCATCTTCCCCACCTCATCCCGCGAGAATGGCGGAATTGGCAGACGCGCCGGACTTAGGATCCGGTGGGGAAACCCGTGGGGGTTCGACCCCCCCTTCTCGCACCACCCCGCAGCACGACCCCGTGGCTCATGCTGCCGGGTCGACCCGAGACCGGCATGCAGATCGACATCGTCATCGAGAACGCCTACGCGCGCAAGGTCAACGTCGTCGTCCCCGTGGACACGGTGAAGGGAGCGCTCGATCGCGCCCTGCGCGACTTCGGCACCCGGGCCAAGGTCCCGGGCTTCCGGCCCGGCAAGGTCCCCCGCCAGGTGGTCGAGGCCCGCTACGGCGCCTCCCTCGCCAACGATGTGGCCGAGGATCTCATCCAGCGCGCCTGGACGAACATCCTCACCACGAAGGGCCTCGAGCCCGTCGGCCGTCCTTCGCTGCTCGACCGCGGCGATGTGCGCGCCAAGGATGGCTTCAAGTTCACGATCGGTGTCGAGGTTCGCCCCGAGATCACCGCCAAGAACTACACCGGCCTCGAGGTCAACTGGCCCGCGTTCGTCGTGGAAGAGGCCGAGATCGATCAGGCCCTCGAGATCCAGCGTCAGCGTCAGGCTCGCCTGGTGGCCGTGGATGATCGCCCGGTCAAGGCCGGCGACACCGTGCAGGTCGAGGTCGAGGCCAAGGATGGCGATGTGGTCGTGCTCTCCGAGCCCGGCACGCTCGTGCGCACCAGCGGTGACGCTTGGCTGCCCGGCCTGGGCAACCTGCTGATCGGCGCCGCCATCGAAGAAACGCGCACCGGCACGATCGCCTTCTCGGCCGAGGCCCGCAACGAGGCCGTCGCCGGCAAGGAGCTCGCGGTCACGGCCAAGGTGCTCTCGATCCAGGCGATGCAGGCCCCCGAGCTCAACGCCGAGTACGCGAAGGAGCAGGGTCACGACTCCGTGAAGGCGCTGAAGGCCGCCACCAAGGCGCAGCTTGTCTCCGGCCGCGAAGAGGGCGCCAAGAACCAGGCGCGCGCCAACCTGTTGGAGGCCCTCGTGGCCGCCAATCCGTTCGATGTGCCCCAGGGCATGATCGAGCAGAACCTCTCCATGCTCATGGAGGAGGTCAAGCTCCAGCAGGCCTACCGCGGCGTGGATCCCAAGTCCGTGCGGTTCACGGATGCCCAGGTGGCTGATCTGCGCATCCGCGCTGCGTTCGCCGCCCGCGGCGGGCTGCTGCTGGAAGCCGTCGGCAAGACCGAGTCGATCACGGCCACCGATGCCGATGTGGAAGCCCGCATCGCCGAGATCGCCGCCGAGCGCAGCCAGAGCGTCGAGACCGTGCGCGGCTGGTTCGAGCGCGATGGCGGCGTGTCCGAGCTGAAGGATCGCATCCTCGAAGAGAAGACCATCGACTGGATGCTCGAGCGCGCCAAGGTCACCCACGGCACGGCCGAAGCGGCTGCGCCTGCGAAGAAGGCCCCCGCGAAGAAGGCCGCCAAGAAGGAAGAGGCTGAGGCCGCGCCTGCGGAGGCCGTCGAGGCCGCGCCGGTCGAAGAGGCCGCGCCCGCCAAGAAGGCGCCGGCCAAGAAGGCCGCCGCGAAGAAGGAAGCGGCCGTCGAGGCGGCTCCTGCCGAGGCCGCGCCTGCCGAAGAGGCCGCTGCAGCCCCGAAGAAGAAGGCCCCGGCCAAGAAGAAGTCCGAGGGCTGATTCCTGGGTCGCTTGCGCGGTCGTGCTCACTTCCTACAGGATGCGACCGCCGAGCCCGCGCTGCGTGGTTAGGTGAACCGCATCCTCGGAGCGCGCGCATGGACGTCTACAACTACCTGATCCCCACCGTCATCGAAGACACCCACCGCGGCCGCGTGAGCCAGGACATCTGGTCCCGCCTCATGGTCGACCGCATCGTCTTCCTCGGCTGGCCGATCAACGATGAGATCGCGAACCTCATCATCGCGCAGCTGCTCTTCTTGGAGTCGCAAGACCCCGAGAAGGACATCTACCTCTACCTGAACTGCCCAGGTGGAGATCTCACGGCCGGCATGGCCATCTACGACACCATGAACTACATCCGCGCCCCGGTGAGCACCATCGCGGTGGGCCAGGCGGCATCGATGGCGGCCCTGCTGCTGGCGGGCGGAGCCAAGGGCAAGCGGCGCATCCTCCCGCACAGCCGGGTCGTGCTGCACCAGCCCCTGGGCGGCGTGCGCGGTCAGGCGAGCGACATCGAGATCCAGTCCAACGAGATCCAGCGCTGGAAGCGCACGATCCGTGATGTGCTGGTGCGCCACACGGGCCAGCCGGAGCCGAAGATCGCGAAGGACATCGAGCGCGACTACATCATGACCTCGGCAGAGGCGCTGGCCTACGGCATCGTCGACGAGGTCATCAACGCCGAGAACTCGCGGTGAGCAGCCTCCCTCCGCGCACGCGCAAGTCCCCTTCGGGGAAAGACCTCTGCTGCTCCTTCTGCGGGAAGTCGCAGAAGGAGGTGCGTAAGCTCATCGCTGGACCCTCGGTCTACATCTGCGATGAGTGCGTGGATCTCTGCAACGACATCATCACCGAGGACATCAACCGGCAGGACTACTTCGCCGCTGAGTCCAACACGCCCAAGCCCAAGGAGATCTACGACTACCTGGACACCTACGTGGTGGGTCAGGACCGGGCGAAGAAGACGCTCGCTGTGGCCGTGCACAACCACTACAAGCGCATCGACAACCGCGGCCGCAACGATGATGTCGAGCTGCAGAAGTCCAACGTGCTGCTGCTCGGCCCCACGGGATCAGGGAAGACGCTGCTCGCGCAGTCGCTCGCCCGCTACCTCAAGGTGCCGTTCTGCGTGGCGGATGCCACGTCGCTCACGGAAGCTGGCTACGTCGGCGAGGATGTCGAGAACATCGTGCTGAACCTGTACCAGGCGGCCGAGTTCAACGTCGAAGCCACCCAGCGCGGCATCGTCTACATCGACGAGATCGACAAGGTGGCCCGCAAGTCCGAGAACCCGAGCATCACGCGCGATGTGTCCGGCGAGGGCGTGCAGCAGGCCCTGCTCAAGATCATCGAGGGCACGGTGGCGAACGTGCCGCCCAAGGGCGGGCGCAAGCACCCGCAGCAAGACTTCCTGCAGATCGACACGAGCAACATCCTGTTCATCTGCGGCGGTGCCTTCGTGGGCCTCGATCGCATCATCGAAACCCGGCTGGGTCAGCAGGCGATGGGCTTTGGCTCGGCCGGCAAGTCGCGCGAGAAGCTCACGTCGAGCGAGCTCACGGCCCGCGCCGAGCCCGAGGATCTGGTGCGTTTTGGCCTCATCCCCGAGTTCATCGGTCGACTGCCGGTGCTCACCACGCTCGATGAACTCGATGAGGGCAGCCTCGTGCGCATCCTCACCGAGCCGAAGAACGCGCTGGTGAAGCAGTACCAGAAGCTGTTCGAGATGGATGGCGTGAAGCTCAAGCTCACGGAAGGCGCGCTGCGCGAGATCGGCCGGCTCGCGCTGGAGCGTCGCACCGGCGCGCGTGGCCTGCGCAGCATCCTCGAAGACATCATGCTCAACACGATGTACGAGCTGCCCGCCAAGGAGCACGTCAAGGAGTGCATCATCTCGGAAGAGGTGGTGCGTCGCACCGCCGACCCGATCCTGGTGTACGAGAACGAGGCGGACTGGGGCTAGGCGGCGTACGCTGGTGGTCTGATGTGGAGGCGGCCATGACCGAACGGATGCTCCCGGTGCTGCCGCTGCGCGACATGGTGGTGTTCCCGGGCACCCCGTCGTCGCTGATCGTGGGCCGTGCGCGGTCGATCTCGGCGGTCACAGCGGCCATGCGTGCAGGCGGGGAGGTGTTGCTCCTCACGCAGAAGCGCTCCGACAAGGAGCAGCCCGACTGGTCCGATCTGCACGATGTGGGCACGATCGCCAGGGTGGCGCAGGTGCTCGCGCTCCCCAACGGCCACAGCCGGGTGCTGGTGGAGGGTGTGCGTCGGGCGCGCGTGGTGAAGGTGGAGCCCAACAACGACCACGCGATGGCGCGGGTGCAAGAAGACCTCGCCCCGGTGGTCACGGGTGAAGCGGTCACCACGCTGGTGCGGTCGGTGAAGGGCGCGGTGGAGCGCTACGTGAAGCTCGATCGGGCCGCCCCGCCCGACATGCTGATGGGCGTCAACGCCATCGACGATCCCTCGCGGCTGGCCGACATGCTGGTGGGCGTGCTCAAGCTCACGGTGGAAGAGCGCCAGAGCCTGCTCGCCACGTTCGATGTGGAGGAGCGGCTGGAGCGCGTCTACAAGGCGCTCAGCCACGAGGTCGAGTTCCTGCAGGTGGAGCGCAAGCTGCGGTCGCGGGTGAAGCGCGAGCGCGAGAACACCGAGCGCGAGTCGTGGATCGACGACCAGGTGCGCGCGATGCAGAAGGAGGGCCAGCCCCCCAACGAAGCCCGCGACGAGCTGGAAGAGCTCGGCAAGCAACTCGCGGCGAAGGGCCTGCCGGAAGAGGTGCGCGTGCGCGCCGAGCGCGAGCTCAAGCGCCTGAGCCAGATGAACCCGATGAGCGCCGAGGCCACCGTGGTGCGGGTGTGGCTCGACTGGGTGGTGGCCCTGCCGTGGTCCGAGGCCGCCGTGCTGCCCACGTCGCTGGCCGGTGCCACCGAGATCCTCGACGCTGCCCACTACGGCCTCACCACCGTGAAGGAGCGCATCCTCGAGCAGCTCGCCGTGAGCCAGCTCGCGCCCGAGGCGGCCGCGCCGATCCTGTGCCTCGTGGGTCCGCCCGGCGTGGGCAAGACGTCGATCGCGCGCAGCATGGCGGCCGCCACAGGGCGTCCGTTCGTGCGTGTGGCGCTGGGCGGCGTGCGCGATGAGGCCGAGATCCGCGGGCACCGGCGCACCTACGTGGGCGCTCTACCTGGGCGTCTGCTGCAGGCGATGAAGCGCGCAGGTGCCACGAACCCGCTGATCCTGCTCGATGAGGTCGACAAGATGTCGTCCGACATGCGCGGCGACCCAGCGGCGGCCCTGCTGGAGGTGCTCGACCCCGAGCAGAACCGCGCGTTCAACGATCACTACCTCGACCTCGACTACGACCTCTCGAAGGTGCTGTTCGTCACCACGGCCAACCACGTGGGCGGCATTCCCCACCCCCTGCTCGACCGTCTCGAGGTGCTGCCGCTCGCCGGCTACACCGACACCGAGAAGGTGCAGATCGCGCGTCGACACCTGATCCCCAAGCAGCGCGCGCTCGCCGGCCTCTCCGAGGCCCAGCTCCAGCTCGATGACCCCACGCTCCTCGCGATCGTGCACCACTGGACCCGCGAGAGCGGCGTGCGTGAGCTGGAGCGTCAGCTCGCCCGCGTGGCGCGGCGGGTGGCGCGAAAGGTGGTGGAGGATGGTGATCAGGCCCAGACGGCCGTCACCATCGACCTGCTGGAGGGCTGGCTCGGCCCCCAGCGGCACGACATCTCGCGCCGTGAGGCCGACGACCACGTCGGCGTGGTGCGCGGCCTGTCGGTGTCGGGTGTGGGCGGCGAGCTGCTCGCGATCGAGGTGGCCGCCATCCCCGGCAAGGGCAAGCTCCAGACCACGGGCCGGCCGGGCGAGGTGCTCAAGGAGTCGGCGGCGGCGATGTTCACTTACGTGCGCTCGCGTGCGGCCGCCCTGGGGCTCGACCCCGACTTCCACGACACCCACGACTTCCACATCCACTACCCGGGCCTCCCGGGCGGCGTAGAAGGCCCCTCCGCCGGCATCGCGATGGCCACAGCGATGGTGAGCGCGCTCACGGGCATTCCCGTGCGGCGCGACACCGCGATGACCGGCGAGATCAGCCTGCGCGGGCGTGTGCTGCCGGTGGGCGGCATCAAGGAGAAAGTGCTCGCGGCCTACCGCGGCGGCATGAGCCGGGTGCTGCTGCCGGAGCGCAACCTCAAGGATCTGCACGATGTGCCCGACGAAGTGAAGGAGGCGCTGGAGATCGTGGGCGTGAGCCACATGGACCGCGTGCTCGCCGAAGCACTCACCTCGGCCCCCGTCGCGCGGGCCGCGTGGCAAGAACCCGACGCTGACGCGCCCGGCGTGCCTTGACGCTGAGGCGGAGGATCGATTAGAAGCGGAGCGCTCGAACGGCTGGGCAGGTAGCTCAACGGGAGAGCTCCGGTTTTACACACCGGTGGTTGCAGGTTCGATTCCTGTCCTGCCCACTCTCTTCCCAGGTTCGCAGTTCGTTTTGGGGTGGTAGTTAAGTTGGTTATAACGCCGGCCTGTCACGCCGGAGGCCGCGGGTTCAAGTCCCGTCCATCCCGCCACATCGCCCGCGAAGAGGTCACTCTTCGCGGGCGATTTCGCTTTGGGGTCGCCGGCAGCTGGCGACACACCGGCCGCCTGGGTGCTACCTGCTAGGTCCGAGGATGCGCGCATGACCCGGCTGATCCCCCCCGCCCTGCTGGTCGTCGCGCTGGCGGCTTCGTCGCTGGCTGCTGCGGTGGAGTGGCCCAGCCGCAACCCGCCCGCTGCTGAGCGGGGCAAGGAGCTCTACGAGCGCCTGTGCGTGTCGTGCCACGGTGCGCGCGGCGCTGGCGATGGCCCCCTCGCCACCGCCCTCACCGTGAAGGTGCCCGACTTCACCGAAGGCTACGGCGACCGCGACGTGCCCGCGATGATCGCCGCCGTGAAGCTCGGCAAGGGTGCCATGCCCTCGTTCGAGAACGCGCTCATGGACTACAAGCCCTACTCGGGCGACACGAAGGAGTTCGCTAAGGCGGTCGTAGACTACCTCGGCAAGCTCGGCTCCAGCCCTGTGGAGCCCCCCCCGGCGCCGCCGCTCTCTGAGGACGCCGACGAAGAGGGCGACGCCCCGTAATGGAAAGCGAAGCCGAAGGAGGCCTGGGGGGCGCCGCCCTGCTGGGGGTGCTTCAGGGTCTCACCGAGTTCCTGCCGGTGTCGTCCAGCGGTCACCTGGTGGTGTTCCAGCGCCTGTTCCCGGTGCCGGGCGACGACATCGCGTTCGACCTCGTGCTCCACCTTGGCACGCTGCTGCCGGCCCTCTGGTACTACCGGGCCGATGTGCTGCAGGTGCTGCGCGACACCTTCTCGGGCGAGGGCCCATGGGCCCAGCGACCGGGCGTGCGCCTCGCGCTGCTCGTGCTGATCGCGTCCGTGCCCACAGCGATCATCGGGCTCTCGCTCGAGGACACCTTTGAGGCGCTGTTCTCCCGCCCCGACGCTGTGGCGATCGGCTTCCTCATCACCGCCTTGTGGCTCGGCATCGCGAGCACGCGTCCTCCGGGCGAGCGCACGCTGGCGAACGTGCCGTGGTGGGTGGCGCTGGCTGTGGGGGTGGCCCAGGGCATTGCGATCACGCCCGGCATCTCGCGGTCGGGGGCTACGATCGGCATGGCGCTGCTGCTGGGCGTGGAGCGGGAGGTCGCGGTGAAGCTCTCGTTCCTCGCCAGTGTGCCCGCCATCGGCGGTGCCGTGCTCCTGCGCCTGAACGACGCCGACCTGTCGGCGCTGGATCCGTCCGGCCTCGGCCTGGGCTTCGTGGTGGCCGCCTTCACCGGGTGGTTCGCGCTGTCGGGTCTGGTGTGGATCGTAAAAGAGGGGCGCGTGATGTGGTTCAGCGCCTACCTGGTGCTGGCGTCGGCCTTCACGGCCCTGGGCGTCGCCACGGGCCACCTGTAGGGCGATTGGCAAGGCGGCCGGGGTCGGATTAGACCGCTGGGGCTCTAGGGGTGTAGCTCAGTTGGTAGAGCAGCGGATTCCAAATCCGCAGGTCCTGGGTTCGAGTCCCTGCGCCCCTGTCTTCGAGACCCGGCCCTTGTGGCCGGGTTTTGTCGTTTCGGTGCAGGCTTCGATGCCAAGCCGACCCCGCCCGGAGCCCCTCGTGGACGAACCCTGCCCCGCCTGCCCGCCCCCGGCCGATCGGGCAGACCCGGCGGCCGACCGCTCCGAGCGCCTCGCCCACCTCCTCGTGGGCGTCGTCTCTGTGGCTTCGCTCGCTGCGGCGGGGGTCTCAGGGTGGTTCTTCGAGGCCAGCAAGGTCGACCGGCAGCTCGCCCAGCTCGTGTTCTACGGGTGCTGGTCGGGGCTGATCGGAGCTTGGATCGGGGGCCGCATCGGTGCCGATGCCGAAGAAGACGCCTGCGGGGGCGGGCTCGACATGGGCGTCACCTCCTCGATGGGCGCGCTGCTGGGCTCGGCGTCGCTCTCCCTGATCGGCACCGCGATCGTGGGACTCGACAGCTGGGAGCTGGTGTGGGGCGTGGCTGTGGCTCTCGCCATGCTGCACCCCGCGCTGACGCGGGTGTGGCCGATGCGCCTTCGTCGCCTGCCCCACCTCGACGCACGGGGTCGGTGGCTCGATGCCGAGCTGCGTCCGCTCCTCGTTCAGCCGCTGCGCATGCGGGACCGCCTCGGCGTTGCGCTGGTGCTGCTCGTGCTCGTCACGCTCGGCCTGATGGGTCTGATGGCCGCGTGGATGGGGGGCGGCCTGGCGTCGCCGATGATGATGGCGGCGATGATGTACGGCATGCTCGGCACCATGCTCGGCGGGATGGTGGGCGGCTGGCTGGCGGGGGTCACGGACCGGCACGCGGGTCCTCCCGAGCACGACAACGCGATCATGGTCGCGTCGATGGCGCTGATGGCGGGGATGATGGGCGCCATGCCCACCGGCATGATGGGCGCGATGATGGCGCTGATGACCCTGCCGTACGTGGTGGTCACGCTCGCCTGCGGCGTGCTGCTGCCCGTGGTGACCTGGGCCGTCGTGCTGCGCGGCCGCTACCGCTGGGTGCCGAAGACGTAGCCGCCGTCGAGTCGGGCGAGCGCGGTCAGCGCGGCGGTGACAGCCTCCTCCCAGGTGTCGTGGCGGAGACGCAGCGCGTTGGCCACCACGCTCACGCTCGAGAACGACATCGCCACCGCGCACAGCAGCGGGCTCAGACGCAGGCCGGTCCAGGGGTAGAGCGCGCCCATCGCCACGGGGATCAGCAGCGCGTTGTAGCCAAAGGCCCACACGAGGTTCTGCCGAATGATGCGCAGCGTGCGGCGGGACATCGCCAGCGCCGCCACCACGCCGTGCACCCGTCCGCCCACCACCGTGATGTCCGACGCCGCCACAGCGACCTCGGTGCCCGCGCCCAGCGCGATGCCCAGATCGGCGCGTGCCAGCGCCTGCGCGTCGTTGATGCCGTCGCCGACCATCGCCACCACCGCGCCCGCCTCGCGCAGCGCGGTCACCCGATCCTCCTTGTGGCCAGGGAGCAGGCCGGCCGCGACACGTTGCGCCGGAATGCCCACGGCCTCGGCCACAGCGAGCGCCGCGCCCGGGCTGTCGCCGGTCATCATCCACACCTCGAGCCCCTGCGCGTGCAGCGCCGCGACGGCCTGCGCGGCGTCGGGCTTCACCGGGTCGCGTGCGGCGATCAGACCCGCGACCACGCCGTCCACCGCGATGAACACGAGCGTCGCGCCGGTCGCCGCGAGCTGGCGCGCGGGCTCAGCCAGCGCAGCGACGTCGACCCCTGCTTCTTCGAGCAGCAACGACGAGCCCAGCAGCACCGAGCGCCCCCCCACACGCGCCGACCCTCCCCGGCCCGGGCGAGCCACGAAGTCCTCCGACGGCGGCACCGTGAGGTGAAGCGCAGCAGCATGGGCCCGGAGTGCCTCGCCCAGCGGGTGCTCCGACCCCCGCTCAGCCGCCGCCGCCAGCGCCAGGAGCGTGTTGCGGTCACCCTCCACGGCCAGCACCTCGACCACCTCAGGACGACCGAGCGTGAGCGTGCCGGTCTTGTCGAACACCACCGCCGTGACCCGCCCCGCGGCCTCCAGGCCCTGCCCGCCACGGATGAGCACCCCGCGCTCGGCCGCGTGCGCCACACCCACCAGGAGGGCCGTCGGCGTCGCGAGGCCCAGCGCACACGGACAGGCCACGATCAGCACGGCGATCGCGCTGCGCAGCGCCTGCACGAGCTGGGGCTCCGGTCCGAACACCATCCACAGCGCCCAGGTCAGGGCCGCCAGCCCCAGCACGGCGGGCACGAACGCGCCGGCCACCCGGTCGGCGAGCTGCTGGATGGGCGCCTTCTCGGTGCGCGCACGCTCCACCCGGCGCACGATCTCGGCCAGCGTGGTGTGCTCACCCACCCGCGTGGCGCGCAGCACGAAGGCCGTGGTGCCGTTGCAGGTGCCGCCGGTCACCGGATCCCCCGCCGACTTAGGCACCCCGAGCGGCTCGCCCGTGAGCAGCGCCTCGCCCACCACACAGGTGCCCAGCGCGACGACGCCGTCCACTGGCACCTGCTCGCCCGGGCGCACCCGAACGAGGTCGCCCACCCGCAGCGCCTCGACGGGCACATCGTGGTCGACGTCTCCTTCCACCCGGTGCGCCACCCGAGGCTGCAGACGCACCAGCGCATTGATCGACGCCCCCACCCGCGCACGCGCCTGCGCCTCGAGCGCGCGGCCCAGCAGCACGAGGCCCACGATCATCAGCGCCGGCTCGTAGTAGAGCTCCGCGCCCATTTGGTGACGCGCCGCCGCCTCGGGCATCAGGGTCACAAACGCCGACACCGCCCACGCCGCCGAGATCGCCAGCGCCACCAGCGTGTTCATGTCGAACGCACGCGCCCGCGCGGCCCGCCACGCGCCCCCATAGAACGACGACCCCGCCCACGCCTGCACTGCCGTGGCCACCGTCAGCATTCCGAGCTGCACCGGGCGCGACGCCGCCGCTTCGCCGAGCCCCATCAGCACCATGCCGACAACCAGCGCGAGGACCGCCTTCGGCAGCACCGACGGCTCCGCTTCGTGCACCGGACTCGCCGTCCTGGTCAGCGCCTGGGCTTCGAACCCCGCCCCCGCCACCAGCGATCGCACCGCCTCCACATCGACGGCACCCGACCGCGCCTGCACCGTGGCCCGCGCGGTGACGAGGTCGACCGACGCGGCCTCGATCCCTGCCGCGCCGCTGAGCACGCGCTCCAGGCGCACCGCACACGCCGCGCAGCTCATCCCCCGCACGGTGAGCACCACGATCTCACCGGCGGGAACGGGCATCACGCACCATCACCAAGGTCGGACGCCAGCTCCTCCAGCGAGCGCCCGCGGGTCTCGATGCCGCGCGCGGCCATCATCAGGCCTGCGAGTCCGACGGGCACGGCCACCACCAGCGCGGCCATCGCCGGACTCGCGGCCAAGGTGAGCAGGGACCCCACGACCATCGGCGCGATGATCCCGCCCGACTTGCTGCTGGCCGCCACGACCCCGCTGCCCATGCCACGCACGGCCGTGGGGTAGACCTCGACGCTGTAGGGAGCGAGCACCCCGATCATGCTGTTGCTGGTGATCATCAGCCCGATCACGAGCCCGAGGATGAGGTCCGGCCGCGCGCCGAGCAGGGGCGTGAGCACCCCGAACGCCACGAGGAAGCCCGAGGTGGCCAGTGCAGCCAGGGCCGCCGTCCATCGGCTGCTCCAGGCCCCGTAGGCCACGGCCGCGACGATCGTTCCGGGGATCGCACAGAACGCCGAGAACGCGAGGAGCCGGCTGGTGAACCCCGCCTCCAGGCCGAGGTCGCGCAGGATCACCGGCAGCCAGGTGATGAAGCCCCAGTTGCACACGCCCCACGCGAACCCGAACAGGCACAGCGTCGCCGTGACCCCGCGCAAGCGCCCGGCGACGAGGTCGGCCAGCCTGCCCGGTCGCTCCCCCGGAGGCGGGTCATGCGCGTCGTGCAGGGCACCGCCTGCCGACATCGCCCGAGCGGCCTCCTCCTTGAACCCCATCTGGAGCAAGAACCGGGGCGACTCAGGCACCCAGCGCAGCATCGCCAGCATGAGGATGGCCGTGGGCAGGTTGGCAAACCACAGCATCCGCCACGAGTAGAGCGGCTCCAGCCAGGCCGCGAGCAGGCCGGCCACGAGGTAGCCCGACAGCCCCCCGATGCCGCCGATCGCCACGCCCATCCACCCGCGGTGCCGCGCGGGCATCGTCTCCGCCAGCATCGTGTAGATCAGGGGCAGCTCACCGCCCGCCGCCATGCCCATCACGAAGCAGGTGAGGAGGTGCCACGGGTAGTCGGGCATGAACCCGCACACCGACGTGGTGGCGAAGATCAGGGCGGTGAAGATGAACGACGCCCGGCGGCCGATGAGGTCGCCCAGCATGCCAAAGACCACGGACCCGATCGTGAGGCCCGTGATCGCCGCCATCGGAAACAGCGCCACCACCGTGGACGACAGGCCGTACTCCGCCTGCATCCCGGGCAGCATGAAGCCCAGCGTGGCCGGCTTCATCGTGTCGATCACGAGCCCGGCGTACATCCGACCGAACATGCCCCAGTGCCCACGGCTCATCGCGGCGCTGTCCATAGCCGCCAGCTCGGCTTCGGGCGCTGCGAGCCCACTGGCGGCGGGTTCGACCAGGTCGTCGACGCTCAGCGCCTCGACCGCCGAGCGGTCCGGCAAGCGGCGCGGCAGCACGCCCCACCCGGCGAGCGCGGTGCCGACGGCATCGAGCAGGAGACCCACGCCCATCCACGGCGTGAGGCGGTACGCGAACGTCGCTTCGGCTCGTAGGGCCAGAAACTCCTGCAGCGTGAGCATCGCGCCGAACGTGATCAGCGCCACGCCCAGCCAGAACACGATCGGCCGACCGACACGGTTCGGGTTGACCTGGGCGCCACGAGCCATGTGCTGGGTTCCCCTGATCCCCGCGCCAAAGCGGAGGGTGGCTGTAGTGCTTCCGTCCGGGCGTGGCCACAGGGGCGGGGTGGGCGCGTGTCCGCGGGCCACAGGTTCCGCCTGGTCGCCCCCATCCAGCGCCGCCGTTAGGTCGCCGGGTCCAGGGGAATGGCCATGAGCACGGTGCCTTCGGTGGATCTTGTACTCGACGTGGCTCCTCGCGTGTCGCTTGCGCTGCAACAGCAGGGTGTTCCGTTTGTTCGCCGTATTCGGCTGTCCAACCTCGGCACCGAAGCGCTCGAGGATCTGGTCGTACACGTGCGCGCTGACCCGCCATTCCTCGTGCCCGTGACCTGGCGGCTGGATGGACTCGCACCCGGCGGACAGCACGACGTCGACCTGGGCTCCGTGCAACTCTCGCCTTCGTTCCTTGCCGCGCAGGCCGAGCGCGAGAACGGGTTCTTGGAGGTGGAGGTCCGGCAGGACGGCGATGTCATCGGCACCCGGCGCAACGAGGTGGAGGTGCTTGCACCCACACAATGGACCGGGGTGGGCGTGCTGCCCGAGCTGCTCGCAGCCTTTGTGCGCCCCAACGCACGCGTGCTGGTGCCGCTCCTGCAAAGCGCGTCGGCCCGGCTCGAGGCCGCCGAAGGCGACGGCGCGCTCTGCGGCTACCAGAAGCGCGATCCGCGTCATGCCGCCGCGCTCGTTCAGGCCCTGTGGGAGGCCGTGCAGGCTGCCCAGCTCGGCTACATCAACCCGCCGGCCAGCTTCGAGCAGGGTGGGCAGAAGGTGCGCACCCACGAGCAGGTGCTGGGCGACCGCCTCGGCACCTGCCTCGACCTCACCGTGCTGCTGGCGGCGCTGTTCGAGCAGGCGGGCCTGCACGCCGTGGTGGTGATCGTCCAAGGCCATGCGTTCGTCGGCGCCTGGCTCACCGACTTCGAGCTGCCCGAGGCCTTGCTCGACGACCCCCTGCCGCTGCGCAAGCGTGTGGCACTCGGCGAGGCGCTCATCGTCGACAGCTCCCCGGTCACGAGCTCCGGCACCTTCGCGCGGGCCGTAGCCGCCGCCGAATCGATGCTGGCCCGCGACGACACGTTCGTGCTGGCGCTCGATGTGGCGGCCGCTCGGCACGCGGCCGCTCCCGTGCGGCCGCTCCCCCTCGATCGTTCCGGCGACGAGCTCGCCCACGCCGTGTCCGTGGTGGTTGGGTCCACGCCGGGGTCGGGCGAGGCGTTGCCCGCGGAGCGCTTCCGCACGGCACCCACCCCCGCAGCACCCAAGGTGGCTACGCGACTGGACCGCTGGCAGCAGCGCCTGCTCGACCTGAGCCTCCGCAACCGGGCGGTCAACCACAAAGAGGGCGCGCGCACGCTGCCGATCCCCCACCTCGACGTAGGCGGCCTGGAGGACGCTCTGGCGAGCGGCGAGGTGGTCGCGCTGCAGCCGCGCATGGCGGGTGCCGGCGTTGCGTCGGAGCTGCCCGCCGAAACTCGGGAAGCCCAACGCGCAGACCACGCGCGGACCCTCCAGCGCGCCGGTCGCTTGGCGATCGACCTCGCGCCTGCAGAACTCGCCAAGCACGCGCTTGAGCTCTATCGCCTTTCGCGCTCGGCTCAGGAAGAGACCGGCGCGGGCGTGCTCTACCTGGCGCTCGGCTTCCTGAAGTGGTTCGAGGCCCCGTCGAGCCAGCAGGCCCGGTACGCACCGCTCGTGTTGGTTCCCGTGGAGCTGGTGCGCCCGAAAGGAGACGGTGCCGCGTGGGCACTGCGCGGGCTCGACGAAGAGACCCGCGTCAACGTCACGCTGGTGGAGAAGCTCCGACGCGACTTCGGGCTCGACGTGCAAGGCGTCGACACGCCGCCCACCGATGCTGCTGGCGTCGACGTGCCCGCCGTGCTCCACGCCTTCCGCCGCGCCACCCTGCAGCAGACCCGCTGGGAGGTGGTGGAGCAGGCCTCGGTCGCCACGTTCTCGTTCGCCAAGTTCCTGATGTGGCTCGACCTTGGTGCGAAGCGGGAGCAGCTGCTGGCCAACCCCGTGGTGCGCTTGCTTTCGGAGGGCCAGGGCGGCGGCGACGGGCTCGGCCCCCCCCTCACGGATGCCGCCCTCGCTGCCCGACCCGGCACCGAGGTGCTCACGGTGGTCGACGCCGACCCGAGCCAGCTCCGCGCGATCGCGGCCGCCGAAGAGGGCCGCAGCTTCGTGCTCCAGGGGCCACCGGGCACCGGCAAGTCGCAGACGATCACCAACCTCATCGCGCAGCTGCTCGCGACCGGAAAGTCCGTGCTGTTCGTGTCGGAGAAGATGGCCGCGCTGGAGGTCGTGCAGGCGCGCCTGGAGAAGGCTGGCCTGGGGCCGTTCTGCCTGGAACTGCACAGCCAGCAGGCCACCCGCGCGGCGGTGGTGCGCCAGCTCGCGGCACCGTTCGAGATCGCGCGCGAGCGAGCCACCGACGCCTGGGCGCGGCACCACGCCGACCTGCTCGCCACGCGCCAGGTGCTCGACCGCCACGCCCAGCGCCTGGCCGCCCCCACGCCGTTCGGCGTGCCCCTGCGCACGGTGGTGGCTGAACTGGTCGGCCTTGCCGACGCGCCGTGGGTGCGCCTGCCGACGGTGCAGCTGCCGAACCTCGAGGACGTGCGGTCGCGCGAGGCGGCCACCGAGCGGGTCGTGCTCGCGCTGGGCGAGGCCGAGCCGGTAGCCGCGCACCCGTTCCGCGGCGTAGGCGTGTCGACGTGGACCCCGTCATGGCAGGAGCAGGTGGAGGGGGCGCTCGCGGCGGCCGACGTGGCGCTGGGCGCGGTGCAGTCCACGCGGGGCCCGGCGCTCGCGGCGCTCGGCCTGCCCGAGCTGGGTGACGGGCTCGACGAGGCCGACGCGCTCGCCACCCTTGCCCACGCCGCGCTCACCTCACGGGGACTGCCGGAGGCGCTCTACGAGCCGGTGGGATTCTCGGCACGAACCGTCGAGATCGAGGGTTGGATCACGCGAGGGCGTGCGCTGCGGGCCCGGTCCACTTCCCTGCTCACCGCCTGGCAGCCTGCGCTGCTCGGGCTCGACCTCGACACGCTCCGCACACGCTTCCAGCGTTGGGCGGGGTCGTTCTTCCTGCTCGCGTTCTTCGCGCTGTGGGGTGCACGTCGCGCGCTGTCGCGGGTGGTGGTGGGTGCGCTGCCCGACCACGCCGGCGTGTCGCTCGCGCTCGACGAGGCGGCGTGGACCCGCGACGAAGCCGCAGTGCTCGGCGCGCTCGCCGAAGGTCCGCGCTGGCTGGGTCCGCTGTGGCGCGGGGCCGACACCGACTGGGACTCTGTCGCCGACGCCCTGGAGGGCGCGAAGCGCGCACAGGCCGCGCGGCTGCGGGTGGCCGGCGTGCTCGGGACGCTGGGTCCACTGGCGCAGGCCACCTCGCTGCTCGCCGAGGGCGGGGTGCTGCTCCAGCCCGGCACACCGCGGGAGGTCGCACTGCGCGGTGTGGTCGACGCCGTGGCCTCCACGCGCGCGGCGCTGTCGTCGGTGCACAGCGTGCTCCAGCTCGCCGAGGCCGGTGTCGATTCCACGGTGCGGGGGCGACGTGCGGCGGTTCAGCAGATGGCAGCTGCGCGTGGTCGCCTGCGCACCTGGTGCTCGGCCGTGGGTGCGATCCAGGCCGCCACGGCGCTCGGGCTGTGGCCGCTGGTCGACGCCGTGCTCGCGGGCACGCTCCCGCGCGAGGGCCTCCGCCGCGCGCTCGACCGGAGCCTTCGCGAGGGCTGGTGGCGTGCCCACCTCGACGCCGACCCCGAACTCGCTGCGTTCAGCGGGGTGCGCCACGCCGACGTGGTGGCGCGCTTCCGCACGCTGGACGCCCGCTCGCTGGAGCTGGCCCGGTCGGTGCTCGTCGACCGCCTGGTGCAGCGCCTGCCCGATCTGCACGGCCCCGGCGAGGAGCTCGCCCTGCTGCGTCGGCAGCTCCAGCTCCAGAAGCGCCACCTCCCGCCCCGCAAGCTGTTCGCCACCCTGCCCAACGTGCTCAAGCGCATCAAGCCCGTGGTGCTGATGAGCCCGCAGTCGGTGGCGCGTTTCCTCGACCCCTCGCTCGAGGGCTACGACGTGGTGGTGTTCGACGAGGCGTCGCAGATCCCGCCGTGGGACGCCATCGGTGCCATCGCGCGCGGTCGCCAGGCGATCATCGTCGGCGACAGCAAGCAGCTCCCGCCCACCAGCTTCTTCGACCGCGCCGATGACGATGACGACCTGCCCGACGAGGAGTCTGTGCAGGAGCTCGAGAGCATCCTCGACGAGGCCACAGCCTCCAACCTGCTGGAGCTGCGCCTTCGCTGGCACTACCGCAGCCGGCACGAGTCGCTGATCGCGTTCTCGAACCATCACTACTACGCCAACAGCCTGCTCACATTCCCCTCCGCACAGGCGTGGGCGAAAGGCGTGGGCGTGGAGCTGCGGCCCCTGCCGCCGGGCAGCTACGACCGTGGCGGTGCCCGCACGAACCGACCCGAGGCCGAGGCGGTGGTGGCCGAACTCGAGCGGCTGCTCGACCTGCCCGACGACCAGCGACCGAGCGTGGGCGTGGTCACCTTCAGCATGGCCCAGCAGCGTCTCGTGGAGGACCTGTGCGACGCACTGCGCCTGCGTCGGCCGGAGCTCGACGCGGCGTTCACCGAGGGCGAGCGCGAACACGTGTTCGTGAAGAACCTCGAGAACGTCCAAGGCGATGAGCGCGACGTGATGCTGTTCAGCATCGGCTACGGTGCCGACCGCAGCGGGAAGCTCACCATGAGCTTCGGCCCGGTAAACCGCAAGGGCGGCGAGCGCCGACTCAACGTGGCGATCACAAGGGCGCGCAGCCGACTGATCGTGTTCTCCACGCTCGACCCGGACCAGATCGATCTCAACCGGACCTCCGCTGTGGGCGCGCGCCACCTCAAGGCCTTCCTGCGCTACGCCCGCGACGGCGTCCGCGCGATCGACGCCGAGGCGCTCGCCGAGGGTGCGCTGCGCTTCGAGTCGCCGTTCGAGGAGCAGGTCCACAGCGCGCTCACGGCGGCGGGCCTCACGGTCCACAGCCAGGTGGGCTGCAGCGGCTACCGCGTGGACCTTGCTGTGGTGGACCCCGAGCGACCCGGGACGTACCTGCTGGGCGTCGAGTGTGACGGCGCCGCCTACCACGGTTCCCGGTCGGCACGGGAGCGCGATCGCCTGCGGCAGGCCGTGCTGGAGCAGCTCGGGTGGACCATGCACCGCATCTGGTCCACCGACTGGTGGTTCGATCCGAGCGCCCAGACGGCGCGGGTCTTGGAGGCCGTGGAGGCAGCGCGTCGGGCACCACGCCGGACAGAAGCGCGGCCTGCGCAGGCCACCGCTCCAGCACCTCGAATCGCAAGCCGAACCGTCGAGGCCCAGCTCGCCGCGCCGCCCACTGCCGCGCTGCCCTCCGACGCGAGCCCGTGGCGGGCGCTCGTTCCAGTCATCGGGGCCGACAAGGAGACCTTCTACTACCCGGTCTCGCGTCGCCAGCTGTCGACGCAGATCGCAGAGGTGGTGCAGGCGGCGGGTCCCGTTCACAGGCTGACGGCGTGGCGTCACATCGCCTCGGGGTGGGGATTTCGCCAGCTCGGCAGCCGCATCCAGGAGCAGCTCGACCTCGCGTGCGCCGAGGCGGCCGGTCCGCTGCGTCCCGTGATCCGCGGGGACTTCTTGTGGCCCAGCCAGCTCCAGCCTTCCACCTGGCGCGCCTTCCGACCCTCAGACGACGGCGCGCGCGGCCCTGACGAGGTGCCCCCGGAGGAGCTAGCGAACGCAGCCGCGTGGGTGCTGTCGCGCGGGCTGGCGATGGCCGAGGACGAGCTCATCACCGAGACCGCCCGCGTGTTCGGATGGTACCGGACCGGCAAGGGCGTGGCCGCCTGCGTGGCCGAGGGCGTGGGCCTGCTGGTGAAAGACGGCCGGGGTGTGCTGCGGGGCGGAAAGGTGGTGCTCGCGTGAGGGGGGCCACCGCGGCGGCCGTCCTGTTCCTGCTGGCCTGCGGCACGACCACGCCCGAGCCGGACGATACGGACACGACCCCCGAAGACTGCGAGGCGCTGTCGACCGATGCCTGCGATGCGCGCGAAGGCTGCCGGGTCGCACGCGTCCACCCCTACGCGCCCGGGGAACCGGGCGGCTACGACCCCGATGGGGAGAGGGTCGACCTCTGCGTGACCATGGACGAGACGGACTGCGCGGACATGGAGTGCACCTTCCAGCAGCCGGGCGGCGACTGCTACGTGTTCCCGAATTCGTGCAGGCCCGTAGGGTGGGGTGACTGTCCGGGGGTGCAGGTGTGCGGGATGTTCTAGGGTTGGGGCTGGCCGCTCTGCCGGCGCCCGTCCGACCCGGCGGCGCACCTCGCGGTTTCGTGCGCTAGGCTGCGCCGCTCGGGGGACCCGTCATGTGGCTCATCTCGGCCATCCTGTTCCTGCTGGCCTGCAGCACGAGCACGCCCAAGCCCGAGCCCGAAGACACCGACACCACCGTCGACACCACCGACACCGACACCACCGCCGACACCGACACGCCCTGCGGGGCGCTCGGCTCCGCGGACTGCACCGTGGTCGACGGCGAGTGTCGGGACCCAGCTGCCGGTCCGGGCTCAGCAGCCCCGACCTACGTCGCATCCGAGGTGACGGCTCAGCTCGAGCAGTGGCGCACCCGGAGCGGGTGTGGCGCCTTCTGGGTGGGACCGTGCGGCGGCTCCCTGGTGGGCGTGGTGTTCGACGACGGCGGCGCGGGCCCGAGCACGAACGTCTACGACGCGACCACCGGCGCATGGGTCGGCGGCTACGCCTTCCGCGACGAGGTCTCCCCCGAAGACCCGTGCGGGGCGCGGATGTGGCGGGGCGATCCGCGTGCCCTGTCGTGCGCGGAACAGGGCCTGACTTGGCTGGGGACCCACGCGGCCAGCTGCGGGCCGGTCGACACGGACGTGCCGGCCTGCGAGCCCGCGTGCATCCTCGACAAACGAATCACCACGGGCCCCGAGGCCTGCGAGGACCTGTCGCTCGCCGTCTGCGCCTACAGGGAAGGCTGCTGGGTCGCACGCGTCCACCCCTACGTCCCCGGTGAGCCCGGCGGCCACGACCCCGCCGCGGAAGCTGTCGAGTTCTGCGTGACCCAGGACGAGACGGACTGTGTGGACTTGGAGTGCACCTTCCAGCAGCCCGGCGGCGACTGCTACGCGTTCCCCAACGCGTGCAGGCCCTTGGGGTGGGGCGACTGTCCGGGTGCGCGGGTGTGTGGCACGTTCTAAAGGGGGCCTGCGACCCGTGGGCGCTGCACTCGGAACTCTAGGATCCACCTAGGCAAAGGCCCTGAGTTGCTGTACCCTACGTGCTGCAGCCCTGGGGGTCGCCTTGCGCACACGCTTCGTCGCCGCCGTGGGCCTGTTGGCCTACGCCGCCTCTGCCTACGCCGTCCCGGCTCCCCGCATGGACCTTCCGCCCTGCGAGAAGGTGGACGGTGAGCTCGTGGGCGCCTGTGTGGACGAGAATCCGTACGTCTACGGCTCCGCCCCTGGCAGCTTCGCCTTCAACAGCTCCGTGAACGCCTACGTCGATCCCACCGTCCCGGTGTGCGAGAGCTGGGGCAAGTACACCGACATCTGGTCCCCCTCGCCCTGCTACGTCATCGTGCACGAGACCCTGGTCCACGGCTGCGGCTA
>CAYNFK010000062.1:0-27222 GCA_964396405.1 uncultured Enterobacteriaceae bacterium
CCCTGCTGCCCGTGCGGGCGGACGAGGCCGGTGAGCTGGCCCGGTGGGCGGAGCGAGCGGCCACAGCGCGCGCCGCCAACGAGCTCTGCACGCGCTGGCGTCATGATCGCCTGGGCCTCAAGAGCACCCCGGGCGAGTCGGCCGAGGCGTTTCGCGCGCGGGTGGCCGATCGTAACGGCGGCGTAGGGGGCGAGCTGGCCGTGAGTGAGGCGGGCCTCGCTACGGTGGTGGCCTGGGGCCTCGTGTGGCGGGCCGGCTGAAGCGTGGGGGTGTGCGGGGGTGCGCCGAAGCGGATGCGCCCGTGCCAGGACGCTCCCTTCGAACGCGTGCTATCGTGCCCAAACCGCTGGGGGTGTGGCATGACGCGTGCAGGAATCCTGATTTGGACTGGCCTCCTCGGGTGTCATGAGCCGGTGGACCCGCCGGTCGACGAGCCCGAGGCGCTTCGCGCGCCCATCCTTCGGCCGACCGCGCCGACCTCGGTCGACGCGCTCTACATCGAGGGGCCGGACGCAACCGCTGCTTACGTCTGGTTCGTCGACGGCGTGCAAGCAGGCACGGGCACATCGCTTCCTCCGCAGGTGCGGGGCGTCGAGGTCTCTGCGGTGGCGACGCGCGCCGACACGCAGGAGGAAGCGTGGAGCCTTGAGCCTCGAACGATCGGGAACGCGGCGCCCACGGTCAGCGTGACCCTGTCCCCAGTGGTGCCGACCACAGCCGACGCCCTGGTGGCAACCCTCACCACCGAGGATGCGGATGGCGACACCGTCGTCGCGAGCTGGCGCTGGTGGGCAGACGGCGCTGAACTGCCCGTGGCGGGCCCTTCCCTGCCTGCCGCTGGCATCCCCATGGGGACGGAAGTGCAGGTCCGGGTGTTGGTCGAAGACGGATTCGGCGGCACCACCACGGCGCTCGCATCGGTCACCATCGGCAACGCGCCCCCGCCCGTCCCCCGGGTGCGGCTGGAGCCCGACCACCCCGTTCACAGGCTCGACAACCTGGTCTGCGTCGTGGAGGCCGAGGAAGACCCCGATGGCGACGCGCTCACCTTCGGCATCACGTGGACGCGCAACGGCGCGCCTTGGGTTCCGGGCACTTTGCCCATCCTCAACACGGTCGTGCCCGGCGACACGGTGCCCTGGCAGGCGATGTTGCCCGGCGACACGTGGAGCTGCGCCGCGACGTCGGACGATGGAACCTCGTCGTCTGCCCGCGCGACGTCCAGCGACGGCGTCATCGGCGAGCGGGTGTTCGTCGACATCGCGACCCGGTCGAACGCGGTGTGCGGCCTCCGATCCGACGGCGAGCTGGAATGCATCGGCAAGATCTGGCCTCAGAGCGCGGGGGTCAAGTCCTGGGACCTGCCAGGGGGCGGCTACACGCAGCTCGCGACCGACGCCGCGGGGACGTTGTGCGGTCTTCGGTCGGACCAGACCTGGACGTGCGCTCCCGGGTCGGGGATCACCGGCGGTTCGGGTGGGCCAGCGCTGGCCATCCACCATCGCGACGAGGTCCTCCTGGCGGTGCGACCCGACGGCGAGCTGGACGAAGCCGGGTGGCGTGATGATCTCCCCGAGGGCCCCTTCGTCGACGTCCGGCTGCGCGACGACCGGAGCGCCTGCGCGCTGGACGCCGGGGGCGAGCTCACCTGTTTCGGGAATTGGTGGACGGAAGAGCGCACGCTCATCGACAGCTTCAGCGACGTGTCGTCGTTCGCGTTCGCGAACAGCAACCCCCGCGTCCAGATGTGCGTGATCTACGGAGCCGACGGCCAGATCGCGTGCGAGAGCACCGGTGCCGACCCCACCCTGGAGACGAACGCCCCAGCGGGGACCGGCTGGACTCAGCTGGTCGCAGACCCTGACGCCAACGGGGCGTGCGCACTTCACGTCGACGGAACGGTCGCCTGCTGGGGTGCCGACGCCCCCGTCCTCGCCCCGTGGACGGGCGCCAAGCCCAAGCGCATCGCCTACACGCGTGCCGCCGGGCTCTGTGCCGTCACCGAGGACGGCGCGCTCCGGTGCGTGAGCGGTAACCATGCCGATGACTGGTTCCCCGATCACGCGATCGCCGACGTTGTCTTAAACCTGAGTGCGCCTTGCACGCGCGATCGCGTGGACGGCTGGCGCTGCCACAACCGGTTCGACCTCGTTCCCGACGGACTGGCCGTGGACGCGCCGCGGCCCGTCCTTCTCGCCGACGGTGCCCAGTGTGGCCTGTCGACCCTGGGCGAGGTGGTCTGCAGCAGTGGCCTCATGACCCCAGAGGGCCTACCTCCCGGCCCCTATGTCGCCTTCGGAGGGGCCGACGTCGGCATCGATCGCACGGTCTTCTGGGCGCTCACGCCCGGCGGCGTTCTCACAGGCGACACCTGGATGCAGAGCGTCCTCTCCGACATCACGTGGCCCGGTCCTCTCGCAGAGGTGGGGTTCGCCGAGGAGACGGTCTGTGGACGAACCTTCACGGGCACCGTGGTCTGCCACCCCCTCCACGCGGACGGCCCCGACCTCGCGCCCGAGCAGGGCACGACGTACACGGCACTGTCGCGCCTCTCGTCCGAGTTCGGACTTCGCGCCGACGGCACACTCGACGCGTTCCGAGCGGGATCCCCGGGGCGCTATGTGCCTGCCGGTCTGTTCAAGGCGGTGGCTGCGGTGCCCTTGCGGGCCTGCGCGCTGAGCGGGGACGGTGCCATCACCTGCTGGTTCCCCTCCTCCGGCGCCCTCATGCCGTCGCCGGTCGGCGCGTTCCACGAGGTGTTGCCCACCTACGACGGTGCCTGTGGCCTCACACGGTCGGGCAGGCTCGTGTGTCGCACCAACAGCACCGACGTGCGCTGATGGGTGCCGCGAGGCGTCCACACCACCCCTGACCGACCGCCTCGCCGACCTCTGCCGGGCGTCCGTCACGTAGCCTGCGCCCCGCGCCCACCGGACCCCAGCCGGCAGCCGCCGCCGCCACCCCTCGCCGAAACCCGGCGTTTCCCCGATCCGCGGCGGAAGCCCGCGGCCCGACCCCCGCTCTCGCCTAGAGCGCCCCGCCCGCGAGCGGCAGACTCACGTCCAGAACCCCCAACCTGGAGTCTGTCATGTCGATCTCTGACCTTCGTGCCGCCCCGTTCCCTGTCGTCCGTGAACAAGCCCTGCGCTTCCTCGCTGAGCTCGAAGAGGACGCTGCGCGCGTCATCGTCGGCCCGCTGGAGTCCGAGGCCTTCGACGTCGCCGGCCTCGTGCGCCGCCTGCGCACCACGCTCGACCAAGCCGCCCTCGGACGTTCCGAGCAGGCCACCCGCATCGCCGGCTTCCGTGGACACACGGACCGGGTCACCGCCGCTGTGGACGAAGCGAGCCGCTACCTGCGCAGCGTGCGTCGGCGCGCCCAAGCCCTCGTCGACAGCGCCGTTCCCGCCGGCACCGACCTCCTGCGCCTCCTCGGCGATGCCGACCTCCCCAACGGCGGGGCCGCTTGGAAGGAGGTCACCGGTGCCTTGGAGAACGTCGGGCCCTACCTCGGCAAGCTCACCGGGGACCTCCCCGGCTTCCCGAAGGCGTTCCGGCAGCAGGCAGCCGTGCTCCGCGACGCGCTGCTCGACGAGGTGCGCCACGAAGAAGGTGCCGAGACCACGATGGAAGCCTCCACCGCCCACCTGCACGGCAGTCGCGCCCGCCTCACCGACCTCTGCGCCGACTACCTTCGGATGCGCGCGGTCGTGAACGGCGAGCGGGAAGACCGCGGCGAGCCCCTGCTCCCCGGCGGGAACCTGGAGCAGGTCGCTCAGTGGGCCGCCACCCGTCCGAGCGAGCTCGCCGCTCGCGCGGCCGAACTCCCGCCCATCGTGTAGGCTGTCCCCGTGGGCACCCACCTCTACCGGGTCCCGGACGACGTCCTGATCGAGCAGGCCACGCGCACCGTCGCGGAGCTTCGCAGCGATCCGGACGTCGTCGCAGCGGCCTACGACACCATCGGGTTCGACGCGGCCGGGTTCGCCACGCGGCTGCACGAGGCGACGACCGCCCACGCGCATGCCACCGGTGAACGGGCCAGGGCCCGAGCGACCTGGCAACGCGCTCAGGATGCCCTTCGCGTCTACGTCGATTCCACGGCCATGCCCTGGCTTCGACGGCTGCGGCTGCGGTGGACGCGCGCCAAGGAGGAGAACGTGCCGGGTGCCCGCACGCTCGACCTCTCGCTCATGTCGGCCACGCGCGCCGACCGTCCTCACAGTGTGGTGAAGCAGCTGCGCGTGCTGCGGCCTGAGCTTCCGTGGGCAGCATCCATCCTCGACGGCGCGGTGGCTGACGTCGTCTCCGAAGGCACCGCGATCGGCACCGAACTCGATGCGCTCGACGCCGTGGTGCACGAGGCCTACGGGGTGTTCGTCCCTGCCGAGGATGCGGCGATCCTCGCCCGCGACGCGGTCGCCGACCTCCTCCGCACACTCGACCTGTGGACCGCCGAAGCCGAGGTTGAGGCCAGCGGTCCCGTTCCTGGATCGAGCCGCGACGTCGTCCGCCACTGGCTGGCCACGCGACCCCAGCCGCGCCCGTCCACCGACTCCTGACGTCGCACACGCTCCCGGCCCCATGCGGCAGGTTGAGCGTTCCGCGCGACGTCGCAGCCGACCCATCCCCCGGCCGCCCGACCCCGGCAGCGGCGCGGGTGGGTGCGTCGCGTGCCTGGGGTGCCCGACGGAGAAACGTACCTTATCGAGCGGCAAAGGGGTGACGGGCAGCGGCAAAGGGGTGACGGGCAGCGGATCGACGGGTGACGGGCGGCGGCTCGACCGGTGACGGACAGCGGCTCGACCGGTGACGGGCGGCGGCTCGACCGGTGACGGACCGCGGACCGGCGGGTGACGGGCGGCGGATCGACCGGTGACGGGCGGTGGATCGACGGGTGACGGGCACTCTAGAGCCGGAGGCGATGGGCAGGAGCTACCGGCCGCCCAGGGCGCACTGGACCGCGACCCTGGGGTCCAGCGCGAGAACCTCACGTGCCCGGTCCAGGCGGAGTCGCACCGGCTCGGGAAGGTCGGCCGCAGCGTCGGCGACGACGGACGCGAGCGCGGCCTGCACCTTCACGCGGCGATCGTCGGTGAAGGTCTCGAAGGCCTCCAGCCAGCGATCCCAGGGGTGGTCCGCGCCTCCGGCCTTCGCGAGACCACCGACCCAGCGGACGGCGTTTGCCTGCACCTGGGCGTCGGCGTGGCGAACGATCGAGGCGACGGCGGGGAGGCGGGCCCAGGCGAAGGGGTGTCCATCAAACGCGAAGGGTGCCGAGCGTAGGAGCGCGATTCTGCGCACTTGATCGCGAGACGGGGGCTGTAGAAACGGCGCGCGCGCCGCGCCCGAAGTGATCGCCCGACCTCGCAATGCAGCGTCTACGATGGCTCCAAGGCTGTCGTCGAGCCAGGCGTCAGGGAACCGATCCCGCGCCATCACCTGAAGGGTCGCCTGTTGGGGCCCCACGAGACCGCGCCACGTGGAAAGCGCACGCGCCAGCACCGACGCATCGTGATTGGAACTGGCATGAACCAGCGCCGCAAGCGCAGCGGCGACGGCAAGTCTGGGCACGCGGTCGCCCGTCTGGTCTATCGGATCTCGATCGGGCACGGAAGCAGCGCCCTCCGCTACTTCGACCGCCAGGGCAAGCATCTCGCGCTGGCGATCGAGCGAAACTCGCGGAACAAGGTGGGCCAGCACCGCCCACCCATCTAGGTCGGAATACGCCGTGCCTCGACTCGTCAGTAGACCCTGCACGGTCTCGGCGGCCAGCTGATCAGCTTCATTGGGAAAGCAATGATCGGCGACCCAGGCCCAGCGCTCCCTCCGCTCTTCAGGCTTGGCCCAGCGTCGGAGCAAGTCGCGATCTTGGACGTCCTCCGGCTCGATGCCAACTCCGACCACACTGGCCAGTTCGACGGCGGCGTCCGACCCTCGGTCGCGAAACCATCCGCCCACCTGCAGCGTCACCACCTGTCGAAGAAGAGAGCGCACCTCGCGTCCACGCTGCGCTGCGTGCGTCACCCTCTGCGCAATCGCTCCGAGCAGGCGGTCGCGCCCCTCCCCCCAGCGTGGCCCTGCGGCCGCCCCCAGGCGCTCCAAAAAGGTGCCCACCACTTCGAGAGGGACCACCTCCACAAGGTCGGCCATCAACGGCACGCCAAGGTCGAACCCGTCTAGTCCGTCGCCCGACACCGTCGCGCCAGCTCGCACTCGCCTTGCTCGGTCGTACTCGGGGACGGCCCACAGCCACCCCACCACAGTTTCGACCTGGTCACCTGTGAGCCACGGCACGACAGCCGCGAGGGCGCGGAAGGTGGCCTGCCACGCTCCATCCCAGGTGGGCGGCGATGCCAACAGCGCATCCACAGGAGGCCGCGGCTCCTCAAGATCAGGGTCGCCTGCGTCGCGCCACCACGTCAGGATCGCGTCCACGCCGTCAAGGTTGTAACGAAGGGCCAGCGCAACCGCACCGCCCCATGCGGTCGTCCCATCAACGTCGAGATCACCGAGCCGGGCGTGCCGCAGCAAGGCCCGCACCGCCACCGAAGCGGCTTGCACGCCCAGGTCCGGGTGCATCCAGCCCTGTTCGACCCCGTCCAACAGCACCCCCGCGCCGTCACGCGGGTCCCCGCCAAAGACCCCCCGCACCCGACGTGACGATGGCTGGGCCGCAAGTTTCGCATCTTCCCCGTGCTGCCGAATATTGGCTTGGCGGAGCCCGTCTTCGAAGGCCGTGGCCGCATCACGGTGGTCTTGAACCAGCCGTGCCAACATGTCCTCAAGTTGGGCGATCTCCGCGTCCGAAGCTGTGTCACGGCTCACGAGGGTCCGCACCCAGTATCCGGCGTTGATCGCCGAACTAAGCACCAGCCATCGCTCCCCCGGATCCGCTATCTCGTCAAGGTGGCCGACCGCGGCGAGGTAGGCCTTCCAGCTTCCTCAAATCGCAGCCCCATGGTGGCGAACCAGCCCACACGGCACCAATCGACACGCGTTGCGGCTGTCGAGGGCGGTACCACCACACGGCCTGCAAGCAGGTCCTGATAGGCCAGCAGCGCATCGATGCCGGCGCGTTCGGCCGATGACACGGACCACTCCGCTGCGGCAGCAGCGACCTCTTCCACCCCGTGAGTGCCATACGCGATACCGCGACGAAGAGCGTCCAAGTCCAGACTTCTCCGCACCTCCCGTTCCAATGGATCACCGATACGTCTGGCCTCATCGCGCATCGGAATGGACACACCCGCAATTCGACGGGTCTCGCCTTCACCGGCCGCCAGAAGCAGCCTCACGACAGCTGGCCACGCCAGACCAAAGATCGCCCGCAGCCGATCGAGCTTCTCGGACAGGGTCCAAAGTTCTCCGGAGCTGGGTCGCGGCCAATCTGGTGACCAGGACTCGCGATCGGGCAACGCCAGCGTGCGGAGAAGGCTCTCTGTCTTGTCCTGTGACATCGAACGGGATGCGACCACCCTCACCAGCGACTCGAGCACCCGCCATCGCAGGCCACTCTGCTCCCCGGGTGATGCTTCATGCTCCAATCTGGCAATCACTTCCCGTGCGCGACTGACCGCGTCGTCGACTTCGGTTGCAGCTGTCAGGTACCCGAGGACCTCGTCGACGCGACCCTGGAAGTCAACCGGTACGTCCTCGCCCATCAAGTAGTCCCGAACGAACCCGAGGACCCGGTCCAGCTCCTTCTTCGGCACATCGACCACGAATAGGCGTCCCTTCCAATAGCCACGACGTGCCTGCGACCACCCCGCACCGTCCTCGGCCACGTTCAGGTTGAGGTGCATCGGCGAGTGCTTGCCGAGCGTGTCTTCGACCCATCCCGTCCAGCTCACGAAGTTGGGATCGACAGCGGAGAACCCCGTCAGGAGAACCGGACGCTCGAGGAAGACCTGCCGTGCCTTCGTCCACAAACCGGGCCGCCGTGTGGGGTACTGCCGGTAGTCCTCAAGCGTCACCACCAGACTGTCCGGCACATCCAATTTGCCGTGCAGGTGGATCACCCGCGAGGAATGCGACGTTCCCGGTGCGGGCACTAGGTCCAGGTCCGACACCACCGAAGCCCGGGCGTATCCGGGCGCCGCCCGCTCCAAGAGGTCGTCGTAGTTGGTGGTCAGGAGGTCCGACCAGTTGATCGCAGCCAGGATTCGGTGGGCATTCGAGGGTTCAAGATCTCGCTGAGGCACCGCCCACGCTACCTCGTCGAGAAGCGCCGACCGCCCGAAGTTCTGTTGGTACAGCTCGGCCACCCAGAGCGGGTCCGCTGTCGTTCGCTCCGAGAGCTCCAGCTTGTCGCGTAGCCGCTCGGTCAGCTCGCTCCAGGTGCGCGCGCGCGGGGACCCGCCATCGGCCCATGTGGCACCGCGCCGCGGATGCGCGCCCAGCGAAAGCCCAGCGCCCACGAGGCACGCAGGTGACCGCTCCACGGCGTACTCGCACCACCGGAGAATCATCGCCTGTCCCGCCAAGTCGCCCGGCAGGGCCTTCGATAGCTTCTCCTTCAGCAACCCCGGCAGCCGCACCCGTCTCGTTGAACGCTCCACTACCTTGTCCCCAAGTTCCGGTCTGTGACCGGCGACTGCCGCTTATTTGTTGTCCTTCGCCGACCTAGCCGCTGGCGATTCCCCGCCACCGAGCACCCGGCGATGGGACATCCGTGCCTCACACGAGGCTAACCATGGTGCCTCCAGGCGCGCGGACGTTTTCCGTCCGATCTTCGGAGACCTCGGCAGCAGCGGGCAGATGACGCCCACTCGGTCGCCATGGTGAGCCTCACCACGCCCATACCGTTCCCCGCAAGCGCAATCAGGTGCCGCCGAGTGCCCGAGTCGACCAAAACTCCGCCTACCCATCCTCGCGCCCAGGCCACCCCATGCTCATCAGCGTCAAGCTCGTCGGTCTCCAGCACACAACCCAACCCGCCCGCTGGGTCACCGATGCGGGACGTCGCACGATCGCCACGGCGAGCATCACGGAGTCGGTGCTGCCGATGGCGCAGCGGAAGCGGGAGCGGGTGCCGCCGGGGGCGTAGGCCGTGCATGCCTCGCGTTCTTCCACGCAGAGGCACATCGTCGACACCGGCGCACAACGGGTCTACGCTCGTCCCATGCGACACCTCATCCTCCTTACGACCCTGTTCGCCTGCAGCGCTCCGACGCCCGGTACAGAGCACGACACGGACCCGCCGACAGCCGACACAGCGCTCGTCGAGGGCCCCGACACCGACATCGAGGGTGACACGAACGGGGACACGGACACTGACGTCGACAGTGACACCGACGTCGACAGCGACTCCGACAGCGACACCAGCGCTCCGCAGACCCTCGCGCTGCAGCTCCTCCCCGACACCGGGGCGTGGACGAAGGTGTCTGGCACCCGCGTCCTCCGCGCCGGGTGGGTCGACAGCGGCGACACGGCCGTACGCGTGCCCAAGCTGTCCACATCCGAGTGCGTCCCCGGCCCGAGTCGGATGCTCGTGATCGACGAACTCGGTGACGACGCCGCTCAGCACCGTGTGCTGGGCAAGAGGGCTCTGGACTTGTGGGCGCTCGACTTCTCGACGGAGCAGGTGCTCCTGGGCTGGGTGCCCTTGTGTGGTAGCGTCCGCACCCCAACGCGCGTCGTGGGCGTGTGGTCGAACCGGCGCGGCGACGTGCGGCTGGGATGGGTCACGCCCTCCGCTGGGATCGACATTCCCGGCCGACCGTACGCTGCGGTGAGCGTCCCGGTTGGACCCTGGCGCACGCTCGGAGCCATCTTCGACTACGCCCCCTAGCGTCTAGAACCCATGAGGGACCTGCGGCCGTGCACCGAACGGCCGAATCGTCGGACGGTTCGGCCCCGGCTCAGTACCCCGTCGCCCCCGCCCGACACCCATCCTGGCTCGTCGTCCCTTCGGCACACTGGTTCGTCGCCGGCTCCACCACCCACAACCGCTCCCGCGTCACCAGGCCGTGCAGCAGGTCGCGCCCGTTGCCCTCGATGCCCAGCGCCCGCCACTTCGCGGCCGTCTCGGGGTTGGCACCCCCCGACACACTCCACGGGGCGGACCCGCCGGTGTCGGTGATCATCCAGCCGTAGTCGCGCAGCGCCACGGCGAAGATGCGTGCGGTCTCGCGGAGCCTTCCGGTGTAGCCGCGCTCATCGAGCCACGCGGCGATCTCGGCGTCGGTGAGCCGCAGGGCGAGGCGCATGCCTTCCGGGATCGCGCGCTCACGCTGCACCTGCTCGCTGTGTGGACTGGGCTTCCACGGCACACCCCACTCCAGCCCGCCCGCCGGGGCCAGCGCAAACCCACAGGTGGACCCCGCCGCGTCGGTTCCCCGCTCTTCGGTTGTGCACAGCGGCCCGAACAGCGTGTTGCTCACCCCCATCATCAGGGCGTGGCGGATCTCGCCGGCCTCCACCTCCTCGGGCTCCGTGAGCATCGCGTAGTGCTGGATCTGCACGCCGCGCGACGGGTGGTTGCCCCCGTAGGTGCGGAAGTCGATCGGCGTTCCGGCGGGGTCCGTCACCTGGTGCGCCGAGCCCACGCACAGGTCGGTGGTGGCGCTGTAGCCGTCGGCGTGAAGCCAGCACTGGGAGTCGTTGTAGAGACCCCAGGCGTCGGCCTGCACCACCCCCCACAGGTCCCACTCCTGGCCGGTGTTGTGGTCGAGGATCACCAGCGAGGCGTCGGAGCCGCGCATCGCCTTCCACGCAGGATTCCACGGCACGCGGTCGGTGGGCGCGAGGTTGGTGCCGCCCCAGCCCGCGCGCGTGCGCACCCGTCGGGTGGTTGTGGCATCGGCAGCGTCGTAGACCGGCAGCGCGAAGTCGTTCTCGGCCTCCAGGCCGAACAGGATGTCGTGGTTGCGACGGCGGGGGTCGTCCACGTCCGGGTCGGCGTCGCGGTCGAACGAGAACTTCCAGAACCGCTCGGCGTACGCGTCGCTGTGCGCCCAGGGCTGCAGGTCACAGACCGGCACGTTCCACGCCGCCGTGGGCGCGTAGGGCGTGGGGTAGCTGTAGTCGACCACCCACGCGCCGCACCTGCCCACGGGTTCAGGGGCGGAGTCGATCGTCACGTCGGTCTCGTCGGTCTCGTCGGTCTCGTCGGTCTCGTCGACTGCTTCGGTGTCGGTCGCGTCGCCCTCGTCGGGCAGCGCGTCGTCGGCAGCGGGCTTGGAGGGCGCAGACGCACAGGCTGCGAGCGCCAGGACGAAGGCGCTCGCAACACACCGATTTGGTCGCTCTCCACACGTCATCGAAGAGAGGTAGCCCGTCGCGGGCCTACTCCTCGAGGTCTTCGAACTTGCAGGCACCGAAGAAGGAGCCATCCCGCGCCCCCACCTCACCCGAGAGGTCGGCCGTCGCAGAGGCCTTGGTGGTGGCCGGAAGGTCGGTGAAGCTCAGGTTGATCTCCTGGGGATCGGTGGTGACCACCGTCACCGACACCGAGCCCGACTGCGCCACGTACTGGTTGTCGCTCTCCCGATCGCGCCCGATCGCCACGTAGATCTTACCAGGCGCAAGCTCGGCGATCAGCGGCTCCACGGTGAGCGTGACATCCGCCGTGGGGCGCTCGCCGAGGATGATCTGGATCGACCCCACGCCGCCGTCGTCCGAGGCGCTGAGGCGCAGGAGCTCGTCGTTCATCTCGCAGTTCAGCGAGGCGTACAGGCCCGGATGCTCCTCGTCGTCGATGTACCAGACGTTCTCGGCGAGGTCGGTCTCGTCCGTCTCGACGACGTCGGTCTCGTCGGTGTCGTCGACGGCGTCGGTGACCGCAGCGGGTCCACAAGCAGCAAGAAAGAGCAGGGTGAGGGCCGAGGACGCGCGCATGGGAGTCTCCTGGGGTGGTCTTGGGGGGCGGCGGGAGACTAGCACACGGACCCCCACGAATTGGAAGTGATGGTAGAAGGCCCCATGCCCCACGACCGACTCTCCGCTTACTTCGACCGCCTGGACGCCTGGCGTCACCTGCCCGCGTACGCACTGGAGCGGCGCAGTGACGCGCTGTTCGGACTCTACCTGCCCGAGGTGCTGGTCGCCGAAGCGCTGGTGTCGCCCGCGCCCACGCCGCTGCCCGTGGTGATCCCCGAGTTTCCGGTCTCCAAGATGCTGCTGGGGCGGCACGCGGCCTCCCGCGCGTCGATCAACGTCGACTTCCTCGCGATCTCGGTGCCCGACCGGCGGGCCTACCTTGTGGAGCTGAAGACCGACGTGGGCAGCCTGCGGGACGAGCAGGACGAGGCGATGGGGATCGCGCACAGCTTGGGCCTCGAAGCCCTGGTGCGCGGCGTGCTCGACATCTTCACCTTCACCAGCCTCACCAAGAAGTACGGTCACCTGCTCGTGGCGCTGCACGAAGCCGGCCTGCTGCACATGACCGAAGAAGCGCGGCGCCTGATCTGGGCCAAGCAGCGCCGCGGGATGTACGACGAGGTGGCGAAGACCCAGCTGGCACCGGGCATCGCCGACTTCCGACTCGACGTGGTGTACGTGCAGCCCAGACGCCGGCGCAGCGAGACCCCGGGTGTCACCACGATCGACTTCCCGACGTTCGCTGCGGTCGTGGGCCAGCACAACGACCCCTTGAGTCAGCGCTTCGTAGACAGCCTGCACCGCTGGACCGTCGACGCCGGTCACGTCGAGCCCACCGCAGGCACGGGACGATGAGACCCATGGACACGGCCCGGCACCTTGTGCTGATCGTGCTCGCCGCGTGCACAGGGACCGAGAGCGTAGGTGTCGTCGAGGACACCCACGTGGCCCCGCAGGACAACCCCACCGAGTCCGACCCCCCTGCGCCCGACACCGACGTGGACGCCGACACCGATGAGACCGATCTCCCCGTCCCGGCCTGCGTCGTCGGCACGGGCGAGACCACGCTCACCCCGCTGTCACCGGGCGATGAAGCCGTGATGTACCCGGGCAGCCAGGGTCGGTTCCACGTCTGGGGCGCGGTCACCTGTGTGGGGGTGGTGGGCGGAGGCACGTCGGGGAGCTTTGCGTTCGAGGACCTCTCGAACCCACAGAACCCCCTGGTCACCTGGGAGATGTACGACGCCGACCACGCGCTGATCGGCGGCTACCAGAACCTCCGTCGTCCGATGACGCGTCCCGCCGAGGTGGGCATCGTGGGCGAGGAAGTGGTTGTGTGGATCGGCTCCTACGCGGAGAACGTGGGCCGCGAGGTCCTGCTGCGCTTTCATCTCGTGGATGCGCTGGGGGTGGAGATCGAGCACCAGATCCCGCTGCGGCTGGCGTCCAACGGTACCGACACGGGCACCCCCTGAGCCGGACGACGTCCGAGACGTGATACGGTCGCGTACCGGAGGCCTCGATGCGTTCATCCCTGCTGTGTCTGACTGCCCTTGCCGTGGCGTGCGGCGCGCCCGTCGTCGACGAGACCGACGACACCGACATCGTCGACACCGACGAGACCGACGTGGAGGAGACGGACGAGACCGATGACACGGAAGAGACCGACGACACCGTCTCCACCGACGACACCGATGAGACCGACGACACCGTCTCCACCGACGAGTCCGACATCGACGACACCCCGTCCACCGACGACACCGACACCGACGACTTCCCGGCCACCGACGAGACCGACACGGACGTCGCGCCCACATGCCCCGACCGCACCGGTGCCTCGCCCGTCTCGGGCCAGGGTCTCGTGATGACCGTCGTGGACTGGGACCTCGACCTCGTGCGCCTGCAGAACGTCACGGGCTCGGCCATCGACCTGTCGGCCGGCGACATGTGCCGCCCGTTCTTCTACGTGAACTTCCCCTCCGGCACCACAGTGCCCGCCAACGGCGAGCTCACGCTGCACCTCACGGCCTCGGGCACCAACACCGCCACCGACATCTACCTCAACAACTCGAACTTCAACCTCGGCGCCAGCGACGAGCTGATGGTCTACACCAACAAGTCGAACCACCTCGCCGAGAACATCGCGGCCTACGTGCGCTGGGGTCCCAGCGCGCCCGGCGGCCGCACCACCCAAGCCGTTGGCGAGGGCCTGTGGACCACCGGCGAAGCCGTCACCGGCTGCACCAGCGCCATCGTGCTCACCGGCGACGCCGAGCGGGCCGCCGGATGGAGCTGCGTCGACGCGTTCGCGACCTGCGAGCCCTGAACGACCGGGCCCTTGGGCCCTGCCTTCGACCGACGTCTTCGTACGCTACGCGCCCTGATGCGCTGGACCCGCCTCCGCAGACGCCTGACGAAGCGTCTGCTTCCGGCGGGTCCGCGCCGGGCGCTTCGCTACGCGAGCCGTGGACGGCGGCAGACCCACAGGGCTGGTCGTTCGCGCACGCCCTCTCCAGGCACAATACGCGGTGCCACGCCAGCGACCTTCGGCCGCCGGCACGGCACCGCCGGCTCAGCTCGCCGAGCACGCGTACAGTGGTTCCCAGTCATGTTGACACGAGGAGCGCCAGTCCCGCGCCCCGACGGGAGTGTAGTCATCTACATGACCAAGGGGCGCGGGCCAGCGACGAAGGATCAACGTGGCTGGGGGCCGCTGTACCAGCTCACCACGCCTGGGTGGGCTGCTACGGCCGCCAGCAGGCCCGTGATCTTCGGGTAGGCGGCGAACACGTCGGTGGGGATGTAGTCGTAGACGCCCTTGGTGAACGCTCCAAGCACCACGAACAGCTTGATGTCGGCCACGGAGAGCGTGGCACCACCGAAGAACGGGCCCGCGATCTGGGCTTCCAGGTTCTTCGCGAAGCTTGTGAGGTAGCCGGCGGTGAACGCTTCGCGCTTCGTGCGCTTCTCGTCCTCGTCCTTGCTGCCGGTCTTCGCGGTCTCGTTGCGCAGCTCTTCGGCGACGTTGAGGATCGCCTCGTGGCGGGCGGCCTCCCAGGAGTCGGCCGGGAGCAGGTCGTGGCCGCGGCCGATGAAGCCCAAGATCGCGTTCGACTGCGTGAGCAAGCCCTTGCCGGGGATCTCGAGCACCGGCAGCGCGCCGAACGGCGTGGTGGGCTTCTTCGCGGGCCAGTCCCCGCGGAAGCGGTCATCGACAAAGTCCACGCCGGCCACATGAAGGGCGATGCGGGCTTCTTCGCCGCGGCCGCCGGGGAAGTCGAAGTAGGTGAGCACGGGCTTGGACATGGGGTTCCTGGGGAGTGGGGTCACGGACCGGCGAGGCGTATCCTGCGGCGTGAGGGGCAGGGTGTCACAGTCCTTCCCACGCCGCCCCGCGCTCCACCACCACCCACGCGCCCGTCCCCGGGTGCCGAAACCCCACCCGTCGCGCGTGCAGCCAGTAGCCCAGCTCGCTCGGGCGCACGTCGCCTCGCGCATGGCCCCCCACGACGTACAGCGGGTCGCCCACCAGCGGATGGCCGATCGCGGCCATGTGGATGCGGATCTGGTGCGGACGGCCGGTGTCGATGCGCACGTCCACGAGGCTGCCGTTCCCGCGTGAGCCCCTCACGCTCACGTGGCTCACGGCCTCACGCCCGGCCTCACTCGCTGCGAACACCGTGCCCAGCAAGGCGTGAGGCACAGGGCCGATCGGCACCCTCACGACCTGCTCACGCGGCGCAGGCTCACGCTCGACCCACGCCACGTAGTCCTTCTGCACCTCCCGACCCCGCCACGCGGCCTGCAGCGCCACCCGCGCGACCCGCGTGCGCCCGAACACCACGAGGCCCGAGGTTCCTGTGCCCAGGCGGTGCATCGGCACGGCCTCGGGGTGGTCCTTCTGCACCACCGTGAGCAGCGTGTGGTCGAGGTAGCCGCCCGAGGGCATCGTGGGCAGACCCGAGGGCTTGTCCACAATGAGCACGTCGGCATCTTCGTGCACCACCTCGTAGTGTAGCGGCGCGGGCGGCTCCTCCCAGGGGGGTCGGTGCCACACCACCCGCGAGCGGCCCGTCACGGGCGCGGTCGTCGCCCACTGCACACCATCGACCTCCACTTCGCCGGCCGCCAGCCGCGCCGCCCAGCCCGCGAGGTCAGCGTGCTCGAAGCGCGCCGCCAGCCAGGTGGCCAGGTCGGTGCCCGCGTCCTTCGACGGCACCTCGCAGCGGTAAGCATAGCCTCGGTTGACAACGGACCCCGGTCAGCGTCGGCGACGTAGCAGGCCCAGCGCCAGCAGCCACCCCGCAGCCCCTGCCCCAGGCCCCGAGGATGCGCAGCCGCACGACGCGGGCGGCGTGAAGTTGTCGGTGTCGGTGGGCTGATCGGTGTCTGCGGGGTCGGTGTCTTCGGTCTCGTCGACGTCGGTGTCGTCGAGGTCGGTCTCCGCCGTGTCCACCGGATCGACAGGGTCGGGCGCGCCCACCGACGGGTCGGTGTCGTCCTGATCGTCCACGCGGTCCACGCCGTCACCGTCCTGGTCCTGGTCGTTGCCGTCGCAGTTCTGATCGGTTCCGTCGTACCAGATCTCGACCACGATGGGGCTCACGTCGGCGTCCACGTCGTCGCAGTCGGTGCCCTCGGGCAGGCGACGGTCTCCGTCGGCGTCTTGGTCGAAGTCGTCGCCGCCCAGGCAGTCACCATCGATGCCGTCGTACCAGACCTCGGCCGTGCCGGGCGTGCGGGCGGGGTCGGTGTCGTCGCAGTCCGTGCCCACGCTCACCCCGTCGACGTCCTGGTCGTCGTCGTTGCCGTCGCAGTCCTGGTCGGTGCCGTCGTACCAGATCTCGAGGGCGTCCGGGTTGCGAGCACCGTTGGTGTCGTCACAGTCGGCGCCGCCGGCAGCCACGGAGGCGAACCCGTCGAAGTCGCGGTCGCCGGGGTCCGCAAGATCGCAGTCCGTGACCACACCATCGCCGGAAGGGTCGGGGGCGCCTGGGTAGCGGACGGCGTTGCCGTCGTCGCAGTCGGTGCCGCCGAAGCTGGCCGAGGCGAATCCGTCGAAGTCAGCGTCGAAGTCGTCGTTGCCGGCGCAGTCGGCGTCCACGCCGTCGTAGAACGCATCGACGGCACCGGGCTGTACCGTCGCGTCGGTGTCGTCGCAGTCGTCGTCGACGAGCACACCATCGCCATCTTGGTCGAAGTCGGAGCCGCCCGAGCAGTCCTGATCGAGGTCGTCGTACCAGACCTCGACCGCACCGGGGAACACGACCCCGTCGTCGTCATCGCAGTCCCCGCCCTCGGCCGCATGATCGGCAGGCAAGGCGCACGCACGGGTGGTGGTGCCGCCGCCCACACCGTCACCATCCCCGTCGAAGAACCAGCTGGGCGCATCGATCGCGGCATCATCGGGCGCTTCGTCACAGTCGTCGTCCACCCCGTTGCAGCGCTCAGGCGCACCCGGGAACACTGCGGCGTTGCCGTCGTCACAGTCCCCTTCACAGGTGTCGAAGCCGTCGCGGTCGGCGTCATCGCACGGGTCGTCGACGGTGATGTTGAGGGGCATCGCGAGGTCCCAGCCGTCCTCGTTGGTGGCTCGGCCATCGAGGTTCACGGCGTTTCCGGCCGCGAACAGGGTGCGCACACCGTCGACGGCTGGCGCGGTCCATTGGAAGGTCCAGCTTGTGCTGCCCCCGGTGAACGAGCGTGGCGTGGTGTGGGTGATGTCGCCGCGCAGCACCTTCGTGCCGGTGCCCGCGGTGAACACGCCCTGCGTAGCATCCACCGACAGCCCGCCCGCGACGTGCGCAACGTCGGACGACGTCAGCGTGAGCGTGATGTCGACCACATCGCCCGGGGCGACGGAGGTGGACGACGCCGACAACACGGCCGTGACCCCGAGATCGGCGCTGCCATGGCAGTTGCCGCAGCCTGTCGCTCCCGAGCCGCTCCGTCCGTCGTCGTACGCCCACGCTGGGGCTCCAAGGAGCAGCAGACCGACCAGCCCGCTCAACACCCGCGCTCGACCCATGCGTCCTACTCCCAGCTCGCAGCGTCCAGTGTGAGGCCAAGCCGGCGAGGCGATCGTGAAAGGTCGTCACGGGACGCAGGGGTTGGCCGGTCGACGGAGCGTCGGAGATCGTCGAAGTCGTCCGACGATCTCCGACGCTTCGTCAGGTCCCGCACCCTTCAACGCCGGAAATCCGTGGCACGACCCGGGCGCTGGGAAGGACCACCACGGCCCAACTTGTCGTGGCCACCCCCCAACCCGGAAGTCCCCATGTCCACCTCCGAGCTCGATGCCCTCCGCTGGCTCCTCGACACCCTCACGGCGCAAGCGCGTCAGCATGGCGGCCCCGAGCCGCTCGCGGCCCTCCTGCCCGCCCGTCTGGCCCTGCAGGCGGCTGTGGGCGTGCAGCACGCCGTGCGCCACCTGCGTCCTTCCGAGGGTGACCCCTCCGAGGCGGTCGACGAGCACGTCGTGGCCGCACACGGCATCCTGTCGCACCTCGCCGACCTCGGTGCGTACGGCGCCGTGGGCCGTGAGGCGCACGCCCTGCTCAAGGAGGCCTTTCCCATGGGCGTGGTGGGCCACCTCCAGGCCCCTGGCCACACGCGGCCCCGCCTCGACCGCCGCCTCTACGCCGTGCTCTGCGACGCCCGCCACGCCTCCGTGAGCGCCTCGTTTGGGCTCGACACCCTTGCCCAGCGCCTCCTGCGCCTCTCGGTGGAGCGGGAGGAGCGGGCCGAGCCCGGTCGCTCGCTGCGGCTGGCGATGGTCGATGCCACGGTGGCGACCCACGACAGCGCCGAGGCGATCCGGCGCGCGCTGGCCCACGATCGCGCCGCGCTACGGGCCTTCCTGGAGCCTTGGGGACAGCTCCGGAGGGGGCTCGTGCGCGGCGCCCTCACCCGCCACGCGCTCGCGGCGGCCATGGAGGCCCCGGTTCCGCCGCGGTCCGCGTGGCACCCCAGCCGGGGCTCGGTGGGCTAGAGAGCGGGGATGGAGCCTGCGTGACCCCGTCCCCTCGACCCCTGCTGAAGATCTGCTGCTTGCAGGACGAGGCCGAGGTCGCGACCGCCGCCGATGCTGGAGCCGACCTCTTCGGCTTCGTCGGTCGAGGGCTCTCGGGCCCCGAGGTGATCGAGGATGACGATCGCATCGCTCGCCTCGCGGGACGTGTTCCTGCGGGGCGAACGTCCGTGCTGCTCACGCGTCAGCGCGATCCGGCCGAGGTGGTGCGGCGGGTGCTGCACACCGGGGTGGGCGCCGTGCAGCTCTGCGACACGATGCCGCCCGAGGTGTGGCAAGCGCTGCGCCGACATGCGCCCGGCGTGCGCATCCTGCAGGTGGTGCACGTCAGCGGCACCTGGGCGATCGACGAGGCGCGTGCGGTGCGGGCGCATGTCGACGGCGTGGTGCTCGACAGCGGCACCCCTGCCGGACCCGTCCCGGTCTACGGTGGCTCCGGTCGCACCCACGACTGGGCGATCAGCGCTCAGATCGTGGCGCTCACACCCGGACCTGTGTGGTTGGCGGGGGGTCTAACCGCACAGAATGTAGGTGAGGCCTGGGCGGTCGTGAGGCCGGCAGGCTTCGATGCGTGCAGCGGTTTTCGCACGCATGGCGAGCTCGACGCGGCCAAGGTGAGCGCCTTCGTGCAGGCGCTACGAAGCCTCGGCTGAGGGAGCGTCCTGCCAGTCCGCAGCGGTGTACTCGAGCACAACATCGCGCAGCGTCGGCTGGATGCGGTCAAAGCCGTCCACCACGATCCCACGGTCGAGCGCAGCGCGCAGCACAGTGACGCTGTCCACATCGGGCGCGAGCGTCAGACGAACGTCGGCCCCTGCCCCCGACCACGACACGACGCCCGGCACCCCGCTCCACGGCTCCGGCGCGCCCCGCATGCGCACGCGCACCTGATCACTGGCGCGGCTGGCGAGCAGCGTCTGGGCATCCTCCTGCAGCACGATTTTCCCGCGCGACACCACCGCAACGCGCTCGCACAAGCGCTCCGCGTGCTCGATCTCATGGGTGGAGACGATCATCGTGGTGCCCTTGGCCCGCTCCTCGTTGAGCACCTGGTGCAGGAGCTCCTGGCTGTGCACATCGAGGCCCGAGAACGGCTCGTCGAGCACGAGCAGCTCGGGTCGGTGCAGCAGCGCCACCCCGATCTGCACGCACTGCTGCTGACCCTTGGACAGCTCCGGGATCTTGGCGTGGCCCTGACCCGCCAGCGCCACCCGCTCCAGCCAGGCCTCTGCCCGGGCCGTGGCCTCCTTCCGGTCGAGGCCGTGGAGGCGCGCAAAGTGGACCAGGATGGACTTCACCGCGACGTCCTCGTAGAGCCCGCGCTGCTCGGGCACGTAGCCCAGGCGCTGCTGCTGCTCGTAGCCAGGCGCCTCCCCAAACAGCCGCGCCTTGCCCTTCCCGGCCCGGTACAGCCCCATCAGCACGCGCATCGACGTGGACTTGCCCGACCCGTTGGCCCCGAGCAGGCCCAGGCTGCACCCGCGTGGGACCTCGAGGTTCACGCCGCGCAGGGCGTGGTGACGGCCAAACCAGAGGTGAACGTCTTCGAGCGACGCCACAACCAAGGATTCAGGACTCATCGGGGACTCCAACGGCGAAGCGGGAAGGGAGGAGGCGATCGATAGCGCGGTCGAGGCGGCTCCAAAGATCGCGGGCGCGGAGCTCGTCGCGGGCGAGCCAGCGCCCCAGAAACTCGATGCCCACGGCATGCACAAGGACGACACCCGCCCAGGCCCAGCTCGTGGTGCGCGCAGACATCACCACGGCATGACCGATGCCCACGCCGGGCAGCAGCCCGAGGGCCCAGCTGGCTACGCCGTCGGTTGGAAGTCCGAACCAGAGCGTGCCATGCCCCAACGCGAAGGTCAGCACGACCAGCCACTCCCTAACCTTCGCTTGCCACAAGGCTTGCACACAGGCATCGTCGAGCCGGGTCACCACACGGTGCAGACCGATCAGGCCACCGAGAACCAGGGCCGCGAGCACCACCTGGCCCGCTCCCTCGCCCCAGGGGACGTCGGCCACCTGCTGACCGGAACCCGTGGTGTACGACCAAACGCCTACCATCCCGCACAGGCTGATCACCGCCCGGGCCGCCCATGCGTACGCTTGGTGCTCGAGGAGCGCGTGGGTGTGGAGGTGGTCGACCTCCGACGGGTACGACGAGCCCGAGCGCGTTTGCTCGTAGGCCATCTGCACCAACCCGATCAGCATGGCCATGAGGATCGCGTGGACAAGGCCTGCGGGACCCGAGGAGCCTTCCAAAGGCGGCACGGGTTCCGACAGCGCAGCGATAGCACCTCCAGGGGGCGCCAGGTCGGGCCCGTCGGGGAGCATGTCCTCCACCAGAACGGGGCCCCCGAACAGGAATCCCTCCCCCAGGCCCGCATCGATCCGCACAGCATCATCCAGGAGGGCGCGTACGGCCAACGGGACGGTCGCCGCAACGAACATGTCGGGCTCCGCCTGGGAGACCCATCGCGCCGGGCCACCGGTCGGCGGCAACACCAACAGGTCGACGGGCGACACCCCCGACGCACCGTGTGGGAACAGCCTCACCAGCCCTACGGTGACCCCCCCATCGTCTTCTGCGTGCGAATCCCACACCCGTGCCAACCGACCCCCAGGATCCTCCACCTCGATGACGTGCACCGGCAGCATGGGTGGAGAAGGCGGGTCGACGCCCCCCAACCAGGTCTCAAGCGCCGGAACCAGCAGAATGAGCGTGTAGGCGATCGTGGCGAACGCGGGGACCATCCCAACCTTTCGCATCACAAAGGCGAGTGTCGCCAACGTTGCGGGCCTCATAGGCGCTCCCCCCAGCCCGGACGTCCTTCCATCGCGAACCAAAAGAAGGTCACCCAAGCCCCAGCCAGAGCCGACCCGATCGCGGCCGGGCCCAGCAGCATGGTCTCGAAGCGCGACGGCGCATCGAAGAGCGCGACCGAAAATCCAGCCACGGGAAAGCACCCGAGTCCGTAGGAGCCGGGGATCTCGAGATTCAGGAGCGTGCAGATGCCAACGGTCAGCGGCCACACAACGACCACCACGCCCCAGTCCAGGATCTTGGAGGCGCAGCCAGTCCGTTCTGTCGACCGGGCGAATGAGGGTGCGAGGGGAGTCAAGGCCAGCGCCGTCAGCAACACCACCAGGCCGAGCCTCAGGATCGACACCGTGTCGGGTAAATAGAATGGAATCTGTGTGGCAGACGCCGCGCCATACCACAGCGCCAACACCGCGCTCACGCCAGCCTTAACGGTGCCGAGCAGGACCACCACCAAAAGTACCACAACAAACCGAAGCAACCCGTTGGTGGCCTCGGCCACCCACCGCGCCGCGGGTGGGGTGCCGAGGATCTCCTGGGTATTGGATCGGCTGGAACCCCCAACACCCAGAACAAAAGCGACAGCCATGGGAAGGCAGGACAACACCAACACCAGGGAGAATTCGTTCCACGAGCCGCGCTGAAACTCCTTGGGCGTGGCCTCCGCACCCGTGCGTGCATCCTCCCACACGGTGCGGGTTGCGAGCGCCTGCGCACGTGCCGCCGTGAGCCCCGCCCGCTCCACCGTCTCACGAACCACCACCTCCGTTACGTGATCGTCCAGTCGAAAGTCCAGCGGCCACGGGAGCTCGTCGTTCACCACCACCCGCACGGCGCCTTTCGCAACACTCGTGGCATCGAAGGCCACCCACGCCGTGAGTCGCCCGTCTGCCAGCGCCTCCTCAGGCGTGCCGCCACCCGGAACCTCACGAACCGGTGTGCACGGCACGCCCGACCACCCCGCCACGAGCGGCTCCACCCACACCCCCTCCGTGTCAGTGACGAGCACGCGGCATGCTTTCTCGACCTCGTCCGAGACCGACGGACGCTTGAAGGCGTAGTCCTCCACCACCGCCCACGCGACGACCAGAGCAAGCACAGCTGCGGCGGCACGGCCCATGGGCCCGATCGAGAAGGCCCATCGGCGCCAGGTCATCCGCACCAAGATCGGCACGGCGCGCCACGTGCTCATCGAGAACCCCCGGAACAAGAGGATGAGCCGAAGTCCACCCCGAGCCGCACGTGCACGCTAGTCTTCATCACGCCCGACCGCCAAGAATCGGGGAAGGTGGTCGTCGATCCACACGTCGAGGTCGCCCATCACGTCGCGCACCCGCACGAGGTGGTGCAGGGCGCGGTGGCAGGTCCAGAGGGTCAGCGCGGTGTTCGCGGCGAGCACGGTGACCACAAGCGGCGTGAGGTCGAACAGCGCCACCCAACCCCACAGTGCGCCGAGACCCGGCACGGACACCATCGCCAATGCAGGGACACCGCCGGCCAGGGACACGGCGCCCACAGCAAAGCCGATCATGTAGGCCAATGGCGAGAGGCGTCCCAGGAAGTTGAACCAGCCCGGTCCCGCAAGGTGGTCGGTGATGGGCCCGATCGTGCGAGGTACCGCCACCGCTACGCCAGTCGTGCTTCCCACTGCGATGGCTGCGCCGAGCACCGTCCACCGCGCTTCGTGGGTGTTGTCGAGCGACGCCGCAACCATGACGACCGGGGCCATGACCATGCCGGGCACGAGCACCCCGAGCAGGCCCCAGGCGGTCGCGACTCCGGACGTGGTCTCAAGGGTCCACTTGGCTCCAGCGTGCAGCGCGTGCAACTCACGGCGGTGGCGAACCGCCTCGTCCACCGGGTTGACCAGCAGCGCCAGCCACCCGTAGATCACCAGGAAGGAGCAGAATCCCAGCACGGCGGGCGCCACGGCCATCACCCAGAGTCCCGCCTCCAGTGGCCAGAAGAGCAATCCCCAGGCGCGCTGTGCCTCCCCAACGGGCTCACCGTCCACCCGCTTCACCACCACCCGCTCCCCCGTCGCAGGCGCGAGGGTCCACCCCGGGATGCCGGCCTCGTCGCCCAAGCGCGACCGCGCCGCCGCAGCCGCAAGACCCTGCATGGCCAACAATGTGGCGTCGTCGGGCCGGCGGTTGGCCACCCACCGAGCACTGCCATCCACCTCGGTGATCTCGTCAACCCATAGGGCACCCTCCACATCGCCCGTACGCACCCGTGCGAGCACGACGGCGATGTCCTCGTCGGCAGCACGTCCCCCGCGGGCCAGATCCAGCGACGCCAAGCTGGGAAGGTGCGCAGCCACATGAGGCGCGAGGCGGCCCGACTCGTCCACCAGTTCCAGCCTTGTGGGGTAGATCACGTTGTCCACCAACAGGAGCGTCGGCAGAACGAAGATGCCGAAAGTTCCGAGCATCACGATGGACACCAGCGCGGCCCCCAACACCCCCTGGCGCAACAACGGGCGCACGAACTCCCATCGCACCCCCATCATCCGTCCATCCCAACATCGGCCTTCGCCTCGGCCCGAAAGGCGAGAGCTGACCAACCGAACACCCAGAGCCAGCTTGCTGCGATCGCAGGCACAGCCAACCGGACGTCCTCCGTGCGCGCGGTCCCGGCCGCCGAGATCACGAGGCCGACCAGCGGAAGCGAGCGGTGCCACCCCTGCACCACCGACTCCACCAGCAGCCAGGACGACACCCAGGCCCCGCTCGCCCACGCCATCAAGAAGGTCGCGAGCAGTGTCGTCCACCGTCGATGGCGTTGGTACTGCCAGACAGGAGCCAACCCGGCCGCGGCAACGGCTCCGACCGCTACGCCCGCCACGTACCCCACAACGATCGGAGCCCAGATCGGGCTTGCGTCGCGCACAAACAGCGCCACGCTCGCGTTGGACCGCAGCCATGCAGCCGCTACGACCGCCGCCGCGAGCGCGCTCAACCACAACGCGAACCCCGTGGCGCCGATCACGCCGCGCGCGCCGCCCTGGACAATGCTCGCTAGCCACCTTGCCCCCGGTGGGGCGCTCAGGCGGGTGGGGTCGAGCGGTGCGCCGCCCGTGGCCACCGCCATGGCAAGGACCATCACCAGGCCTCCCGCAGTCCCGAAGGCCAATCCCACCTGATCGCCCAGAACCCCGGCTTCTGCCCCCCGCTGCTCCACAGCACCGGTGGCCGCGTTCATCCACAGCACATGACCGGAGCCGACCTGCTTGTTCGCGTCCGCCTTGCCGGCAGCATGGAGGCTCTCCCTCCAGACGAAACCCGCCATCTGGGCGTCCGCCATGCGCAGCCAGATGGTGGGGACCTCTTCCGTGACCGTCAGCCGAACGGTCCCGTCCGCGCGCGTGGCCGCATCCAGCTCCATCCAGGCGCGCACCCGTCCGGCCTGCACCGCCTCATCGGGCGTGCCGCCTCCCGGAACCTCCACGACACCCTCGCACCACGGGCTGAAGTACTGCACGTCGTCCACGTCGATCCGACCCTCCCGGTCGGTCACCAGGATGCGGCAGGTGTCGTCATCGTCGGAGCGGGCGACCGGAGCCGTTGCGGCGACGGGAGGCGCCGAAGCTGCACGAGACGTGAGCCACTCGCCGACAACAGGTCCGAGCAGACCAACCACGAACAAGCCGATCATCGGCGCTACAAATCCAAACGCCACCACCTTGGCCAACTCGTAGGGATCGCTGCGCCAGCGCTCGACCTCCAGTCCCAACAACAGCCGCAGCGCCCTCCAGGTCCCCATGCCTACCCCCGGCAGCCCACGCTAGCACAGGTGCCCGGCCTCACCGTGAGCCTTCGCGCCCGCTAAGGGGGCCTGCGCTCAGCTCTTGCGCGCCAGCAGCGCCGCCAGGCTCGGGAACCACCGCGACAGCAGCACGATCGCCTTGCCGTGCCCCGTGAACACGAACTCCCGCTTGCGCTGCGCGGCCGCCCCCACGATCACCCTGGCCGCCTTGTCGGTGGGCCACATCAGCGCCGCGGGCCTGGGATCCTTCCGCTCCGCGCGGAACACGCCCTGGTTGTCGACCTGGCCGATCTCGGAGTGCACAAAGCCCGGGTAGACCGTGGTGCACGTGGCACCGCCGCTGCCCAGCTCGGCCGAGAGGGTCTCGCCGATCGCACGCACGGCCGCCTTGCTGGCGTTGTACGCGCCGTTCTTGCGGGCGTGCACGAAGGCCGCCACGCTGGAGACCAGCACCATCCGACCCTTCGAGAGCTTGAGCTGCGGCATCGCTACGCGCACGGTGTTCAGCAGGCCGAACACGTTCACATCGAACTGCGCGCGCCACTGAGCATCGGTGAGCTCGTCCACCCGACCCGACAGCGCGTAGCCCGCGTTGGCCACACACACGTCGAGCACGCCGAAGCGCTCCAAGATCGCCTGCAGTGCGGCCGCACAGTCGGCCTCCTGGCTCACGTCGCACGGCACGGCCAGCGCCTGCGCGCCCAGCGCCGTGCACGCGGCCACCACCTCGTCGAGCCGATCCGCACGCCGACCCGACACGGCCACCCGCGCCCCCTGCCGGGCCAGCTCCAGCGCGATCTCCCGACCGATGCCCGAGCCGCCACCCGTGATCCACGCCACCTTGCCATCGAACGCACGCATGAGACGCTCCGCGAGCGCGACCTAGCCCACGAACCCCGCGCGGGCTGGCAGCGTGGCGAGACCGTGGTCTTCCAGCACCGCGCGCGCCGTGATCTTCGCCGACATCATCACGCTCGGTGTGCCTGCCCCCGGCTGCGTGGAGGCGCCCACGAGGTAGAGGTTCTCCACATCCTCCGACCGGTTGTGGGGTCGGAAGTACGCGGACTGCGTGAGCACGGGCTCCACGCCGAACGCGTTGCCCAGGTGCGAGCGCATCCGGTGCTCGAAGTGGTCGGGCGTGATCCAGCTCTTGTGGACGATGCGCTCACGCAGGTTCGGGATGTAGCGGGCTTCGAGGTCACGCAGCGCCTTGTCCACAAAGGCCTCGCCGACCTCCACCCAGTCGAGGCCGCTTCCATTGTGGGGAACGGGGATCAGCGTGTAGGCCGCGTGGTGGCCTTCGGGCGCCAGGCTCGGATCGGTGAGCGTGGGCAGGTGCAGGTACTGGCTGAAGTCGTCGGGCAGCACCTTCTTGTTGAAGATGTCGTGCAGCAGGGCCTCGTAGCGCGGGCCGAGCACGATGTTGTGGTGCTGGAGCGGCAGCACCTCGCCCTCCACCTTGCGGAACCCGAAGTACACCACCACCGCCGACATCGACCACCGCGACAGCTTCAGCCGCACATCGGGGTGGAAGCGCCGGTGCTCAGGCGCGAGCAGCGTCCCGTAGGTGTGACCGTAGTCCGCGTTGCTCACCACGATGTCGGACACGAGCTTCGTGCCGTCTTCCAGGGTGACGCCCTGCACCACACCGCGCTCCCCCAGCAGCTTCGGGTACCGGTGCGCCTTCACGTTGATGCGGGCCACGGGGGCGTCGTAGCGGATGGTGCCGCCCAGCTCCTCGAACTTCTTCACGAAGGCCGCCACCAGCGCGCCCGTGC
>CAYNFK010000063.1:0-27115 GCA_964396405.1 uncultured Enterobacteriaceae bacterium
TGGGCGACTTCCAGCCCACCGAAGCGCCCGACGCCTGCGACTGCGTGCTCTCCCGCGGCCCCCAAGAGCCCACCACCGGCATCGTCGCTTTCGCGCCCCTCACGCTGGCGAGGGTCTCGGCGCGCTGGAAGGGAGAGGTCCTGCGCTTGGAAGGTCAGCCCAAGTCCGACGGGGACGACCGCGTGGTGCGCATCAGCGCCCACACGAGCGCGGGCACCGAGGTCGACGGCCTGCTGCGTGCCACGGCGCCGGTTCGGCCCAGCGACGGGGTCGCCGAGTTCCCGGCCACCTTCGACGGCACGCTCACGCTGATGGACGTGGACGACACGATCACCACGTCGTTCACGGCCACCTGCGGCTGCTAAGCAGCGTTGGGCCGACAAGACGCTAAATCACATCAAACGGCACGCAGCCGTTTCCGCGCAACAAAGCTGCCACTCGGGACAGAGACGCAAGGACCCGTCGAAACGGGTTGAATTCTGGCGCTCTTGCCATGCTTCCTTTCGCACAGTAAGCCCCATACGGGGAGGCAAGGGTGACGTGCTTCACATGGCCTTTGCTCAAAGCAGCGGCGGAGTGAAGTTGAGGCTGAAGGCGTTCTTCATTGATTGCCAAGTGACGTGGGGGCTACCTCTTCGAGGAGGTCGCCGTGGTGTAGCTCGAACTTCACCGTGCGTTCCAGCTGGGATAGTGTCCATGACCTCCACGACAAGCGTAAGCACGAATGGAGGTCCGGTCCGCACCGGAAACAACCACGTCCCCTTGTGTCCCTTCCACCGCCGATGACCTGCGCTGCACTTGATGACGCCTTCTCGGTTCCGCGAATACTGGCCGCGCTCGCGCGAGTTCGCGCGACCAAAACCAGGCCACGGCATGAGGCGCAGTTCTTGCGCGCCATGTCAGTTCACGCCCCGAAGCCGAGAAGACCGGGCCTTCGCTGGGCTGTCTTTCCACCGCGCTCGCTGTGGACTCGTGCACCCAAGGAAAAGCGAACAGCAGTAAAAGGTTCGGCAGCCACAGCAAAGGCTGTCGAATACGCAATGCTGCGTGCGTGGAATACTGGGGAGCACGACTCCGAGGCATGGATGATACGTCTTCGGTCGTTCGTAGCAGAACTGCGAGCCGATATACTTCTCTCCGAACGAAACTACAGGCCGGTTAGTCCCACGATTCTGCCCGCGATTAGGCCTGACGGTCGCTATCGCCCAATCGCCGACTACCCGCTGAAGGAAAAGGTGGCGGCTTCATTGCTAGCAGAGCTCCTCCGGCGTTGTTTCGACGACGATTTCTGCAATTCCAGCTACGCTTTCCGTGCACCTTCCAGTGGCCCAGCGCCCTCCCACCACGATGCCTTCGCACGTCTACATGCGTTCGCGCCACCCACCGATCAGGACTCACGCTGGGTTGCGGAATGCGATATCCAGGGCTTTTTCGATTGCGTGCATCATGACGTCGCAAGGGACTGCTTCACGCGGGCCGTAGAGCGCGCGGAGCGCCGAGGCACGGCACCGTCTGCTCAATCACAGCGGCTGTTCGACCTCTTTCTGTCCACGTACACCTTTCCACAAACCGCACAGCGCGGGGCAAAGCAATGGTTTGAGCGAAACGGAGTCGTCGACGGGCAGCTGAAGTGGTCGTCAAAAGCCTTGGAGAAGTTCTACGGGCCTAAGGTCCTTGAACAGGATGTCGGAATCCCACAGGGCGGCGCGATTTCATGCGTGATCGCGAATCTAGTGCTTCACGATGCAGATGAGGCGGTCGAAAATGCCGCTCAGGCCATTGGGGGCGAGTGGCTCTATGTCCGCTACTGCGACGACATGGTCGCAGGCCACTCGACGCAGAACGGCTGCCAGGTCATGTTCGACGCATACTTCGCAAAATTGGAGGAGCTTCGCCTGCCCGCGCACCCGCCAGCTCCGTCCCGTTGCTACGGCAAGAAGTTCTGGACGGGAAAGTCGAAGGCGCCGTATCGATGGGGAAGACATACGTCGGCCGCACCCCGCAATGTTCCATGGGTCGGCTTCGTCGGGTATCAGTCTCGGTGGGATGGGCTGGTGCGAATTCGCCCAAGCTCTCTCCGCAAGGAAATGAAGCTGCAAGAAGAGGAAGCTCATCGAGTTACCAGCATGCTCCATCGACAGGCAGCTAAGGGCAACTCGGGTGCTCGGGTGCAAGCAGGACAGGTCGTTTTCAGGTTTCGCCAGAGAATGTACGCCCGGTCGGTTGGAACGACTCCGGCCTGGTCGGCAATCCCTGACGAACTCGCGTTCTGCTGGTGCGGTGGCTTCAAGTACCTAGCGACAGCCCCCTCAATCATCGAGAGTCAACTTGAGCAACTCGACCGCCACAGGGAGCGGCAGATCCGATGGGTCGAAAGGAGGGCAAACTCTCTCATGGCAGGCCACGTCGTTGCCGGGGGGACCCCTTCGAAGGTCAGGGGAATCCCAAGGTACTTCGGCCATCCGTATAGCTACCACGCGCAGTTCCGCGGCTTCTAGAAGCGGTCTCCAGAAGCCCAGCGGGATCCAAAGCGGCCCAACCCCGCCTGAACGCAAACGGCCGCTCCTCGGCTACGCCTCGTCACTCGCCGGCGTCGCGCTGCCGGGCACCTTCGGCCCGAGGCCTCCGCGGTCGCGGTCTCCACGAGCCGTGGACTCCGCGAGCGATACGACGGTGGGCCTGCGGCGCGCGGCATCGCGCCGACGGCGCCGCTGGTTAGGCCTGTTCGTTCAGCGAATCTCGAGCTCGGTCTCGAACTCGAGGTCGGCCGCACTGCGCCCGATGCTCACGTTCCACATCCCCGCCCGGATCACCCAGCCGCCCTGCGCTTCGTCCCACGCGGCGAACCGGCGCGCCGGCACCGTGAGGCTCACGCTCACGTCGGCACCGGCGGGCAGCTCCAGCTTCTGGAACGCTGCGAGCGTGCGCACCGGATCCGAGCCCTCACGCTCCTGCCGGCCGATGTAGAGCTGCACGACCTCGATGGTGTCGTGGTCACCCAGGTTCGACACCGTGAGCTCGGCCACCAGCTCGCCGTCGGGAGCCGTGAGCCGGTTGCTCACGCGCCTCACGACCAGCTCGGTGGGCTCGGTCGAGAGGCCGAACCCGAACGCGTACCGGGCAGGCTTGCTCGTGGCATCGAGGTGGCGGTAGCCGTGCAGGTAGCTGTAGACCACCTCGTCACTTGTGGCATCAAAAGCCGGAAGATCGGCCTCGGCCTCAGGCACCGAGAACGGCAGACGCCCACCCGGCGCGACCTCGCCAAGCAGCACGTCGGCCAGCGCGTGACCGCCTTCTTGGCCGGCGTAGAAGGTCTGAAGGATGGCGTCGGTGGTCTCGAACCACGGATCGACCAAGATCGCGCTCCCGCCCTGCAGCACCACCACCGTCGACGGTGCGGCGGCCGCCACGGCCTCGATCAGCGCGAGGTGTGCCGCCGACAGCGCGAGCGTCTCCCGATCCCCGCCCGGCTGGCCAGGGATGTTCTCGCCTTCGTCGTCGGCATCGAGGCCGACCACCACCACGGCCACGTCGACGCCGGCCAGCGCCGTGAGGTCCTCGGGCGTGAGGGCATCCGTCGGGAGCGCCACCACACGCTCCTCGCCGAGCGCCGCCTGAAGTCCTTCGATCGCCGAGATCGTGTAGGGGCCGGTGACATCGCTGCTGCCCACGTCGCCGCGGGAGGGCTCAGCGGCGAACAGGCCCACCACCCCCACCTTCGTGAGGCCGGCGGCGTCGAGCGGAAGGAGGCTGCCCTCGTTGCGCAGCAGCACCGTGCCCGCCACTGCGGCACGACGGGAGAGCGCAGCGTGCTCGGCCGAGCCGATCACCGACTCCGGTGCCTCTTCCCAGTCGTCCACCCCAAACCGAAGCTTCATGCGAAGCACACGCCGAGCCGCTTCGTCGATGACCGACTCCTCCACGAAGCCGTTCGCCACCAACGATGCGAGGTCGGAGTAGACCTTCGGCGATGGCATCTCCACATCCAGGCCGGCTTCGATGGACGCTTCGGCGTCGTAAGTAGCCGCCACCCAGTCCGACATCACCAGGCCGTCGAAGCCCCAGCTCTCTTTGAGGATCGTGGTGAGCAGCTCGCGGTTCTCGGCCGCGTAAGCACCGTTGACCCGGTTGTAAGCCGCCATCACCGTGGCCGCGCGCGCCTCACGCACCACGGCGCGGAAGTGGGGCAGGTACACCTCGTGGAGCGTGCGCGGGTCGAGCTGAGCATCCACCACAAACCGGGTGTCTTCGATGTTGTTGGCCGCGAAGTGCTTGGGGCTGGCCATCAGGTGCTTCTGGATGCCCTGCACCGACGCCACCGCCATGCGCTCGGTGAGGAAGGCGTCTTCGCCGTAGCCTTCCTGGGCGCGGCCATAAGCCGGGTGGGTGAGCAGGTTCATGGCGGGCGCGAGCAGGACGTGGGCGCCCACAGCCTTCGCTTCCAGCGCGATCGCCTCGCCCACAGCGGCCTCGATCGAGGGATCCCACGAGGCCGCACGCGCCATCGCCACCGGAAACAGCGTGACGATGCCCGCGTTCACACCGCGCGGACCGTCGATCATCGACAGGCCCGGAAGACCGACCCGGTCGAGGTCCGCCGAGTCCCAGGTGCTGTTGGGTCCGGGAATCACGCTCCCACCGTGGAGCTGGAGGATCTTCTCCTCGAGGGTGAGCTGACCCAGCAGCGCCTCCACCCGCGTCTCCAGCGCGGCGTCGACAGGAAATGGCGCATCGGGAGGGAGCAGCCACTCGGCATCGGGCGCGACCGTGCAGCCAAGCGCGAACAGGGGGATCCAGCGGGTCATGCCGAAGCTCCAGGATGGGGTTCGAGGGCGGCCAGGATGTGCGCGATGGCCTCGGGCGCCACGAGCAGGCCGGCGTGCCCATGGCCCGTGAGCGTGATGTGGGCTTCGCTGCCGCCGCGCGTGGTGGGCTCCGGGTACACCGTGGTGTCGTCGACGCTGCCGATGGACGTGACCTGCGACGGGTCGAGCATGTCGGTGAGCACCGGAAGCGCCGCCAGTGACACGCTCCGTCGCCCGAGGAACACGGTCTCGGGCAGCCGAATCCCGCGGCTCGCGGCCGTGCCCTGGTGAGGCGTGGCCACGGTGACCACCTTCCCGATGGCAGACACCAGATCGGGACGCCGCGCGAGCACCGCACGCAGCACCACGCCGCCCATGCTGTGGGCCACAACATCCACGGGCCCGCCGAGCGTGCGCACCGCGTCGTCGAGGGAGGCCGCGAGCTTCACCACGTACCGCTCCACGCGACGCGGAGGGTAGCCGAGCGAGAGTGCCCAGGTGGGGCGGCCGTGCGCGTGCAGTCGGCGCTGCAGCGCGAGGAAGTTCGTGCCGTCTTGGGTGAAGCCGTGCACGAGCAGCACCGGGCGCCCCGTCTGCTGGGGAGGCAGCCACGGACGACGTGACCACGGGATCCACAGGTGCCAGGCCTGCACCCGCAGCAGCGCGCCGATCTCGCGCGCCCACACGGCCGCCCAGGACCACACGGGGCGCTTGGGGAGCGGAACGCCGGCGTGCCGGGCGTAGCGCCAGCGTCGGGCATGCATGAACGCCACGAACGCCGTCGTCCACACCACGGCGGCGGCTGCCAGCAGCAGGGGGAGGACCAACAGCACGAGCACGGCCAGCACGGGTGCGCCGCGCTGGGTGGGTGGACTGTGTTCTGGAACTTGGAGCGGGGCCTCAGTCGGCAAGCGCGATCCCTCGGGTCTCGTGGACCCACGGCATGAGCAACAGCCCCGCCAGTGGAACCAACCCTACCCAGAACAGGAGCGACATGGCGGTGACCAAGCTGTCGGCACCCCGAGAAGCCACAGATCCCACCAAGAAAGGACCTGCCGCCGCCACCACCCGGCCCGCGTTGTAGCAGAAGCCCGCGCCCGTCGCGCGCAGCCGCGTGGGGTAGAGCTCGGGCAGGTAGTAGGTGAACGCACCGAACACGCCAAACACCGTGAGCCCGATCGGGAAGTAGAAGTAGAGCCTTGTCTCACCCGGCAGATCGAGGCCGAACGCGGCGAGGATCGCCACCGACGAGGCCAAGAAGTACGCGGCGAACATGGGCTTACGACCGAGCCACTTGCTCATCGGCACCGTGAGCAAGGTGCCTAGCAGGCCGCCCACGTTGAAGCTGTTGGTGGCGATCGCCTTCCAGCCCTCGATCAGCGTCTGCGCTTCCGACCCCACCAGGCCGCGCGCGACCACCTCGTTGGCCGCGAGCCCGGCCGCCACCACGGGGATGAACGCGTTGCACGACCACCACATCAGCAGCGCCACGAAGGCCATGCCCAGCCCCGAGAGCGTGCGGCTGCGCCAGGCCGGGGTGAACAGCTCGGCGATGCTGGGCGGCGGCGCCACGCTGGCCACCTGCTCCCAGCGCTCGGGCTCCTTGAGGAAGAAGCGCACCACGAACGCGATCGCCGCCGGAATCAGACCACACAAGAACACGTAGCGCCACGACGTGCCCGGGTCGCCCGGGAACGCCACGCCTTGGATGAACCACGTGACGTACGTGGCGAGGAACATGCCCAACGGCGCGGACGTGTACAGCAGCGCGCCGGCCTCCACGCGGCGCTTCTCGGGCACCACCTCGGCCACCATCGCGGCGCCAGCAGCCCACTCGCCGCCGATGCCCAAGCTCGCCACGATGCGACACAGCACCAGCACGCCCATGTTCGGCGCAAACGCACAGGCCGCCGTACCCACCGAGTAGAGCGCCATCGTGATCAGCAGCGTGCGGGTGCGCCCGATGCGATCGGCGAGCCGTCCGAACAGGATGCCGCCCACGGCCCAGCCGAGCAGCAGGATGCTGGTGAGCAGGCCCGCCCAGTAGAGCGTGGCGGCCTTGGCCTCGGGCGTTCCGGGCTCCAGCCCCAGCAGCGACGGCACACAGGTGGGGGCCACGAAGTTGAACAGCAGGCCGTCGAACACGTCGAAGCCCCAGCCCAACCACGCTGCAAACAGCACGGTCCACTGGTAGCGGTTCATGTCGAGCAGGGTCCGTCCGCCTGTCGTCGATGCGCTCATCGGCGTCCTCCGGCGCGCAGCATCGCCCAAGCGGGGTGGGTTGGACAAGCGCCGTGTGCGCCGGGGACGAACGGCCTCAGGCCAGGCCGTAGAACCGCAGCGCGTTGGCGGTGGTGAGCGCCGCCAGCGCCTCGGGGCTCACCCCCCGCAGCTCCGCTACCTTCGCGCCGGTGAGCGCCACGAAGGCCGGCTCGTTGCGCTTCCCGCGGTGCGGGACCGGCGTGAGGAAGGGGCTGTCCGTCTCCACCAGCAGGCGGTCGTCTGGCACGAGGCGCGCCACCTCGGCCATCTCGCCCGCGCTCTTGAAGGTGACGATGCCGGGGATGCTGATGTAGCCCCCCCGCTCCACGATGCTGTGCATCGCTTCTACGCCGCCTGTGTAGCAGTGGTAGAGCACGCGGGTGGCGAACGCACCCGTTTCGTCCAGCGTTCTCAGCGTCTCGCCGTCGGTCTCGCGGTCGTGGATGATGATCGGCTTGCCGAGCCGAAGCGTGAGCGCGATCTGCTCCCGCAGGCAGGTGCGCTGGGCGTCGCGCGGCGACTTGTCGTAGTGGAAGTCCAGGCCCATCTCTCCGATGGCCACGCAGCGCGGATCTTCTGCGGCAGCTTCGATGGCCGCCACCACGTCCGGCGACCACTGGTCGGCATCGTGGGGGTGCAGCCCGGCCGTGAACCACACGTCCTCGTGCCGGCCTGCCACGGCCTGCGCGTGCGCGATGCAGGTGGTGCCGTAGCCCGAGCCGATGGTCACCATGCGCGACACGCCGGCCGCGCGAGCCCGCGCGACCACCTCGTCCACAGCGTCCAAGCTGCCGTAGGTGTCGGGGTCGAGGTGGCAGTGGGTGTCGGTCCACATAGGGGCTCCTGGGGCCCTGCCTCCTAACGGCTCCCGCGGGCGTCCGACGCATCCAACGTCCCCCGCGCCGTTGCGGTGCGGTAGGCTGGACAGGTTTCGACCCCTGGAGTCCCCCGTGACGATCCGGCTCGCTGCACGCCCCTCCCTCAACGTGCCCGACACCACCATCACCGCCGAGGTGCTGCAGCACGCGGCGCGCTTACCCCACAAGCCCGCCCTCGTGTGTGCGGCCACGGGCGAGCAGCTCACCTACGCCCAGCTCGCCGACGCGATCCGGCAGCTCGCGGCGGGCCTGGCCGCCATCGGCGTCGGACCGGGCACCACCTGGGCGCTGATGGCACCCAACTCCCCCGCGTACGCGGTGGTGTTCCACGCGCTCGCCACGGCTGGGGCCACGGTCACCACGCTCAACCCCACCTACGGCGCCTCCGAGATCGCGTTTCAGCTCAAGGACGCCGGGGCCACCGCGTTGGTCACGTCGTCCGGGCACCTCGACGTCGCCCGGGCAGCTGCCGCCGAGGCCGGCGTCACCGCGATCTGGCTGGTGGACGCCGGCGACGGACCTTCCGTGTTCAGCTTGAACGTCGACGGGCCGCTCCCGAGCGTGAGCGTGGACCCCGCCGACCACGTGGTGGTGCTCCCGTACTCCTCGGGCACCACCGGCTTCCCCAAGGGCGTGATGCTCACCCACCGCAACCTCGTCGCCAACGTGGCCCAGATGCGTGGCCACCTCTCGCTGGAAGAAGACGACGTGATCTACGCGGCGCTGCCGTTCTTCCACATCTACGGGATGCAGGTGCTGATGAACTTCGGGCTGGCCCAAGGGGCCACCGTGATCACCGTGCCGCGCTTCGATCTGGTGCAGATGCTCACCCTCGTGCAGGCCCACCGCATCAGCCAGCTCTTCCTGGTGCCGCCCGTGGTCCTGGCGCTCGCGAAGCACCCCATCGTCGACACCTACGACCTCTCCTCGGTGCGCCAGATCTTCTCGGGCGCGGCCCCGCTGGGCGGTGAGCTGGCCGAGGCCGTCGAGGCGCGGCTCCGGTGTGCCGTTCGCCAGGGCTACGGCATGACCGAGGCCTCCCCCGTGACCCACGCCGCCCGCGTCGACGACACCCGCACGGGCTCGGTCGGCACCCTGGTCGCCGGCACTGAGCTTCGCCTCGTCGACCCTCACACCGGGGAGGATGCTGCCCCAGGGGTGCCAGGCGAGGTCTGGGTGCGCGGTCCGCAGGTGATGAAGGGCTACCTGAACAACCCCGAAGCCACGGCGCAGACTGTGGATGCGAACGGCTGGCTGCACACCGGCGACATCGCCCTCGTGGATGCCGAGGGTCACACGTTCATCGTCGACCGCCTCAAGGAGCTGATCAAGGTCAAAGGCTTCCAGGTGGCACCGGCCGAGCTGGAGGCGCTGCTGGTGACGCATGCCCAGATCGCCGACGCCGCCGTGATCGGCATCCCGGATGACGAAGCCGGTGAGCGGCCCAAGGCGTTCGTGGTGACGGTGCCGGGCGCGGACCTGAGTGCCGCCGAGGTGTGCGCGTTCGTGGCGGAGCACGCAGCTCCTTACAAGCGCCTCGCCGAGGTGGTGTTCGTCGCCCAGATCCCGAAGTCGGCCTCGGGCAAGATCCTGCGGCGTGAGCTTCGAGGCGCGTGAGCCGTGAGCCGTGTCAGAGGCGGTGGGCGAGGCCGCGGAGCAACGCCCCCACCGCCCGCTCGAACGAGAGCTCCGTGGGCACGTCGAGCCCAAACCCGCCCCCAAGCTCCAGCAGCACATGACCGTGGATCAACGCCCGCAGCGCGCGCGCACCGTGCACCGCCGGCTCGCCCTCCCCGGTGACGGCAGCCATCGCCGTGAACAGGCGCTCCAGCGTCGCCGTGCCGGCTCGCACGGCCGCCGGCCCCAACTCCAGGTGGGTGCGCGCCGCGAGCTGGTAGACACCTGGGCGACGATGGGCGAACTCCCGCCAGGCCCGAGCCAGCGCCACCAGGTCCCCACCCGATGCGTCAAGCGCCGCATCCAGCTCCTGGTAAGCCAGGGCCGCCACCTCGCCCGTGAGGTCCTCGAGTCCGTCGATGTGCTTGAACAGGCTCGGAGGCCGCACGCCCACCCGCGCGGCGAGGCGCGTGATGCCCAAGGCCCCCACGCCTTCAGCGTCGATGAGGGCCGCAGCCTCGGCGACCACACGCGCTCTGTCGAGCCCTACGCCGCGGGGCATGCGCGCTCCCGCACGAAGTCGCTGATGGCGGCGACCACCTCGTCGGGCACCTCCTGGTGGGGGTCATGACCCACCCCCGGGAGCACCCGCGCGTCGGCATGGAGCGCCTCTCGTAGCCAAGCGGCCTCGGCCTCGGGGTCGACATCACTGTCGGCCCCGCCGATCAAGGCCAGGACGGGCGCGCGCACCTCGCCAGCGCGCTCCGCACAGGCTGCTTTGGTGCGGGTGCCCACGTCGAGCATCGCCCGTCGACGCGCCGGATCACGCAGCGACCGCACCACAGCCGCCACATGCTCGGCGTGATCGGCCGGGCGACCGGACTTGAACAGGGTGTTGTAGAACCAGCCCCAGAGCCGGGCATCCCAGGGCGGCAGGAACAACCACGGAAGCAGCGTCGCGGCCAGCCACTGAAGCTTCGGATCCCGCACGACGGGTCCCACCAGCACGAGCCCCCTCACCCAGTCGGGCGCTTCGGCCGCGGCCCACACGGCGGCAGCCGCCGAAGCCGAGTGGCCCACGAGCACGGCCGGCTCGCCGAGCGCGGTCAGCAGCGCGACGAGGTCTCGGCCCACCTCTTCCGGACCGTAGGTGGGGAAGCTGGCCGAGCTCTCACCGTGTCCCCGCAGATCGACCGTGACGACCCGAAAGCCTCGCTCGATCAGACCAGGCACCACATGTCGGTAAGCCGACCGGAGGTCCCCCATGCCGGGGGCACACACGAGCAGCGGACCTGCGCCGAGGTCGTCGAACGCTAGCTGGCCTTCAGGGAGCGAGAACAACGTGGTCATGGGAGCACCTCGGGCTGGGGGTGCCGTTAGCTAATACCATTAGCTAACGGGCGTCAAGCCCTTCCCGAACTCAGCCGCAGACGCAGACGAGCGCCGCGGAGGCTGTGGAACACCGAGCGTGCCCCCTGCCTCCGCGGCGCCGATCGTGAAGCGTTCTACTGGAGGCAGACCTCGTAGGGCGACACGTAGGTGCTGCCCGGGAAGGTGGTGATGCCCTCAAAGCAGTCGCCACCGACGCCGTAGCCCTCGAACTCCATCTCAAGGCCACCGTTGTAGGTGTACCAGAAGCGCAGGTGATCGTCGGCGTCTTGGATCCAGAAGCCTTCGTACTCAGGCGCGATGGGGATCGACAGGGTGTTGTCGGCGTGGAACACGATGTCGTGCGACGAGATGCTGCTCGGGAAGCACTCGCACTCGAAGAACGAGGTGAGGTTGGTGCCGGTGCAGTGCCGGTTGGTGACGTCGCGCTCGCCGGTGATCAGGGTGTCGACGGTGCTGAGCACGGCAACGTGGGTGTCTTCGTTGTTGGCCAGCGTGTTCTCAGACCCGGTCATCGTGACGCGAGCGTCCAGCTCGATGGCCTCGGAGCTCAACGGGAACGCCACATCCACCCAGTAGCTTGCGTTGCCGCCCTTGCGGATCGCGGCCACCGAGCAGGTGATGACCAGACCCGACCGCGTGCAGCCGGGCTTCATCGCAACCACGGTGCCGAGCACCGAGGACGTGGGGCTGGTGTGGGTGGCGGGAAGCGTGAAGGTGAGCGAGCCCGCACCACCATTCTTGTTGCCGATGTTCGAGACCCGAGCGGTGTAGCGCGCGGTGGCGTACACATCGACAGTCGCCGACTGCGTCAGGTTGAGGGAGTAGTCAGCCGCAGCGTGGGCGGAGGCGCTCACGCCGAGCGAAGCCAGGAACAGCATTGAGGACTTCAACATGGGATCTTCCATTGCACATTGGGAACCCCTCCCACCGCAACCGTACCTCTTCGCACGTTGGCGTCCAAGCCCATGACAGACCTGCGAAGGATCGGCAGGACCGCAGCACGCCGGGACTCGCTGGAGGGGTCGGTCGCGTTAGTCGACGTGCGAGGTCCGCATGGCGTCCAACACCCGCACCAAGATCGTCGCCACGCTGGGGCCTGCGTCGTGGGACCCCGAGACCATCGAGGCGCTGATCCTGGCCGGCGTGGACGTCGTCCGCATCAACGGAAGCCACACCGATGGGGAGGGCATCCGCCGGCAGGTGGCGCGGGTGCGTCGGGCCTCGGCCCAGCTTGGCCGCCCCGTAGCTGTGCTGCTCGATCTGCAAGGACCCAAGATCCGCACGGCCGACATCGATCCCCCGCTCCCGCTCGCCGTGGGCGACCTGCTGCAGATCGCGGTGGCCGAAGAACCTTGGGTGTCCGGGCTGCGCGTGGGCACCACCTACGAAGGGCTCGCGCGCGACGTGCGCCTCGGTGACCGCGTGCTGTTCGCGGATGGCGCTCTGGCCGGTCGGGTGGAGTCGGTCGACCACGAGGCAACGCCCTCCGTGGTGAGCGTGCGCATCGACGAGGGCGGCCTGCTGGGCTCGCACAAGGGCATCAACCTCCCCGGCGTGGAGGTGTCGGCTCCGTCCCTCTCGGAGAAGGACCTCGCCGACCTCGCTGTCGCCGTGGAGGTGGCTGTCGACTACGTGGCGCAGTCGTTCGTGCGACGGGCGGACGACGTGATCGACCTGCGGAGGCGCCTGGAGGCGCTCGGCTGCGACGCCCCGATCATCGCCAAGATCGAGAAGCCGGAGGCGCTCGACAACCTCGACGCGATCCTCGATGTCGCCGACGGCGTGATGGTGGCGCGCGGCGACCTCGGCGTGGAGGTACCGCTGCCCACGGTGCCGGTGCTCCAGAAGCGCATCCTCGCGGCCGCAGCACGGAAGGGAAAGCTCGCGATCACGGCCACTCAGATGCTCGACAGCATGGAGCGTAACCCTCGGCCCACGCGCGCCGAGACCACCGATGTGGCCAACGCGATCTTCGACGGCACCGACGCCGTGATGCTGTCTGGCGAGACGAGCGTGGGGCGCTACCCGCTCGAGTCCGTCCGCACGATGGACGCGATCGCGCGCGCCGCCGAGGCGAGTCCGTTCCTCCACACCACGTTCATCCGCGACCTGCCTCCCCTCGATGGACCCGCGGGTGCAGCGTGCCGCGCAGCGTGCTGGGCGCTCTCAGAGGCCCCCCGTCCATTGATCGTGTTCACGCACTCCGGTGCCACAGCACGGTTCATGAGCCGGCTGCGCGCGCGCGGCCCCATCTTTGCGATGAGCTCCAACCCCCGGGTGGTCGATGCCATGGCGCTCGTGTGGGGCGTCACGCCGATCTTGCTCCCTGTGGTGCACGGCATCGAAGAGATGACCGAGGCCGCCGAGCGCCTGTTGCTCCACCTGGGCCATGTGCAGCCCGGCGACGAGCTCGTGGTGCTCGGCGGCAATCACCCGCGGCAAGAGTCGGCTGCGTTCTTGAAGTTCCATGTGTGCGGCCGCTAGCCGGGGCATAGGGCCCTGCCTTCGCGGGTTGGAGGTTGGATGTTGACCCTGCTGCTCGCTCTCGGAATCACCTCGGCTTCTGCGCGTGAGCTCGCAGGCGTCACCCTGCCCGACACGGTCGAAGTCGGCGGGGCCAAGCTCGTGCTCAACGGTGCGGGCCTGCGCGAGTTCATGTGGATCGACATCTACGTGGGCGGGCTCTACCTGCCGGCCAAGACCACGGACGGAAAGGCCGCCATCGACCCCGATGTGCCCAAGCGCATCACGATGGACTTCCTCTACAAGCGGGTCTCGGCCGACAAGATGGTGGAGGTGTTCCGCGAGGGGCGCGCGCTCCAGACCGGCATCGAAGACCTCGCGCCGCAGTATGCCGAGCTCGAGCGCATCATGGGCCACGATGCCGTGGCGGGCGACAAGATCATCATCGACTACGTGCCGGGTAAGGGCACCACCATCACCACCAACGGGCAGCTGCGCGCCACCTTGGAGAGCGTGAAGTTCATGCGCTCCTTGTGGTCGATCTTCCTCGGCGACCCGCCCGTGAACGAGACGCTCAAGAAGGGCCTGCTCGGTGGCTGACCCAACGTCGGCGCCATGGGAGCCCCTGGCCGCTTGGATTCGCGAGGCGGAAGCATCCGAGCCCGACGTGCCCGACGCCATGCAGGTGGCCACGGTGGATGCCCGGGGCCGCCCAACCCTGCGCACCGTGCTGCTGAAGTTCGTGAGCGAGGCAGGCCTCGTGTTCTTCACCAACACGCGCTCAAGGAAAGGTCAGCACCTGCAAGCGCACCCCCATGCAGCAGCCCTGCTGCACTGGAAGTCGCTGCAGCGGCAGGTGATCGCGGAGGGCCCCGTCGAGCGCATCTCGGATGCCGAAGCCGATGCGTACTGGGCCAGCCGACCCCGAGGATCCCAGCTCGCGGGTTGGTCGAGTGATCAGTCGGCGCCGCTCACCGATCGGTCGGAGCTTCTCGCGCGCGTGGCCGAGCACGCCGCGCGTTTTGGCGACGGCCCGGTGCCGCGGCCGCCGCACTGGCATGGCTACCGCTTGATGCCCGAGCGCTTGGAGCTGTGGCAAGGTCAACCCGACCGACTCCACGTGCGCCACGTGTACGAACGCGAAGGTGCCGGGTGGCGGTTCTCGTGGGTTCAGCCGTAGCGCAGGATCAGGGCGCGGCTCGCTTCCACTTCGGGGTGAGCGCGTAGCCCAGCGAGATCATCGAGGTGGGGCCCGCGAGCACCTCGAGGAACACGCCTTCGTGGAACCGCACCCGGCCGTAGACACCGCCGAGGAACCCGGCACGCACGGCCACACAGCCCTGCTCGGACTCTTCGCACTCCACGCGGCCCACGGCTGCGCCGGCACCTAGGCGCACGCCGACAGCCCAGGCCAGGATGCCCTTCGTGTTCAGCGGCTTGAACCCTCCCACCTCGGCGAGCACCTGGCCGTACGGCAAGAACGCGGGCTGACCGACCGAGCCCTCCACCGGCGTGCCCACCTGCAGGGGCGTGGGAAAGTCGGCCACCTGGATGAGCGTGCCGCCCGCGAGCCCGATGCGCACCAGGCCTTGCTGGGATCGGGTGACGGCCATGAAGCCGGCCTCCACCTGAAACATCGGGCGCTGGTCGGAGAACGCCGCCAGCGAAGCTGCCCGCGCGATGGGCGCGACGCCGCGCACGCCGTCGTGGTGGAGCGAGAACCCGAGCCCAGCGACCGGCTGGGCGGTGGCAAACTCGTAGCCGCCCGTGGCACCGATCGCGATGGTGTTGCGCCACAGCGCCGGGGTGGGCGGCTCGGGAGCAACGTCCTCGGTGGCCACGGCCTCGACCGAAGGCGTGGGCGTGGGCGCAGCGTCGGGGGCAACATCGGCCTGGGGCTCGGCGGGTGCGTCGACCGGGGGCTCGGCGGGCGCCTCGACCGGGGGCGCGTCGGCGGCCTTCTTCGGCAGCGGCCCGAGGCTCAAGTCTTCGGGATCCGTGAAGTCCTGAGACCACGCGAGCGCAGGAAACAGCAGGCTAAGGACGACGGCGCGCATCAATCTCGGTGACCTCGGCCAATAGACGCCGGTAGCGCAGCAACTCCGGGGGAGCCAGCACCGACGCCGCGGCGCAGCCGTCCTCCCCCTCACGATGCAAGCAGTCCCGGTAACGACAGCCGCACGGCCCGAGTCCCGGAAAGTGGTCGCGCACCAGGACCGCCGTGAGGCCGCCGGGCAAGAAGGAACGGATGCCTGGGGAGTCGACGAGCTCGGCACCCTCACCCAGCTCAAACAGGCGCGCGCCCACCGTGGTGTGACGTCCCTGGTCCCAGTAGGCCGAGATCTCCCCGATGGGACCAACGTCCTGACCAGGCATCAGGGCCCCGATCAACGAGGTTTTCCCCACGCCCGAGTGCCCCACCAGCGCCCAAGGCCCTGCCTCGGACGCGCCCGCGAGCCAGCCCCGGAGCCCTTCGAGGCCCGCGCCGGTGTGGCAGGACACCCGGTGGACGACCATGCCGGCTGCCTCGCGCAGCGCGAGGTCGTCCTCAACATCCGCGGGAATGCCGAGGTCGGACTTGGTGATCACCAAGCCACAGCCAAGATTGTCGGCGGAGGCACCCACCTGGTAGCGGTCGACGAGGCCCGGCCTGTAGGGCGGGCTCTCCACCGACGCGCACACGAGCAGGCCGCCGAGGTTGCTGGCGAGCACCTCTTCACGACCGTTGGCCTCACAGCGGGTGAGCGCGTTGGTGCGGGGCAGAACCTCGGTGAGCTTGCCGCCCAGACCGGGTGCATCGAGGAACTGCACGCGATCGCCCACCACAGCCCGCAGGCCCGAGAGCATGCACGTGACGTCGCGGCCATCCGAGCGCACGACCACGCGCCGACCCTTGGCCGCCGTGACTCGGCCCTCCATGTGTGCGATGGTGGACGCTCGTGCCACGCAATACCCTCCCGGCCACACGCGGTAGCGCGCGGCGAACCGTCGGCCTAGCCCAGGAGTGCGCATGCGGCGCGACATGCTCGAGCTTGATGCCACGTTCACCACCCACGTGGAGGGCGCGCCGCTCACGCTGGGCGACGTGGAGGCCATCCGGCTGCTGCTCACCGGCGGCTCAGTCGTCGACTGGCACAAGGCAGCCTTCACCGACGCCGCCGACGTCGATCGACTGCTCCACCTTCACCTGTTCGACCTCGATGACGCTCTCGACGAGCAGCGCGCGCGGTGGCTGTTCCGGGAGGCGGTCACCTACGTCGAGGAGTACCTCCAGCTCCGCGTGCCCGCGAAGATCCGCGACGTGCCCGACATCCGGCAGGTCTTCCTGTGGGCCAGCGACACCCGCGGGTTCCGCCGCACCCAGGTGCTGTCGTGCATGATCCTCAAGCTGATGCACGTGATGCAGCACCTGGAGGCCGCCGAGCTGCGCACGCGGGTGTCGGTGTCCGAGCGGGTCCTGCACGACTTCGCCCACCTTCGCATGGCGGCCACGGCCAACCGGATGCGCGACGACGGCCTCCCGTTGGTGGCGTTCTACGGCTCACGCAAGACCCGCGCGAGCGTGATCGCGAAGCTGCTGTCGAAGCGCGACGACGTGGCCGCTCGGGTGTTCGACAAGCTCCGCTACAGGGTGGTGATGGAGACGCCCGAGGACATCGGCCCCGCGCTCGCGTGGCTCGTGCACCATGGCTTTCCGTTCAACCTGGTGATGCCCGGCCAGTCGCACAACAACCTGCTCGACCCCCAGAGCCTCGAAGACGCGCTCGACCTCGACACGCGCGCCGCCCTGCAGGCACTTCCCCCCGAGGCACTCGCCAGCGGTGCCGCCCGCAACGGCTTCTCGGGCGCTGGCTACCGCATCATCAACTTCATCATCGATCTGCCGGTTCGCCTCTCCCCCGATGCTCAGCCACCCGGTACCGAGGTGTCGCTCGGGCGCGTGGTCTACATCACCACGGAGTTCCAGATCGTGGACGCACGCACCGACGCGCGCAACGAAGAGGGCGACAGCGCCCACGCGCTCTACAAGCGACGCCAGGCCGACAAGGTCCGCAGCCGACTGGCACGAGGCCAGTACCAAAAGCGCGATCGCCCCGAAAGTTGAGTCCCATCGATCCGATGTAGAGGGACGCCTCCCCTCGGATGGGAACTTGGGGGTAGGATGGGTGCCGTGCACGCTCCGCTCACCACCACCGCCATTCGTGCCCTGCTCGTCCACGATGACGACCGGGTGGGTCTCGCCATGGCGAGCGCCCTGGCCGTGCTCGGCCAGCGCATCGTGGTGGAGGAGGTGGCGAGCCTGAGCGCAGCCGACGCGGCGGGTGCGGTCGCCACCGCCGACGTCGTGATCCTGCCGCCCACGGCCGACGCTGAGCTGCTCCGCAGCCTCAACACGCCTGAGGGTCCAGCGGTGCTGCTGTGGTCGGCCGAGCCCGACCCCGACCTGGAGATCCACGTGCTCGGTGCAGGGCTCGCCGGCACGCTGCCGATGGGCTCCCCTGCGCTGTTGGAGAGCGCACTCGAGCGCGCTGTGGCCTGGCAGCGCCGCCTGCGCCGAGCGCGGCAACGGCAGGGATCCGAGGCCGAGCCCAAGCTCACCGAGTGGGTGTTCGATGCAGGCACCAAGCGCCTGTTCGTGAACGCCGGTCACACCCTCGACGTGTCGCGTGACGACGTGCGCAACCTGCTCCAGCAGGAGGTCATCGCGCAGATCGCGCGCGGTGCGCAGACCTTCCAGCAGCGCCATGAGCTCGACGGCCCCGACGGTCGTGTGGAGATCTCGGTGCACGGCGCGGTCAAGCGCGGCCCCAGTGGCCACCCGGCCCTGCGTGGCCATGTGAGCACCCGCCCCAAGAACGACATCGGCTTCTCACGGTCCGCCGACGCGCTCACCGGCCTGCCCAACCGCGAGACCTTCCTGGCCCATGTGCGCGAGGCCCATCGTCGCCTCGCGAGCGAAGGGCGTGAGTTTGCAGTGATCGTCGTCGACTTGGACGGCATGCACGGCATCAACGACGGCCTGGGGCACGAAGCCGGCGACCTCATGCTGCGCTGGGCCGGGGATCGCATTGGGGGGTTGCTGCCCGACCGCATCGTGGCGCGGGTGGGCTCAGACGAGTTCGCCGTGCTGCTGGTCAGCGAAGACGAGTCGCCGGAGGCCGTTGGCCGGCGCATCGTGGCCGCCCTCACCGGACCCGTCTCGCTCGGTGCCGACCTCGTCTATGCAGGCGCGCACGCCGGCACCGCCAAGGCCACCGACACGGCGGGCCTGCCCGAGTCCGCCTTCCGGGACGCACACGCCGGGCTGGAGAGGGCGCGGTCGGCGAAGCACGTTCGGCTGGTGCCGTTCACCGACGAGCTGCGCGCCCAGCAGCGCAACCGCCTCCAGCTCGATCGCGACCTGCGCACCGCGCTGCAGGCTCGCGCCTTCGAGGTCCACTTCCAGCCCATCGTGCGCCTCGCCGATGCCACCGTGCTGGGCTTCGAGGCCCTGCTCCGCTGGCGTCATCCCGAGCGGGGGCTCGTGTCGCCCGCCGAGTTCATCCCCCTGGCCGAGCGCAACGGCCTGATCGTGCCCATCGGCCGGTGGGTGCTGGAGCAAGCCTGTGCGGCGCTGCGGGGCCTGCAGGAGGCGCGGCCCGAGCTCGCTTCCACGTACGTCACGGTGAACGTGTCTCCCACCCAGTTTCAGGCCACAGACGTGGAGCGGGAGGTTCGGTCGGCGCTGCGCGGAGCCAACCTGGAGCCCAACCGGCTGCGGCTGGAGGTCACCGAAGCGAGCGCACTCTCGGATGCAGACGGTGTGATCGCCGTGCTCCAGTCCCTGCGCGAAGCCGGGATTCAGATCCTCATCGACGACTTCGGCACGGGCTACTCGGCGCTGCAGTACCTGGCGCGGATGCCGGCCGACGCGCTCAAGGTCGACAAGTCGTTCGTGGAAGGGCTCGGTCAGGACGGACGCAAGACACGTGTGGTGTCCACGATCGCCGACCTCGCTGAGAGCCTCGGCCTCAAGCTCGTGGCCGAGGGCATCGAGACCCAGGACCAGCTCGCTTGGCTGCGCCGCCTAGGGATCAACGAAGGTCAGGGCTACCTGTTCGCCAAGCCTGCCTCCCCAGCCGACATCCTGCGCATGTTCGCCCGCGGGGATCGTGACTAGGTAGGGGTCTGGAGATGGCCTTGGGCCTCTGGACCACCTTTGTGCAAGCGCTGGGGCTCGAGCGCACACCTACGCCTGGCGTGCAGCACCCGCCGCGGCTGGGACCTGGCGCGCTGCGCCGGTTGGGTGCGCTGCCTGCCGGATCGGGAGCCACCCTGCTCCTGGAGCCGGTGCCCGCGGGCTCCTGGGTGCGGGTGCAGGAAGGACCCGTAGGGATTGGTCACCCAGGCTTCGAGGGTCTTCCCGTGGTGTGCGACGACGCCATCTTCGCGCGGCTCCACGGCACGACGATCGAGCACGACGGGCAGCGCTGGAGGCTGCTGGTGGACGTGAAGGTGACGGCTCGGGAGACGCCGAACCCCAACGGGCGCGCCTACGCCACCGACCGCACGTTGGCGCACGGACGCGTGTACGCTGCGACCCTGGCGAGCCGACCGCCCTGGCTCGCTGCCCACCTGCTCGCCCGCCCCGATGTGGTCGGGGTGCTCCTGCGCGACAACACGCTCACCGTGGAGCGCGTGCCGGGCACGCCGTGGTCGACGTTGGATGCAGCGGTCGGCACAGCCGTGCGCGCGTGGGCGCTCGCCCTGGGCGAGCCGGCCACCGAGCGGGAGAGCGCACCCGCTGGCGACGTGCTCGCCGCAGCGCGAACGGTGCTGGCCCAGCAGATCCTGCCTGCACTGCACGCCGACGGTGGAGACGCCGAGCTGATCGCGATCGAGGACGGGGTGGCCACGGTGCGCCTGGTGGGCGCGTGTCGATCCTGTCCTGCGGCTTCCCTCACCCTGAAGGGCGGCATCGAGCGCGTGCTCGTGCAGTCCTTCCCGGGGGAGATCGACCGCGTGGTGGCCGAGGACTAGCCTCTTGGCGGGTGGAGCTCGGCGATGACCTGCGCGACCAGGCGGGCCACCTCCGCACACTGCGCCGGGTCGAGCAGCAGGTCCTGCCGCACCTCCAGCTCGATCGCCTGCCTTCCGTGGTGGGTGGCGTGGCGCTGCGGGCTGTACATCAGACCCTGCTTCCCTGACCAAGGCTCGTTGGCCTGCACATCAAAGCCCTTCCCCGCGAGGGCCTTCATCCACGCCGCGGCAAGCTCGTCGTCCTCGTCGAACAGCACGCCGATCTCGACGGCGCGCGCGCGACCCTCGTAGGTGGGCGTGAAGCTGTGGAGGCCCAGCACATCGGCACCTGGATGGCGGGCCACCAGGGCATCCACCGCGGCATGGTAGGGTCGCCAGCAGCGCTCGATGCGCTCGGCCCGCTGCGCATCGTCGAGCTGCTGGTTGAGCACGACGGGCAGACCCTCAGCCTCCGCTCGAAACAGCGTGGGTGCGTCCAGCGGACGATTGGGGTCGACCCACAGGCGGCTGAACCGCGACAACACAGCCGGCGCCCCGGTGAGCTCGGCCAGGGCGCGCGTGAACGGCACGATGCCGAGGTCTGAGAACCAGTGCGTACCCACCAACCGGAGGTCAGCCTCCGGCCAGCTCACGCCCTCGGGGAGCGCCTCCCCTGCATGCTCCACGGTGAGCACCACGCCAGGGACGCGCCCAGGCGCAGCCGACCACTCAGCGACCGGATCCCGCATCGAGGCTCCTACGTGCCCAAGCTGCGGAGATCAGGCCTGGTCGTCGTCGTCGTCATCGTCGAACGCGATGATCGTGGCACCGGCCGAGCGACGGCTGGCGGCGGAGTTGCCACCCATGCCGGCCGGAGCGGCAGGAGGAGGCGCGACCACCACGGGCGGGGGGACGGCCGTAGGCGCGCCGGGGAGGTTGTCGGCCTGACGGGCAGCGTACGCAGGAGGCGGCTTGGGAGCGGGGGGCGGAGCCGCAGGGGCGCGCGGAACCATGGGGCCCTCGCCATCGCCGCCGGACTGCTTACCGTACTCGCGCTTGGCCACCACGATCAGCACCACGGCCGCAACGATGAAAACGGCAGCGATTGCGTAGAGCATGGCTTCCCTCCGAGGCGGGAGTATCCAGTCGGACCGTGCCGGGGCAACCTTCAGCGACGCGCTGCAGCACGTCGCCAGTCGGGGGCATCCGGAATGGGTCGAAGATCGACATGAGCGGGACCTGAGAACAGCTGCACGGTGATGCCCACACCCACCAGGGCGACCCAGAGCACGATGCCGCCGAAGCTCCCGGTAGCCCAGAAGATAGCCGGCACAGCGAGCAGCGGGGAGACGAAGCGGGTGGCAGGCTCGTAGACCCACGGCGCCACGAGCGCGAAGGTGGCCGCGATCACCACCGGCACGATGCCCTCGGGCAGGACCACCTGCCCCAAGCACGCCCCAGCCACGAAGCCGCCCAGCGCGAGCGCCAGACGCCACGAGACGCGCTCGACCAGCAGCAGCGCACCCGCGACCATCGCGACGCCACCGCCGAGCGTCCAGGCCGCACCGGTGTTTGGCACGGTGACCGCCAGCGACACGAGCACGACGCCGAGCACACCGCCCAGCGCGGTCAACACCAGGCGAAGGCCATCGCGGCCCAACCGCCCGCCCGCGAGCAGACCCAGGAGGCCGAGGAGACCCACGACCACGCGCACCGGCCACGGCACGCCGGCGTGCGGCACACCGGCCGCCAAGAATGCGGCCCACAGCAGCTCGGCGTGACCTACCACGAGGGGCGCGCTCCGGGGCTGCCATCGGCCTCGTCGTGGAACACGTAGAGGTGGCCGCCGGGACGCACCAGCCGCAGCTCATCCGCGACGAGCCGCTCGAGCATGACGGGATCGTCGTGCAGGGACGAAGCGCGCAGCAGGAGCCGATCGTTCTCACGCTCGAACTGCGCGAGCACCTCACGTGCTGCGGCCGCCTCGCGCACACGGGCCCGGTACGCGATGTAGCCGTGCTCACCGTAGATGGTGAACGCCGCCATGCCGAACAGCAGCAGCGTGGGCAGCACCTGGTAACGAAGGGCCTGCAGCAGCCGGGACATGGCGTCTCCTCGCGACATCCTACCTCACCGATCCTCGCCCGACCCGCCTGCTTCCACCGTGGGCGCTTCCGTGGCGATCGCGAGCTTCGAGAGGCCCACCTCGCGGGCCACATCCATCACGGTGACCACCCGTCCGTGGCTCACGCCGGCATCGGCCTTGAGGATCACGAGCGTGCCCGCATCACGCTTTGCGGCATCGAGGAGCTTGGAGCGGAGCGTGGCGGCGTCGACGGGCACATCGTCGACGTAGATCGCACCCTCCGTGGTCATCCACACGTCGATGTCTTCTTGCTCGTTGAGCGTGGCCTGGGTGCTGGCGCGCGGGAGGTCGACGTCGATGCCCGGTGCCGTGACGAAGGTGGTGGACACCATGAAGAACAGCACGAGCTGGAACACCACGTCGATCATCGGAGACAGATCGACCATGGGGTCGGCGCGGCGGGGTGCTGAGAACTTCACGGCGCCAGCTCCTTCGGATCGAGCAGATCGAGCGCCACGCTCACCAGCTCTTCGAGGTCGAGCAGCATGCCATCGATGCGACCGAGCACGTAGCGGTTGGCCACCAGCGCAGGGATCGCCACGCACAGGCCCGCAAAGGTGGTGATCAGGGCCTGGCTGATGCCGCCGGCGAGGCTGGAGACGTTGCCGAGGCCCTGCACATCGATCACCTCGAAGGTGACGATCATGCCGCCGACGGTGCCGAGCAGTCCGAGCAGCGGCGCGATGCTGGCCACCGTGCCCAAGATGGCCACGCCGCGCTCAAGCTCCGCCGCTTCGCGCCGACCCATCTCTTCGAGGCGCTCCTTACGTCGTGCGCGGTCATCGCCTCGCTGCTCGATCGCTGCACCCAGAAGGCGCGCCGCGACGCTGACCTGCCCGCGGCAGCGCACCAGCGCTTCATCCGGGCGACCCTGCCGCAGCGTCTCCACCACCTCCGAGACGAAGGCATCGGGGACGACGCGCACACGACGCAGCGCCCACATGCGCTCCAAGAAGGCGGCGAGCGCCACCACGGAGCACAGCGCGATCGGCACCATCACGGGCCCGCCGGCCACCAGGTACTCGAACAACCTTCCCTCCCACGATGGGCCTTCCTAGCGCGAGCGACGGCGCTCTGCCGCGCTCGCTCCGGCCAATCCCAGATCTGGCACACCGCTCCAGTTCTGGCCTCGGATCGTGTGCCAGAACTGGCACGACTTCGGAAATCCCGAAACGCCGATCCCCAAGCAACGTGCACTATCCGTCGCAGGTGCGGCGTTCGGGCAGGCTGGCACGGCAGTTGCCAAGTCTCTGTGTGGCACGGGGTGCAACTCCGGGAGGCGACCATGGGATCACGCACACTGCGACTGCCGCCAGGCGAAGGCGGTGAGGTTCTCGACCGCTACCTCGCGAACATGGGAGCCATTCCCCTGCTCAAGGGCGACGAAGAGGTGGAGGTGGCTCGCCGCATCACGGCGATGGGCCCCGACATGGAGCTCGCTAAGGCCACGCTGATCAAGGCGAACCTGCGCTTGGTGGTGTCGATCAGCAAGCAGTACGTCTACCGCGGCCTGCCGATGAGCGACCTCATCCAAGAGGGCAACCTGGGCCTGATGCGCGCCGTCGAGAAGTTCGACTACACGCGCGGCTTCAAGTTCTCCACCTACGCTTCGTGGTGGATCCGCCAGGCCATCGTGCGGGCCATCGAGAGCCAGATCCGCACGATCCGCATCCCGATCTACAAGCTGGAGATCGTCAACCGCATCAACGCCTGTCGCAAGCACATGTACCAGAAGCTGGGGCGTGAGCCGAACGTCGATGAGATCGCGGACGCCGTCTCGGTCGGCCGCGAAGAGGTGGAAGAGGTGCTCGCGCTGGTTCGCGAGCCCATGTCGCTCGATGCCGAAGTCGGCGAGGATGGCGACAGCAAGGTGATGGACTTCGTGGTGAACCCCGACGAGGTGATGCCGTCAGATGGCGTCGAGAACGCATCGCTCGCCGATCACATCGGGGAGGTGCTCGCTTCGCTCACGCCGCGCGAAGAGAAGGTGATCCGGATGCGCTTTGGCATCGGCGAGCCCACCACCTACAGCCTCGAAGAGATCGGCTCGCGCTTCGCCCTCACCCGTGAGCGCATCCGTCAGATCGAGCTCAAGGCGCTCCGTAAGCTCCGGCATGCGACGCGGCGCCAGAACCTCGAAGACTACGCCGAGGCCGTCTGAGCGCGTCCCCATGCTGCCCCATGGTGTGGGGTCCGCCGGTAGGCATGGGGCGGGTTAGTCCTGCCCCATGACCTTCCTGTGGCTCAAGGCGCTGCACATTGTCTCCGTCATCGCGTGGATGGCGGGCGTGCTCTACTTCTGGCGGTTGCTCGTGTACCACGCCATGGAGACCGAGCCGGTGGTCATCGAGCGCTTCCTGGTGATGGAAGGCCGCCTTCGTAAGGCGATCATGACGCCCGCGATGATCGCCACCTGGCTGTTCGGCCTCGGCATGCTCTACGTGCAGCCGGGCCTGCTCTCGAAGGGCTGGATGCACGCAAAGCTCGGCCTCGTGCTGCTGCTCTCTGCCCACCACGGCCTCGCCGTGCGCACGGCGAAGAAGCTGGCTGTCGATCGCACGGCCTACGACCACAAGTGGCTGCGCGTGATGAACGAGGTCCCCACCGTGCTGATGATCGGCATCGTGTTCCTCGTGGTGCTGCGCCCGTTCTGAACCCCCTGCCCCGAGGCTCCCATGCTGTTCACCGCCCTGCTGACCCTGCTCTTCGCTTGTGGTGGCGCACCCACGTCCCAGCCCGTGCCGGAGCCCGCGCCCGAAGCCACCACCCAAGCTGCCACGCAGGAAGTGCCCACCGAGGGCGCCGCAGAAGGCAACGCCCCCGCGCCCGACGCCACCTGCCTCGACCACGCCGACCTGCAGGACGGCACGGCCGACAAGGTGATCCACCGCTGTGCCAACTGCGGCCTGGGCATGGACGGCAGCGCCGACCACGCCAGCACCGTGGGTGAGTACACGGCGCACGCGTGCTCCGAGTCCTGCAAGGCCGCGTTCGACGCCGACCCGGCCGGTGTGCTCGCCCGCTCCTGCAAGCACTAGCAGGCGCTATTCCGCGAGCTCGGGCGGCGGCCGGCGACGGCCTCCGCGGTCGTCGGGCAGCAACGCCCGCCGCTGCGCCCCCACCTGAGCCAGGCGCGCACGGGCACGCGGCCAGGCCTCCTGCCCCGGCGCGACGCGCAGCTGAAACCACGCCGCGTCGACCCACACCTTCGCCCCGGGATCGTCGCCTGCGATGCGCTCAGCGGCCTCCCAGGACTGGTCGGCCACCGCAGCGTCGCCTGGGCGCAGCACCGGCCACGCCGACGCGGCGCACACCAGCCATAGCGCCAGCGCGACCGGTCTACGCATCCAGCGGCAGCACGGTGATCAGCACACGATCGCCGAGCACACCATCCACACGACCCACGGTGGGCCAGCACTTGTGGCGGCGGGTGGACGGGGCCGGGAAGCCCGCCAGCTCGCGACCGTACGCGTGGGCCCACCCATCCGAAACGACCGCGGGGAGCGTGTGGGGCGCGTGCTTGAGCGGGTTGTCGTCGCGGTGCATGCGGCCCTCCTCGATGGCCCGGATCTCGTTGCGGATCGCGATCATCGCGTCGATGAAGCGGTCAAGCTCTTCCTTGCTCTCGCTCTCGGTGGGCTCGACCATCAGCGTGCCCGACACCGGGAACGACATCGTGGGGCCGTGGAAGCCGTAGTCCATGAGCCGCTTCGCGATGTCATCCACAGCGATGTCGGCCGTGGCCTTGAAGCCGCGGCAGTCGAGGATGCACTCGTGCGCCACGAGCCCGTTCTGGCCGGTGTAGAGCACGGGGTAGTGACCCGCGAGGCGCTTGGCGACGTAGTTCGCGGCAAGGAGCGCGGAGGCCGTGGAGCGGCGAAGGCCGTCGGCGCCGAGCATGCGCACGTAGGACCACGAGATCGGCAGGATGCTCGCGCTGCCCCAGGGGGCGGCCGACACCGGGCCGATCGCCTGCTCGCCGCCACAAGCCACCACCGGATGACCCGGAAGGTAAGGCGCGAGGTGGGCCGCAACGCCGATGGGGCCCATGCCGGGCCCGCCGCCGCCGTGCGGGATCGCGAAGGTCTTGTGCAGGTTCAGGTGGCAGACATCCGCGCCCAGATCGCCCGGTCGGCAGATGCCCACCATCGCGTTGAGGTTGGCACCGTCCATGTAGACCTGGCCGCCGTGTGCGTGCACCGTGCCACAGATCGTGCGGATGCCCTCTTCGAACACGCCGTGCGTGGACGGGTACGTGACCATCAGCGCACCCAGGCGCTCGCTGTGCTGCTCGGCCTTAGCGGCCAGATCGACGAGATCGACGTTGCCCTGGCTGTCGCATGCGACCTCCACGACCTCAAAGCCCGCCATCACCGCGCTGGCGGGGTTGGTGCCGTGCGCGGATGTGGGGATCAGGCACACCGTGCGATGGGCCTGACCGCGAGCCTGCTGGTAGGCGCGGATCACGAGCAGACCGGCGTACTCGCCCTGGCTGCCCGCGTTGGGCTGGAGTGACACCTCGGCGAACCCGGTGATCTCCGAGAGCCACGCTG
>CAYNFK010000064.1:0-26874 GCA_964396405.1 uncultured Enterobacteriaceae bacterium
CCGCGTGAGCCACTTCCGCCGCACCCGCTACCTGCAGCGCACGAAGAAGCAGGCCGCCAGCCAGCCCAGCGCCCCGTGAGGCCGAGGCATCCGACTCGGCTCGCTTCGGGCCGAGACAACACCGGGCACGGCGTCGGCGTGGTGTCGGCCGAAGGTCGGCATCACGCCGACGCGTACATGCGCCAAGACCGACGCTTGCCGCGCGCTCGGGCGGAGGCGGGGGCGGGGAGCGGAGTGCCCGCCGCCCAATCCGGTGCCGAGTGCGGAGCGCCCGGTGAGGGTCCGCCGAAAGCAGGCGCTTCGTCAGGCGCCTGCGCAGGCGGAGCCCGAACATCAGGGCGCGTAGCGGACACGGTGGCGCTCGGGCGGCGGGTGCTCCGCGCATGGACCCGGCCGAAGCACGTGGAGCAGGCATGAGGCTGGTGTTCATGGGCACGCCTGACTTCGCGGTGCCCACGCTGGACGCGATCATCGACGCCGGGCACGAGGTGGTGTGCGTGGTGGCCCAGCCCGACCGGCCTTCGGGTCGCGGTCAGAAGCTCACGCCGCCGCCCGTGGCCGCCCGCGCCGTCGCCTTGGGCCTGACGCTCCAGCAGCCCACCCGCATCAAGACCGGGGAGTTCCCCGCCCTGCTCAAGGCACTTCAGCCCGATGTGGCCGTGGTGATCGCCTACGGGCGCATCCTCACCGCCGAGCTGCTGGCCATCCCGCGCTTCGGGTGCGTGAACGTGCACGCGTCGCTGCTTCCGCGCTGGCGAGGGGCCGCTCCGATCCAGGCCGCTGTGCTCGCGGGTGATGCGGTCACCGGCGTGTGCACCCAGGCCATGGCCGAGGGCCTCGACACCGGCCCCGTCTACCTGGAGACCTCCACGCCCATTGGGCCGCACGAGACCGCCGGCGCGCTGCACGACCGCCTGATGGTGCTCTCGGCGCAGATCGCGGTGGACACCCTGGCCCAGCTCGGCACGCTGGTGCCGAACCCACAGGACGAAGCGCAGGCCACCTGGGCCCCGAAGATCAGCAAGGACGACGGGCGCGTGGACTGGTCGCGTCCGGCGGTGGACCTCGACCGCCAGATCCGCGCGATGACGCCGTGGCCGGGCGGGTTCGTGCCCATGGCCGAGGGCCCGCTCAAGCTGCTGGAGGCGGTGCCGGTGGAGGGAGCGGGCACACCCGGCGCGGTGCTGTCGATCTCGCCGCTGGTGGTGGCCACGGGCCACGGCGCGCTGCGCCTCGATAGGGTCCAGGCGCCCGGGCGCAAGCCGGTGTCCGGCCACGACTTCGCGAACGGCGCGCGCCTCGCCGTCGGAGACTCGCTCGCATGGCCATCGTAGCCCCCAGCATCCTCTCGGCCGACTTCGGTCGCCTCCACGACGAGGTCGTCGACGTGCTCGACCGCGGCGCCACCTGGGTCCACGTCGACGTGATGGACGGCCGCTTCGTGCCCAACATCACCATCGGCCCGGTCGTCACGCAGGCCGTGCACCGCGCCGCCAAGAGCGGAGGCCGCAACGGCTTCGTCGACGTGCACCTGATGATCGTGGAGCCCGACCGCTACCTGCAGGACTTCCGCGACGCTGGCGCCGACCTGATCACCGTGCACGCCGAGGCCTGCACCCACCTGCACCGCACGCTGCAGGCGATCCGTGCCACCGGCGCGAAGGTCGGCGTGAGCCTCAACCCGCACACGTCTGAGACCGTGCTCGACTACGTGCTCGACCAGCTCGACCTCGTGCTCGTGATGTCGGTGAACCCGGGCTTTGGCGGGCAGTCGCTGATCGAGGCCGTGTTCCCGAAGATCGAAAGGCTGCGCGCCCGCATCGATGCGCTGGGCCTCCCCACCCTCATCGAGGTCGACGGCGGTGTGAAGCCCAGCAACGCCGCGCGGTTCACCGCCGCCGGGGCGAACGTGCTCGTGAGCGGGTCGGCCGTGTACGGCGCCCCCGATCGCAGCGCCGCCATCGCCGCCTTGGTCGCCGCATGAGGCGCTCCACAGCCCTGGTGCTCGCGCTCGCCGCAGCCTGCACGTCGGCCGATCCCGACGACGACCTGCCCACCGACACCGACGTCGACTCCGACTCCGACACGGTGATTCCGTCGCCGTGCACGGAAGCCCCAGGCACGGTGACCCCGCTGCTCACCGACGGCCCGTGGTCGGGCACCGAGGGGCTCGCGCTCGATCCGGCTGGCCCGGTCTACGTCGTGGGCGACGACCACCTGTGGAAGATCGACGGCGGCGAGGCCGAGCAGGTGCTCCTCACCCCGCGCGGAGTGGGCGCCGCCTGGTGGAACGACGCGGTCTGGGTGGCCGTGTGGGAAGACGGCGTGGGCGATCCGAAGCCCGCGATCTACGAGGTCCAGCCGGATGGCCAGGGCAAGCGCTACGACACGCCCACCATCGCGAAGCCGAACTTCCTGCTGCCCACGCCCTGGGGCACGCTGCTGATCAGCGACGACTTCGACACCCGCATCTTCGAGTGGGACGCCGGCGAGGTCAGCGTGTGGGCCAGCGGCATCTCCTCGCCCAACGGCATGGGCTTTTCGCCCGACGGGAAGACGCTCTGGGTGGCGAGCACGTTCACGAACCCGGGCCTTGTGGCCATCACGCTGGATGGCGAGAAAGCAGGCGCCAGCGAGAAGGTCGTGGCCTTTGACCCCGGCACCACGCCCGATGGCCTCGCTGTGGCCAACAACGGCGCTGTGTACGTGGCGCTCAACCTCGCCGGCCGCATCGACGTGTGGGATGGCGAAGCGGTGCACACCCTCACGGACGGCACGATCCCCACGCCCGCCAGCCTGTCGTTCGGGCTCGGGGCCGTCGACACGTGCACGCTCGTGGTCACCTCGCTGTTCGGCGACGACGTGTGGACCGTCACGGCCGAGTTCGACGGGGCGCCCGTTCCCCGCTGATCCCGCGGCGATCTCGACGGACGACACCGAACCGTCACGTTAGCGCCATGCGATGGACACACATCGCTTAGCCCTCGTGGCCCTCTCCGCCTGCGTGACGGGCACCCCCCAAGACACCACCGACGACACCGATGGCGTCGCCGCCTGCGCGTGGGAGCGCGGTGCCCACGCCGGCGCGATCGCGGGCGCCAACCCGCTCACGGGGCCTGCCGTCACCGGGCAAGCGGGCGACGTGCTGCTCGCCAACCCGCACGCGGCCTTCGTGATCCAAGGCGGCACGCCCACCGGCTTCTCCGACCACAGCTACGTCTACTACGGCGGCACCCCGCTCGATGCTGTGGCGATGGAGGGCTGCGAGCAGGCCGGCCCCGAGCGCTTCGGCGAGCTCACGTTCTTGCCGGCCAAGCTGGAGATCACCGACTTCACGTCGTCGGCGATGCGCATGCTGCGCGGAAAGACCGTCAGGGTCGTGTCGGATGGGGCCGATGGCGGACCGGCGATCGTGCAGGTCGACGCGATCGACGATGCCTTCTGGCTGGTCGACCTCGAGCTCACACGGCGGGCCGCGGCCTCCGGTGGCCGACGTCCCCTGGCCGCGCCGATGGGCATCGAGGTCACCGTCACCTACACGCTCGCGCCCGACGCGGCGGCGCTGGCGATCGACGTCACCGTGAAGAACACCACGGATGCGCTCAACACGCTGGCGATGGGTGCGGCGCTCTTCCCCGATGCCAGCACGCCCACCTTCCACTTCGCCGACAGCACGCTGAACTTCGGGGGCTTCGGCCTGGAGCTGGGCGTGCCGTGGTTCGTGGCCTCGGGGGGCGATGGGGCCTACGCGTACGGCCTCGACCAAGGAAAGCTCGCCGTCACCGAGGTCTCGGGCGTGCGCGCGCTGCTCGACCCCGAGCAGCTCACCTCAGGCACGCTCTCGCTGCAGCCGGCGGGTCAGTCGGGCGACACTGCCACCGTGCGCTCGTGGCTGGCTGTGGGTCCCACCGACGAAGACAGCGCCGTGCGGGCGCTGCTGGATGCGCGTCCGCGCATCGGCACCGATCCGGTCGAGCGTCAGGCCGTGAGCGGCGCGGTCACCGGGGCAGGGAGCGATGAGCCCGTCGTGGGCGCTGTCGTCGACCTGCAGGTGGAGGTGGCGGCAGGCAGCTGGCGTGCGCTGCACCGCGCCCAGTCCGGTCCCGACGGGCGCTACGCGATCGACGCCGCCACAGCGATCGGCGACACCCGCGCGCGGCGTCTCGTGGCCCGCATCGACGGTCGGCCCGAGAGCGAGCCCGTGGCCTGGACGGGTGAACCCGGCGTGGACCTCCCGCTGCTGCCCGGCGGGTGGGTACAGGTGCACGGCACCGACGGCGAGGGCGGCGATCTGCCCGTGCGCGCCACGTTCGTGCCCGTGTCGGGTCGGGCCGTGGTGCGCGACATCCTGCCTGAGGGTCAGCGCGTTCCGCTCGTGCCCGGCGCGTACACGGTGGCCGTCACGCGCGGCTACGAGCACGAGCCCTGGCAGGGCGAGCTCACCGTGGTGGCCGGCGAGTCCGTGGCCTTGGACGCCGAGCTGCCGCACGTCGTGAACACCGACGGCTGGATCTCGCTCGACACCCACGTGCACTCGGGGCCCAGCCCGGACTCCGACGTGCCGCCCGCCGTGCGCTTTGGCACCGCCGCCACCGCCGGGCTCGACCTCGTGAACCACTCGGAGCACGAGATCATCGTGAACCAGCAGGGTGCGCTCGCGGCGTCCCCCTGGGCCGGCTGGGTGGGGTCCATCGCCGGCCAGGAGGTCACGGCCACCACGCCTGAGCACATGAACATGGTGGGCGTGCCGGTAGGCCCCGAAGACGGCCCTCGCGGTCGTCCGGTGCCCTGGTACCAGCTGGGCATGGGCGGCGTGATCGCCGGCATGGACGCACGCGGCGCGGGCTTCCACACGCTCAACCACCCCCGCGGCAACTGCGGCTGGATGTGTCAGATCGACTGGGACGGCCTCAACGCCGAGCCCCGCGAGACCGACCCCACGCGCTTCGGCCTGCCTGAGGGCACGGCGCTGTGGTCGTGGGATCTCGCCGGCGTGGAGCTGATGAACGGCCACAAGTACCTGTTCTTCGAGACCGAGCAGCCCCGCTACTACGGCCTGTTCGACGACTGGATCGGCTTCTGGCAGCACGGCCACCGCGTCACCGGCGTGGCGTCGAGCGATGTGCACGGCCTCGACGGCACCGCCGACGTCCGCACCTACGTGAAGGTCGATGACGACGACCCCGCCACGTTCTCCGAGGACGCCGTGGTGGCGGGCCTCGTGGCGGCCGAGGCCGTGCTCAGCGCCGGTGCCTTCCTGCGTGTCGACGTCGACGGCGTGGGCCCTGGCGGCACCGTGACCACCGGCGAGACCACCGTGGACGTGCACGTGCGCGTGGAGGCGCCGGCCGCCGTCCACGTGAGCCGTGCCGTGGTGTTCTTCGGCTGCCGCGCCATCGCCGAGCTGCCCGCCACCGGCCCCGACGCCGTGCTCAAGCTCGACGCCACCCTCACGGTCGACGTGGATGGCGACGACCTGCTGGTGGTGCTGGCCTTCGGCGACGAGCCCATGCCGCTTGGCCTCGACCCTGCGCCGCTCTACTCCCCGCGCGCCCTCTCGAACCCCGTGCTCATCAACGCCGACGGCAACAGCACCTGGGACCCGCCCGGTGCCCGCGCGTGCAGCTACGAAGGCTTCGTCCCCGCGCGCATCTAAGCCCGCGGGTCGGCGTCGTCCGCTTGACGAAGCCCCCCCGCGCCCATATCTGGCGAGGGTTTCGGGGTGTAGCGCAGCCTGGTAGCGCACCTGCTTCGGGAGCAGGGGGTCGAAGGTTCGAATCCTTTCACCCCGATCATCTTTGAGGGCCCGTTCGCAGTGATGCGGACGGGCTCTTTCCGTTCGACCCCCTGCGGACGAGCCGGGCGTCGTGGTGCAGTGAGCAGGGGGTCGAAGGTTCGAATCCTTTCACCCCGACCATATTGGACGGCCCCCCTCCGGACCCGAATCCGGAGGGGGGCTCATCGCCCTCGGGGTCGATGAATTCGGCAAGGTAAACGTAGGGTTTCCTGAACTCGACCGTCAGCTTCCCGTGCGCCCAAGTCGAGTTCGAAACCATGTGTCCGAGGAGCTCGCGCTTCTCCTCCCGGGTGGCCCGCTCGAAGAGCTCGGGTGCCTCCTGCCCGAGGGTAAGGATGAGCAGCCCCTCCTCCAGGTAGGACTGCTTGGCGTCGTCGTGCCGCGTCATGGCCCGACGGTGCGCGCGGATCTCCTCCTGCCACTGGCGTGCGTTGCGGGCGTAGCTGTCGGCGTCGATCACGCCGTCGAGCTTGTCGACGTACATCTGGTCGAGGCGACGCTGGAGCCGGGCGCACTCGCCTTCGAGACGGTTGATGCTCTCCTGGTGGAACCGCTGGACCTCGCTCTGCCCCTTGCGCAGTTCAATCTTGAGGTACTCCATCCAGTCGGGCGGCAGCACGAGCCGGCGGAGCGCACGCGCGAACTCGCGATCAAAGACCTCCTCGCGGACGTAGGGTTCACCGCACTTCCCCTTGAATCCGGTGCAGTGGTAGTAGATGTACCGCTCCTTCTGGATCTGCGCGGACATCCCGCAGCCGCAGTGCCCGCACGACACGATGCCTGGGTACGTGAACTCCTGGGCGCGCACGGTGTCGCGCTGACCCGCGTAGCGGTCGTCGAAGACCTCCTGGACCCGGTCCCACAGGTCGCGCGACACGATCGGCGCGTGGGTGCCCTGATAGACCTCCCCGGCCCACTCGAACTCGCCCATGTAGATCGGGTTCCGCAGCATGTGGTGGATAGCGGACTTGGCGAGCGGCTTCCGCGCCTTGCGCGACAGCAGCCCCGCCTCGGCGGCCCTCTTGGTGAGGACCTGGAGCGAGAAGTCCCCCGTCGCGGCCCACTCGAAGACCTGATGGATCAGTTCCGCGATCTTGGGGTCCGGCTCGATCACCCGCTTGCCGTCGTCGCGCAGGACGTTCACGAACCCGATCGGCGCCGACGAAGGCCAGATGCCCTGTGACGCCTTCTCCTTCATCCCTTTGGTGGCCTCCTCCGAGAGGTTGTCGATGTAGTTCTTGGCCATGAGGACGCGGATGCCGTGCATGAACTTGTCGGTGGAGCGAGCATCGTCGGACAGGACGACACCCTCCTTCACGAGGTGGATCTCCAGGTCCAGCTCGTCGAGGATGACCCAGTCCTTCAGGTTCCGGTACAGGCGGTCGGTCTTCTCGACGAGGATGGTTCGGCAGGTGGTCTGGTTCTTCTTCAGCCACGCCAGCATCTTGGTGAAGCTCGTGCGCCCCGCCCGCTTCGCGGTCTCGACGTCGACGAACTCCTTCACGATCGTGAGACCCCGGTCGTCGGCGTAGCTGTTCAGCATCCGCTGTTGCGCGGGGATCGAGAACCCTTCGCGCTCCTGCTCCTTGGAGGAGACGCGAGCGTACAGGACAGCGGGACGGCGTGGGGTGGACGGTGCGGCGAGGGTGTCGCGGCGAGCGCGATTCGCGAGTCGGCGGGCCATGAGGGGCGCTCCAAGGGCGGGCGCCGGCATGTTGACGTAATCCCCGGCGTTCTGCGACGACCAGGATCTGTCCGCCGCGAGAGTGGCGCTTAGGCTAGCCGAACACGACGCGCAACGGGTGCGTGCTCCGATGAGGACTCGGTCGATGGACGGGAACGCGCACCTTGCTCTGCCCCCCACTGGGGCGTTCTGGCTCAACGAACTGCGGCTTGCGGACTTCGACGAGGTGATGGCGATGTTGGCCGACCCGGAGGCGCTGCGGTCCGCCGTACGGGCCGAGTTCTCGGGACCCGGTCCGCGCAAGGCGCTCGACCAGCTCCTCGAACGGGGCGACACGGACATCGTGCACGCTCATCTGCTGCTCCTCGCCCGCTTCCTCCGGCAGAAGAAGACGTGCGCGGTGACCGACGTCGCCCTGGCCGTGTTCGACGAGTCGACGCTTGCGGAGTGGCGGTCGTCCAAGGGTCGCCTCCACCGGTTGCCCACGGCCATCGCGCTCTACGCCGCCGATCCGCTGCATCTGCTCGACGTCGAGGTCTGCCATCGCTGGCACGGGCGCCGCCGCTGCGCGCTGGAACTCGAAGGACCTCTCCGGGTGCTGCCCAGTCTCGCTGGCGCGATGGACTGGCGAGCCGTCGCCGCCAAGGCGCAGGAGCACCTGGAGGATACGATCCCCAAGCTGCGCAGCGTCCTCACGTTCCGGCGGATCACCTTCCGCCGCGAGCGGAACGAGGTGCTCCTCGCCTGGAGCGCGCCGGCCGACCGGGACACCGTTCGTCACCCGGCCGGCCACGTCGTCGCCGGGCACCACGACGACTGGACCATCCTGCGAGTGCACGAGTCCGGGAATCGGGTCGACGTCACCTCGTCGAGCTTGGCGACCGGGCGTGCGCTCGCCGACGGCATGGCTCGTGCCGTGTGGGGCAAGGGCCAGTACCGCGTCGCGCACAACCGGCTGACGAGCGAGTCGCTGACCGACCTGCTCAAGCGCATGCGGTCGCCGACCGACGACACCTTCCGACTGCTGGAGATCACCGCGGAGGTGCCCGGCCTCCCACACCGGCCGATCATCACGGTCGGGAACTCCGGGCAGGCGCGCGTGGAGGCCACGGTCGAGGAGCTCCGTCGCCACGTCAGCTACGCGGAGCGGTGGAACACGGTGCACCGCGTGAAGCTGGCCTTCGGCGACGCGTACCGCATCGAGGTCCACTTCCCAACGCCCGATGAGGACCTGGTGCTCGCCTACTCGGACGCAGATCGCGACAAGGAAGTCGCAACCGCGTTCGAGCGACTCGTGCGCGACGAGATCGGCGTCGACATCCACCCGCGAACCCCGCGCGCGAGGCGCACGCGGAAGGAGTCGACCGCACCCGCCAAGCCCGGGTCGACGACCTGGGCCCGGCTGCTCGGCGGCGTGCTCGACGAGCCCGCAGGTTGGGAGCGTGAGTACCTGACCGACCTCGCCCAGCGTGGCGTGGTGACGCTCTCCGAGCACGCTTGGTTCCGCTGTGGCGATGGTCCCGTTCTGCCGGGGCGCCCTGACACGCTCGACTGTGCCGGCGAGATCGAGATGCCCTATGGCGAGGCCGACCCGAGCGACCCGTTCCGCCAGGAGGATGACGCCGAGTGCGTGTGCGGGACCTGTGGGACCGTGTGGTACCCCGGCCGGTACCGGCTCCCGACGCGCCGACGGATGCGCGTGACGGTCCACATGGCGGGGGCCTGGAAGTACGTGCTCGATCGGCTCGGCGAGCTCGGCTCCGTGTTCGAGGAAGCGCCCGGCGTCGCGAGCGTGATCGTGCGCGGCCAGCGGACCCAGACGGTGTTCTTGCCCCTCGCCGCATCCGACCCCTGGCACCGCAGTGACCTCGCCGTCATGGCGCCGACGGCGTGGATCTCGGTGGCTGGAGACGACCGGCTTCACGGATTCGGCGAGCGCGGGCTCAGCCTCGCCGATGTGGTCGCCGACGGACGCGGTGCGATCGGGCGGGTGTTCGACCTCGGCCGCGCAGGCAGCTTGGTTCCGGGCGCAGCCTGGATGGCCGCCGCACCTCCGGCATCGCCGTGGGGGACCCCTCCCGCAGCGGCACCGGTGGGGTCGGCCGGCTCGCCGACCACGCGGTTCGTGTCGCTCGACGCGAAGGGCGTGTGGCTGGATCGGACGTTGGTGGTCGCCGCGAAGGCCACGGGTGCGGCACTCCTGCTTGCGCTCTTGGACCACTTCGCGCGCAAGGACGAGGCGGCGCCCGGCGGCGGGCGTCGGTTCCGAACCGCCGAGCAGTTGGCGCGCGGCGTGTCCGGAGGCACGTTCACCTACAGTGACGTGCAGACGTGGGTCAGCCGAGCTCGGAAGGCGTTGCGCGAGAAGCTCCCCGGTGAGCCGGGGCTCGACTTGGCGGTCATCGAGGGCGGCGAAGGCGATGGATACCGGCTCGGCGTCGGGTTCCGCTGCGAAGGCTTCGACCTGACAGACGCTCTGACGAACCGACAGAAGCGGTCGGACAGGTAGCGGTAGAAGGCCACTTTTCGCCGCGCCGCAGCGGGGCGAACTGACAGCACTGACAGCGGCACTGTCGCGTGGCGGCGGCCCGGTCCGGGCGACGTTCTGGGCCATGAGCAACCCCGCTCCCAACGTCGGTTTCGGCCTGGACGACGCTTCGCTGGATCACACCCGCGACGTCTTCCAGCCGTACAGCGACACGCCGCTCACCCGCGAGGACTGCCGGGACATCCACCGGAACCTTGTGGGCGGCTTCCAGGTGCTCCTCCGCGTGAAGCGGCGGCTCCTGGACGAGTCGCGTGCGCGGTCGACCGCCGAAGGGACGGGCGCTCAGCCCCCCGAACCCGAGGTGCCCCATGGCTGACGTCCCCGACCCGATCCACCCTCTTCTCCAGGCCCGCTTCCAGGGCCGCAACCTCACCGTCCTCTCCGTCGACGGACGTCCCGCGTGGGTTGCCCGCGAGCTCGGCGCAGCCATCGGCTACGCGAACGGCGGGAAGCGTCTCGTGTCGCTCATCGGCGACGAGTGGTCCGACGAGTTCCTCGCCGGGCACGACTACACGTTCGTCGACGGCGCCGACCTCGCGGCCCTCAAGGGCATCGTCGATCCGACGGTGATCCCGGCGCGCGCGCCGAGCCTCATGCTGTTGTTCGAGCCCGGGGTGCACCTCGTGCTCACCAAGACGGCGAAGCCGATCGGTCGCGAGCTGCGTCGGTTCCTCGTCGATGAGGTACTGCCGCAGCTCGTGCGTCTCCACGCTCCTGTCGACGTCGACGAGCCCGCTGTGCCGCGGCTGCTCATGCTCCCCGAGGCCCGCGCGTGGCTGCGCGAGCTGCGCCTGGCCCGCCGCGTCGACCTGGATGACCGCCGCTTCCGTTCGGGGGCGCTGCACGGCTGTGTGCGTCTGCTCCATGCCGTCGGCCACCTCGACGACGAGGACTTCATCGAGTGGGAGATCCGCGTCGCTGAGATCGCACTGGGTCGCACGCTCAACGCGCTGCGCGCAGTGCCTCCGACGGAGCCCTCGCCGGTCGAGGGCGCGATGCCCGGTACGATCGACGACCTGGCGGCTCTGCTCGGCGTGACTGTCGAGCGCATTCGGCGGGCGGCGGCCCAGCTCGGCCTGGAGTGGCCGACGAAGGACGGCCCGGTCGACGTGGCATCGGCGGTCGCCATCGAGGCGCTGCTCATCACCCAGGGCTTCGTCCGTCCTCGAGCGGCCTGACCATGCAGGCACCCCGCATCAGCGTGCAGGACCACGTCCTGCACGCCGTCCGGTTCCAGGACGAACGCTCGCGCGTGCCGACGCCGTGGGAGGGGACTGTGCTCGACCTGGTCGGGTCGCAGCCCCTCCTCCGCGCGCAGAAGAAGGGCACGCCCGCGTTCTCACCCGTGGTGTACCGGTCCGGCGCGGCGCGGGGGAAGCGCGGGATCGCCGAGGCGACCGCCCTGGTGCTCGACTACGACCACCTCGCCGACAAGTCGGTCGACGAGGTGTGGCGACGGCTCAAGGAACGCGGCTGGGCCTGGGTCGCCTGCACCTCGTTCAGCCACATGGCCGACGGCGCCAACGACAGTTGCTTCCGGTTGATCGTGCTCGTGTCGCGGCCCATCCTCCCGGACGAGTACGAGGCCGTGTGGCTCGCGGCCGACACGGCGCTCGGTGGCTTCGCCGACCGCAACGCCCGGGACATCAGCCGCATCTGGTACGTGGCGTCATGCCCGACCGAGCGAGCGTCGACGGCCTGGGTGCGGTGGGGTGACGGTCGTCCGCTCGACGTGCCCAATGCCGTGGCCCACTTCGAGCACCACCGTCAGAAGACCCGACAGAAGCATCGTCCAGCTCGGCGGGGAGGCGACTCGCCGATCCCGGAGGGCGGCAGGAACGCGACGCTGACCAGCCTAGCTGGGGCAATGCGTCGACGTGGCGCCGACCGAGAGGCGATCGTCGAGGGTCTGCGCCTGACCAACGCCGCGCGCTGCGTCCCGCCGCTCGGCGACGAGGAAGTTGAGCGCATCGCGGAAAGCGTGGTCCGCTACGACCCGACGTCGGTCCTGCTGTCAGCGAATCGGACGGACCTCGGGAACGCGGAGCGCTTCGAGGCATTCGCAGGCGAGCGGTTCCGCTACGTCCACCCGTGGGGCTCCTGGGTCTGGTACGACGGCACGCGTTGGCAGCGCGACGTCGACGGTGAGGCCGTGCGGTGCGCGCGTGACACGCTGCGCTTGGTGGCCGCCGAGGCGGGCACGATTCCCGACGAGGACGAGCGCGGCGAGCTGCTGAAGCACGCACTCGATTCCGAGTCGTCGGCCCGCATGGGCGCGATGCTCGGCCTCGCGCAATCGCTGCTGCCGCTGTCGCCGGAGGCGCTTGACGCCAACTCGGACCTGTTTAACTGCGCCAACGGGACGCTCGACCTGCGGACCGGAGACTTGCGACCACACGACCGCGGCGACCTGCTCACGCGTCGCTCCCCTGTCTCCTACGACCCCGACGCGACGTGCCCGTTGTGGGACGCCTTCCTGCTGCGCGTCCTCGGGGGTAGCGAGCGCCTCGTCGCGTTCCTACAGCGCGCGGTGGGCTACTCGCTGACGGGCCACACGAGCGAGCAGGTTCTTCTGCTGCTTTACGGGATCGGCGCGAACGGCAAGAGCACGTTCCTGGAGACGGTCCGCGCGCTCTTGGGCGACTACGCGACGCAGGCGGACTTCACCACCTTCCTCAAGCGCGAAGGAGAGGGAGCGCGTAACGACCTCGCCCGCCTTGTCGGCACCCGATTCGTGTCGGCGGTCGAGGCCGAGGCCGGGAAGCCCCTCGCCGAGGCCCTGGTCAAACAGCTCACTGGCGGCGACACGATCACCGCCCGCTTCCTGTTCAAGGAGTTCTTCGACTTCCGCCCGACGTTCAAGCTGTGGCTCGCCGCGAACCACAAGCCGACGATCAGCGGCGGCGACCACGGCATCTGGCGTCGCATCCGACTCGTGCCGTTCACGGTGACGATCCCCGAGGCGGAACGCGACCCGAAGCTCACTGCGAAGCTCGCCGCGGAGCTGCCCGGCATCCTCGCCTGGGCTGTGCGCGGGTGCCTGGCTTGGCGTGCCGAGGGCCTGGGCGTGCCCGATGAGGTGAAGGCCGCCACCGACTCCTACCGCGACGAGATGGACGTGCTCGCCCCGTTCCTCGACGAGGCGTGCATGGCCTCCCCTGGCAGCCGCATCACCGCCCGTGAGCTCTACGAGGCGTACGAGACCTGGTGCACGGCCAACGGCGAGCGTCCCCGCTCGCAGAAGAGCTTCTCGCTCGGACTGAAGGAGCGTGGCTTCGAGGCGGTGAAGGGCTCGAAGGGCGTGCGCTGCTGGCAGGGCGTCCGGCTCAGGGTCTCGTCCGACGTGGGTGGCGGGTGGCGGATGGGTGGCGCGAATTCCGGGGAAGTTTCTCAGCGAAACGATCTCGCCTACACGAACGAGAGGGCGATCGAGGAGACCACCTACCCAGATCACGCGCCACCCATCCGCCACCCGCCACCCGCCACCGAGGACGCCTCGGGCTGGGACGAGGGGGAGCTGTGACCCCCGGCGACGTGATCCTCGCGCTTGCCGAGGCCGGCGTGGTCCTCTGGACGGACGGCGATGCACTCCGCTTCCGCTCGCCGCCCGGCGCCCTGTCGCCCGACCTGCGTGCGGCGGCTGGATGCTGCCGGTCGGCGCTGGTCGCGCTGGTGCGGTCCGGCTCGTGCCTGCCTGTCGACGTGGCTCGGTGGCCTGAGCCATGGCGCGACGCGTTCGAAGAGCGCGCCGGGATCCTCCAGTTCGAGGCGAGCCACGCCCGCGACGCAGCCGAGCGCGAGGCCGAGCGGCTCGTGCGCATCGAACACGCGCACGCCTTCATCCTCCGCACCAAGTTCGTCGTCACCCCGGGCGCCGCTGTCGCACCTGCCCGACCGGGGAGCGGCCCGCACCGGTGACCGCCAGGTCACTGGGCTCCCCCGCCGGGAATGGGCTCGGCGGGGGGGTAGGCGCGCGATGCCGACGGCGTGGGACGATGACGTGGTCGTGCTCGCGTTCTATGATATCCTCCGGCTCCCACCGGGAGCCGTTCGGCTCCCCCGCTCCCGCGCCCCGCCAAGTCGATCGGATGGTCCATGTCTGCATCGCTCCCGCCGGTGAAGTTCACCGTCGTCGACCTCTTCTGTGGTGCTGGAGGTCTCTCCGAAGGCTTCCGGCAGGCCGGCTGCACGATCCGAGCGGGGGTAGACCACGACCCTGACGCCGTCGCTACGTTCGCGCACAACTTCCCCGAAGCGGAGGCGATCTGTGGCGACGTCCGGAAGCCGGACATTCGGCGTCGACTGATGCAGGTCGCGGCGGGCTGCGACGTGGTGATCGGCGGTCCTCCGTGCCAAGCGTTCTCCCAGGTGAGAAACCACGTCCGTCTCATCGACGATCCTCGAAACAGCCTCTACCGCGAGTTCGTCGCTGTGCTTCGCGCGGTCAAGCCAGCGATGTTCGTCATGGAGAACGTCCCGGGCATGGACCAGATGGGTGTTCGTGAGCAGATCGCCGAAGACCTGTCTGTCGGCGGCCTCTACGAAGTGAAGTCGCAGCTCCTTGACGCGGCCGACTTCGGCGTTCCGCAGACGCGCGAGCGACTCATCTTCATTGGCGTTCGAGCTCGACTGGGCCTCGAAGCACCGACACTTCGTGGCTCCGGAGCGGTGAAGCAGTTCAGCCTGGAGCGGTGTGTTCGCTCGGGAGGTCGCGTGGAGTACGTGCTCGCCTCTGCTCAACTCTTCGCGCGTGCCACGGTCCTCGACGACCCCGAGAACGAAGGGATGACGACCGTCGAGCAGGCGATTGGGGATTTGGTCGGCCTCAAGCCGGGCAACCGTAAGGACTCGATGCCCTACACGCAGCTCCCGCCCGCCCAGTCGGCCTATCAGCGCAAGATGCGTGAGGGGGCCTCGCACATTCTCACGAACGTGCAGGTTCCCAAGATCATGGAGGACACGCGACTCCGCTTGAAGGCGATCCCAGAGGGCGGCAACTACCGCGATCTTCCAGAGGAGCTTCAGGTTCGGTACATCACCGGGGCGCGCTGGGGGCAGCACAATGGCACCGGGAAGCTCACGCGCAAGCACTACTACGCCTACCGCCGCCTTCATCGTTCGATGTGGGCCTGGACGCTAAACACCAAGGCCGATGCCGCATACCACTACTCGGTGCACCGCGGGCTCTCTGTGCGTGAGTTTGCGAGGTTGCAGAGCTTCCCCGACCGCTTCACGTTCACCACCGATGCTCGGAAGGGGCCGTTGCCCGGTCGCATTGAGGGTGGCGCCGGACACAGCCGCTACCGCCAGGTAGGCAACGCCGTGCCGCCGCTCCTGGCGTTCAACATCGCGCTCGCGTTGCAGACCGCGCTCGTCGACGCCGAGTCGGCCAAGGACCAGCGCGCGTGACCTACACCCCGGAGTTGCTGGAACGCCCCTTCGGCGGCGAGAGTAGGCGTTTCCTCATCAGGAAGTACCTGGAAGGCGTCGACACCGTGACCGCGGAGGACGCCTGGACGCATGTCTATCGCCTGCTGATGTGGATCGACCCGACGACGTCGCTCGCGCACTGCTACGAGAGTGACAAGTCTCAGCCGGGTCGCCACTGGTACGATCGCAGCATGGCCTTCCACGCTTGGTTGGCCGAGGCTCTCGGCACCTCGCCGCGGACGCTGCACCGAGAGATCGACGTCCTGTTCAAGGGCGTGATCTCCATCATGGCGATCGGCGAGGCTGCGGAGAAGGCGGGGCGTTTGGCGAACGCCGCCCGGCAGCGGGCGGGTTTCTCGCCGGACATGCCGGAGCCTTCGGGCGACCCAGAGCTCGTCGAAGGCATCTCGGCGCTGCTGGCTGAACACTACGGCACAGCGCCGAGCGAGGCCGTCGTCGCCGAGATCATCGAGTCTGTCACGCAAGATCTCTACCGCGAGAACAAGCGGAAGAATCTGCTCGGCGAGGGATTTGAGGACACACTCGCCGCCGTCATCCGCGAGTGCAACGGTGCCGAGCGGTTCGACGTTTACAACCGGAGTCTGCTTCACGCGCTTCCCGGTTTCCGTGAGCCTCCGAAGAACGAGAAGGCTCGTGCCGTGGACCTTGCTGTGGTGTCGAAGGGGACGGGCCATCGGTCGCTGGCCACGGTGAAGTGGAGTGTCCGCGCCGACCGGGAAGAGCAGTTCACCATCGACCTTGAGACCTACACCCGCATGGAGTTCGACGGGAAGCCCTTCGACTTCGTGTTCCTGACCAACGAGTTCGACGCCGCGCGTCTCGTCGCGGCGTGCCGTCGGCGACACGGACACCGCCCGATGTTCGATGCGGTCGTGCACATGAACCCCGATGCGCTTGTGGCAGTTCACTCGCTGAAGACGAGGGCGAAGGCCAACGACCTCCTGGAGACCATCCAGGAGGGTCGACTTATCGGCCTGGGCGAGTGGATTCGTCGTCTGGAAGTCTCATAGGATCGACCGCGCCGCTCGGTCGTCGATGGACCGCGAGGCGCGACTTGAGCGCGTCGCTGACGTGGAGTTGCTATCGGGCCGCACGTTGAAGGAGGTCTCCGACGAGGTCATCGAGAACGTCCTCTTCGTACACGATGACGCCGCGCTCGCGCATCGTCGGTGCGAGGGCAAGGTCCCACGGGGTCTCAATCACGTGGCCTTCTATCGCCTTCGATGCGCGCTTCTTGTCCACGCTCCGTTGGTAGTGTTCGGCGTCGAAGTGCCAGGGCGTGGCACCGACGCGGTGATGGAGCCGGTTGGCGATCTGGACACCGGCCGGGTCGAAGTCGCAGTGGAACATCATCTCCGTGGCACTTCCCACTCGCCCGAGTAGCTCCCAGACGGCAACCGTGGGTTCGCCCTCCAGGCAGATTACCGGCGGGCAGCGCGTTCCAAGCCGGCGAGCGAGTTCATCAAGAACAGTGACGTTCTCGACCAGGAAGAGGCACGGCTCGTCGAGCTTGAACGCCTCAGCACGCAGCTCCGCGAGGGTCACCTTTCGCGGCCGACCGAGATCAGCCTGCTCACGAAGGTGACGGGCCAGCGAGCCACCTCCTTCGGGTCGGACGCCCAACACCAGTACGTGGCTCGAATGCCCCTCGCTGAGCACACCGACTTCAGCCCAGAGAGCACGGCGCTCGGCCGTCGAACGCGGAAGCTCACCCCAGTCTACGAGAGCCGCCGCTGCGCGTAGTACCAGCGCAGCCAGTGGTCGGTTCTGGTCCAAAGCGTGCGGATCGCCAACGTGCTCCGACGCGAGCCGCTGTAGCAGCACCCCGGACGCCGGTAGCGCTGAGGCACACTCAACGGCCAACGCGAGCATCTGGTCCGAAGGCCGCCGGCTCTTCGTGGCGGCACTCTTTAGGTGGCCGCTCGTTTGAAGCTGCCTCAGCCATGGGTGAAGATGCGGCTTTGTGCGAGCGAATGCTGCATCCCACATGGCTACGTCGGCGGCAAGTTGACCTCGGCGCTGCTGTCGCAGATCAACGACGGGCCCCACCAGGCGCGTGACCACGTCGCGAGCGGTCAGACCAGGTTCGGCGCGAGATAGCGCGGCGTCCAACTCCGAGAGCAGCAGGCGGCAATCGATTCTCGGGCGCACCGACGAACCGAGCAGCCCCTGGAGGCTCGATCGCGCATCCAGGGACAGGTCGGCGAGCTGCACGGCACGGGCATCGACGTTCCGTTCGAGGGTGCTGTGCACGGCGAGCCAGACGGGTCGCAGGGAGGGTCGCTCCAGGAGGCGCCAGACGCTCACGTCACGGTCTCCCCCATCGCCGTTCGAACGGTGCCATCCCACACCCATCGCTCGGCGAGGACCCCAGGAATGCCCTTCTCGCGCGTGAGTTGGTAGATGGCGGTCCCATCCACGGAGGTGTAGCACCCCCATTCCGAAAATGCGGTCAGCACCCAGTCGATGTCGAGCTTGCACAGGAGCCCGAGAAGGTCGGCACGCATCGCCGGGTCCACGCCGGCAAATGCCTCGTCGAGCAGCACGAAGCGAGGGGCGGTCGCCCCCGCCGAGTTGAAGAACGCAGATGCCGCCGCGAACAGGGGAAGGTGCAGAAGCACCGCCTTTTGCCCGCCCGATCCCGCGCCGTATGCCTTCGCTGTGAGCTTGCGGAATCCGGCTTCCCCTCGGTCCGACGTGAGGAGGTCGAAGCGGTGCCACCGGCGATAGTCGAGCAGCGCAAGCATGCGCTCTTCGAGCGAGCCCTCCTCGTTGCGGGCCTGCTTCAGGCGCTCCTTCAGAAACGCTGCCAACGTCTCCCGATCCAAGGTGGTCTGGACGTCGCTGTCGAGTCGAAGGACTTCGATCGCGCGCTGTGCGTTCTGCGGCGCGTCGTCGGCCAGTACCCACTTCAACTTGATTCGTGTGCCCTGTGGCGTGGGACAACGCTGGAGCACCTCGTTCGCCCCTCGGATCAGCTCCTCGGCCCGGACGAGCCGATCCCTCAGGTGACGTCGGGTCTCTCCGGTCAGGAACTCGGCGAACACCCGTGCCTCCGCCTCGCCCAGCAGCTTCTCCTGGCGCAACACTTGATCTGCGAGACGTACTTCGAGGCGGTCGAGCGCGAAGGTCTCCGCGCCTGCGCGCGCCTCGATCCGAGCGACATCGTCCACGCGAGCGATCTCGAGAGCGTAGTCCGGCGGCAGCTCGCGCTGAAGTTGTTGGTACCGCTCGATCAGTCGGTTTTCGGCGGCCTCGATCTCCCTCTTCGCATCCTCCGAGGCACCATGCTCCCGAGTCAACTGCCTTGCCACCTCGATCGCGTCGGTGAGCGTCCCAGTAGGCGGGTCCTCCGGTACTTCGAGTACGATTCGCACGAGACCGTGTCGAGCGACTGCGGCCATGGCCTCATGCGCGGTGGTCCGGGCGCGATCCCACGACGCGACTCGCTCCTCGTGCTGCTCAACGGCCGCCGTGACGGTTCCAAGTCGGCCCTCTACTCCCGCACGCTCGTCGTCAAGTTCGGTCCTTCGCTTTTCGAGACGGGCCACGTCGCCACGGAGGCGTCGAGCGCGTTCGAGTATCTCCTCGGGCGACGAGCCAAGGCTGTCTCGCAACGCCCGCAGCTTGGCGTCGAGCGCACTCAGTCTGCGACCGCGCTCGCCTACAGCATCAACGGCTTCCTTTTCGCGGAGTTCGGCGGCCTGGGATGCCCCCAATAGGTCAGCGAGCCGCTTGCGGCGGTTCCCCATCTCTCGGGCAGCGTCGGTCCATGCCCGGAGCGCCTCGGCGAGTCGGTCCAGTGCCGAGCCGAGATCGTCGAGGCGGCCGAGCCAGTTGGCTCGGCCCAGACGTCTAGCAGCCTCCGCCAAGGCGTCGACTGCACGGTCACGTTCCGACCTCCGCGTCGCCACGAGCCGCGCTGCGGCGTCGAAATCCACCTGGCGGGCAGTCACCCCACGGTTGGCCTCTTCCAACTCGCCCGCGGCGCGGGTCATAGCCTTGACGTCCGGGAACTTTCCAAGGTGGACATTTACGGCGTCCAACTCCGCGAGCAACGCTGTTCGGCGCTGCCCTACGCTTGCAAGTTCCCGCTCGACAATATTCTCGTCCGCGGCGAGTGTCGTGAGGCGGCGCTGACGTTCGCGCTCGCGCGCGGTCGCGCCGATGTAACGCACCTCGTTGTGCACGTTGTTGCCGCGCAGCACGCCTTGCCGCCATCCACCGGCAAGGTCGAACCCGTCTGTTCCACCCGACAGGTCAGAGACCACGGCGACACTTCGGAGGACTCGGTCCACGATGGCCGACGCGACCGCCGGATGATCAACTGGAACAAGCCAGTCCCGGAGCGTGGGTCCTGTGACTGGCTCCGTCGGCAACGCCACCACGTCGTGGTCGAGGTCGATGACTTGGCCACCCGGAGTGATCCATGCGTCCAAGAGTCCGGACGCCGACAGCGCGCCTTCGAGCCGAGCCGCGACGACAGGATCTGCGCCGTTCCGTACGTCGCACAGCAGGTAGAACGGCGCACCAAGGCGATCACGGGGAGCGCGCCATGACGGCGTAGGCGGAGCTGCGTGGGTGCTCGCAAGCAGGTCGGCGGTCTCGCGCCGGATCGCCGAACGACGGTCGAGTAGTGGAGCCTCCTCGCGAGCGAGCAGTTCGCGCGCGTCCCCGATTCGAACTGCTTCCACACGAGCGGCCTCCTTGGCGCCAGCGACCGCGCGATCCGGTTCGGCCTCGTCGTCGAACTCCCATCGTGCCGCCCAAGCAGCCCCCAGGCGCCAGGACTGAACGGCCTCGAAGAACGCTTGCTCAAGTTGCGCGTACTTCTCCGAGCGGGCGGTACGGTCCGCCCGCGCAGCTTCGAGCTGGGCAAGTGCTCTGGCTTCCTCGGACTCCGCGCCTTCGAATCGAGTACGGGCCGTTTCCGCTGCGCCGTGGAGGCGTGTCAGCTCACCATGGATCGCACGGGCTTCAGCGAGCCAACGGTGCCCGACCCCACGCGCCTCCTGGTGCGTCCACTGCTCTGCCTTCGCCCGCTCCACGCCCCAAGGACCGGGGTCGACATCGGCCTCGCGTGCCTCTGACGCAAGTGTCTTCCACTCTTCCTGTTCGGCAGCGAGCGCATCTTCTACTTGCCGATGTTGAGCGGCGCCCGCGACCCGAGCGGTCGCGGACTCGGTGGCACGCCGGCTCGCCTCGGCTTCGGAGTCGAGGAGGTCGCGTGCAGCCTGGTTCCGGTCCTTGTCGGTCTCAGCGAGCTGGACAACCCCCTGGTAGCCCTCGGAAGTAAGGTACGTCTCAAGCTCGGTTCGAGTGTTTCCCAGCGCAGTCGAGTTCTGTGCCCGCGACACAGTGTTTCCGGCCATCGCAACACGAGCTTCTTCAAGCGTTTCTCGCTGCTCGCGCAGGGTCGCGTTCGATTTATGGTACTGGCTGTCCGCGGTGGTGAGCGTGGTGGCACGGTCCCTACACACTGCACTTGCGTATCGGCGCGCGACTCGGAGCGTGTCCCTCACATTCTTCGTCGCCTGTCGCCGATTCTCCACCTCGACCCTGTGATCCTCTATTTCGTCGAAGTCGCTCGCAAGGCGCCGGACGATGTCCCTGTCCAGCGGCGGGAGACTCTTTTCTAGGAGCTCCGACACCTTCTGAACGTCCAGCGTCTTGGAGAGCTTGGGCTGGCGGAGTTGGAGCAAGGTCTCGATCAGGCTGTCGTACTGGTCCGGCTCCATCTCGAACAACGTCTCGTTGACGTGGCGGCGGTACTCAGCCGGCCGATCGAAGACACGACCGAGCTCACCGAGATCATCTCGGAGGCGACGCTGGGACAGGGCCTCGCCGTTCTCGTCCACCAGGGTCAGATCTCGTCCGACTCTACACGGTGTAGCGAAGAACCATGCGTCGACGTCACTACCGGCGTCGCGACGAGCGTTGAGCCCAGCTCCGAGCGTTACGGTCTCCACCGTGGTGCCGACGAGTCGACCGAGCTCGATCCATACGTACCCGGTGCGGTTGTTCCGGTCGGTGTTCGTATCGTTGAGAAGGTTCCAATACATGACGCGACTGCGGTTCCGCTCGGCACCGAGTCGTTCGGGCCTCAGACTCGCATCGAGGAGGAACGGCAACAGCATTTCCAGCGTCTTCGACTTGCCAGACTCGTTCCGCCCTCGAAGAACCAACCGGCCGCGGTAGAACTCGAACTGCTGCTGGTCAAACTCCCACACGTCTACGAAACCAGCACGTAGGAATGTCCACCGCTTGCGCTCGGGAGTCGGCAGCGTCATGCCGCACTCTCCTTTCTGTCGGCCGCCCGATACCGTGCGATTGCTGGACGAGCGTGGACCCGGTCACCATCGATCGCCACCAGCTGGAATCGAACGAGTACGTCGAGCGCGGACTGCGTGATCTCGCGGGGAGTCTCATGCTTCCAGCCGCGGCCGACGGCGTCCGCCTGCCACTGGGCGATCCGGGCCTCTACCTCGGGCATCCGGGCCGTGCGGGCTCCCGTGAGCCACTCGGCGAGCAGCAGTGCAGCGTGCGATGCCGTCGAACTGGCGACAGGGAATCGGGTGTCGCATAGCTCGGCCTCTGGGTCAATCGGCGCCACGCCCTCCAACCTCCGCTCTAGCGACAGCCCGACATCGTCGAGTCGTTCAAGAACACGTCGCAGGCTGTAGTTCAGCCACTCTCGCGCGTCGGAGTCGAGGTCTTCGTAGTAGATGACCGGCTCGTCTAGGAGCCGCCGGAACACATGCTGCGCCAAGCGTTTCCGCCGTCCGTCGTCTGTCTCGGCGTAGAATTCCTCGACTAGGAAGGCGGGCGCTTCGACGCTCGATGGCGACCGGGGGCACGCGAGCAGCAGAGCGAGTGCACGGTCGTCGACGTCGTACAGCGCATCGACGACTCCACCGGCGACGTAGCCCTCTTCGTCTCCGTCGCGCCTCCCGAGCACTCCGTGCACGATCAGCCACCGCACGATCTGCACGAACGCGCGGCGCTCGTCCCAGACGGTCGCGTCGAACCGGCGGATCTCGACCTCGGCTGCGGTCGCGTCGCGCAGGTGCTCGGCCATCCGCTGAAGAGTGACCTGTCTTCCCGCGCGATCGAGCTCAGCGAGGAGCAGGCAAAGCAGCGTGTAGTGCCGGCGTGAGAAGTCGGGTGCCGCCCGGTGCGTGGCATCGTCGCGGGCCGGTACCTTTCGAAGTCGGATGATGCCCGCCGGTCGGTCATGCTCGACTCCCCACCCGGTCGTCTCGGCGAACCACTCGACGATTGGTTCGAGTCTTCGCCGGACATCGTCGTACCCTTCTGGGTCGACAGCCCTACGCAGCAGCGGGGTGCGGAGGAGTGTGCGCAGCGCCCGGCGAAGCGAACGCCGATCCTCTGGGTCGCTCATCGCCGGACCTCGACCTGGATCTCGATGTCACGGGGACTGGTCAGACGACCTTCCGAAGTCTCGACGGGAACTGGCGATGTGTCCGGAACCTGGCGCACCGAGACGATGTATCGTCCGTCCTCGGTGTCGCCTCGACGTCGCCCGTCGGGTTGCAGTTCGCCGAGCAGACCGGCATCCAGCAACTCCAGCAAGATGTCGAGCCCGTGCGCATCGAGCCGAGGCAGGTCCGAAAGCGAGATGCCTCCCGACGAGCCCCCCATCGCGCGGACCGCGGCATCCCGTTGCTCCTGCTCTCGAAGTCGCTTCTGGCGTAGCCACATCCTAGAGGACTCAAAATCGGGCACTCGCCCTGTCCTTCCGCCACGCTGGGCAGTTCCACGGCGTCGAAGCTGAACCGGCACCGCGACGGGCTGAGCGTCCCACCAGGACGTCCTTGGCGTGACGAGGTCTGGGTCGTTCTCCGCAAGATGGAAGTGCCGCGCTCCGTGAAGGCCAAAGGCTCGCGTGAACAGCACGTGAGCCTCATCATCGGTACCACACCGAGCAAACCACCGGCCCAGCTGGCGGAAGTCGGCGCTCCGGTCGACCCGGCGGGCGACACGCTCACGCAGTCGATGGAGCGTGTGCACCAGTTGGCTGACCGACGCATTCGCAACGCGCAATAGCTCCCGTTCGACAGACTCTCCGCCTTGCGCGACGAACCAGCCTACGATGCCTGACCACCTCTCGCGCTGCTCGCGCTGCCATGCGTCCCTTGGCGACACTTGATCGATCGACGGCGGAAGGTCCGAGGACTGCGCCGCTGTCTCCAGCAAGGTCTCGAACGAAGCCGCGTCGACCGCACGGATCGACCTCCGGATAGGGTCGCCTAGTCCCACAAGGCGATCGACGAACCCCTGGAGATACGCGACAAGCGCGGTCTTGCGCAATTGGAACGCCTCGGCGTCAACGTGCTCGTCGTCGAGGAACCTCTGCACCTCGCTCATGAAGCGGGACGCTTCCGTCGAGAGGCTGTCGAACGCAGCATGCAAGTCGTCGAACGCCCTTTTCGCCCGATCTGGATCCGGATCACCAGCCGCACCCAGTGCTTCGAGGGTCGCGAGCGCCTCGCGGATCTTCTGAAGCATCGTCGTCTGAAGAGCACCGGTGGCTTCGACCGCACGCTCGACAGCCACCACCGCCTCGTGAGCTGCTTCTCCGACCCCGGTTAGCCGATAAACGTACGCGCGGCGGTAGTAGTCGTCGAGCTTCTCCGCGGCCCCGGCGTCGTGCGACGCCACCAGGTTGCCCCACTCGCACAGGGTCTTGAGACGCGCGTGGACTTGCTCGTCGGTGAGTCGGGGTTCGATCGCGTCGCGCTCCAGTCCGGCGACGATGTCCGATGGCCTGAGCTGGACCCGGTACCGACGCTTCGCACGCGCGAAGACCTCGATGATCGCCCGGTACGCGGGGGCCTCTGGGGCCGTCGCGTACTGGAGTGCCTTGACTTGGTCGAAGCGGGAACCCCGCAGATCTGCGTACACATCAGCCCCGGTGTTGTGCGGCCGGACCAGGCTCCTCATTCGCTCCAGCATCGAGCGATTCCCTCGGGAATAACTCGGGCCGGGTCGGACCTCTGCGGACTGGGTGACCGACGATCGACCCTTACGTGTACGGTCGTCGCCGGTCAAGGTTCAGCGCCAGAACCTCGTGCTTCTGGCCACCCCTCTGCTCCGGGGTTCTGGACCCCGGTGCGACGGCTCTGGGGCTGTCGTCCCCGGTCTGACTTCTGGACACCCCGGGAACGGAGTAGGGTCGTCCTCGCCAACCGAGGTGACCATGGCGAAGCGGGCGACAACCCTGAGCGGGGCGGCGGGCGAGCACTACGTCGCGTATCGCTTGTCCGCGCTGGGGTTCCCAGTGGCGCTGACGCGCGGCGGATCTCCGACGGTCGATCTCATGGTCGGAGACCTCAGCGGTCACGCTGCCTTGTCGTTCCAGGTGAAGACGTCGAGTTTCGCGTGGCGGTCCTACAAGCGGAGCAACGAGAAGGACAGGTGGGAGTTCGACGTCGGCGTGAAGGCCGGAAAGTTGTCCGGGCCGAGCATCTACTACGCCTTCGTCGACCTGAAGGGGAGCGAAGACGGCCAGGTTCAGCCGGATGTCTTCGTCGTGCCGTCCGAACACGTCGCTCGGGTGTTCGCGAATACGACCTGGTCCCGCAACATGTTTTGGATCATGGCGAACCAGCGCGAGACCTACCTTGAGGCGTGGGGACCGGTGCTCGCGGCGCTAGGCAGGTAGCCGATCAGGCCGATGCGTCGTCGCCTTGCCCGAGGGGCCATGCGCCCTCGTCCCGCAACCGCCGCCGCAGCGTCGCACGGCTCACCTTGAGGATCGCGCTGACCTCCTTGAGCCCGCGCCCCTCGCGCAGCATGGCGAGCGCCGGCCGCAGGTCCATCGCCACCTTCGGCCGCCCGCAGTGCTTCCCGTACGCCTTCGCCCGCTGCACCCCGGCGACGACGCGCTCGCGGATCAGGTCGCGCTCCAGCTCGCCGATCGCGGACACGATCGTGAACATGGCCTTCCCCATCGGTGTGGACGTGTCGATCTGCTCCCGCAGGCTGACGAACGAGACGCCGAGGGCGCGGAACTCCTCCATCGCGGCGAGCAGGTGCCCGGTGTTGCGCGCGAAGCGGTCGAAGCGCCAGACGGCGACGACGTCGAGCTTCCCCGCACGCGCGTCGGCCATCATCCGGTCGAGCGCCGGGCGGCGGTCCTTCGAGCCGGACACGCCCTCGTCGACGTAGTCCACCGAGGCCCAGCCCCGCTGGGCGGCGACCTGCCGCAGCTCGTCGAGCTGGAGCCCAACGTCCTGCCCGTGCCCGGTGGTGGAGACGCGCGCGTAGAGCGCGGCGTGGATCGGCTTGCTCATGGCGCGGCTCCGGGCGCCCGCCGCACCAGCGCGCCCTCGACGAGCGCGAGGAGCTGGCCGCGGTGACGGGCGAGGAAGGTGTCGAGGTAGGCGACGTCGACGCCGGCCGGGGGGCGAGCGCGGAGCACCGACGCGGCGGCGTCGAGGACGCGGTCGGCCCGGCTCGGCTCGCCGCACCGACAGGTCGCGCAGCGGGCATCGCAGGCCGCGCGCACGCGGGCGCTCTCGGCTTGGGCTTCGGCCAGCTCGTGGCGCGCGTCGGCGAGCTCGCCCTCAAGCCGCTGCACGAGGCCCTGGGCCTTGCGGCCGTCCTTCTTGTCGGCGCGGGCGCGGGCAAGCTGCCGCTCCAGCGACGCGATCCGCTTCTGGTCGTCGGTCGGCTTCACCGGCAGCCCGAGCACCCGCTGCACGAGTACGGCGATGGCCGGGAGCAGGTGCCCCGTCGCGTGCCCGAGGTCCTCGCGCGCGGCGACGAAGGACTCGTCGTGGCCCTTGCCCATGCGCCCGTCGAGGTGGGTGAGCTCGTGGACGGCGACGCCGTGCAGGAACGCGGCGATGGCGAGGGGGCGGTCGCGGTGCGCCTTCACCACCTGCTCGAAGCGGTCGGGGTGCAGGTAGACGACGTTCGACCCGGCCGGGGTGCTCGTCGTCAGCCCGATGAGCTCGTCGTCGAGCACGAAGCCCGGCTTGAACCGCCGCCGGATGCGGGCCTCGGCCGCGACCAGGCGCAGCGTGGCGTCCCACGCGGTGAGGTGGCCCATCCACCGCTGGAAGCCCTTGCGGAAGCGGTAGGCGCGCTGACGGTCGTAGTTCTTCTTCGAGATGCGGAGGCCCGCGAGCCGCCCGAACGGGTTGCGCCGGACGGGCTGGTCGAACGGGCGCACCCACTCCGGCGTCGCTGCATCGAGCGCAGCCTCACCGCGAGCGCTGATCGCCGCGACCTGGAGCAGCCCGCCGCCGCCGGGTCCGATGGCGGTCTCGGCCGCACGCTCGATGGCCTCCGACAGGGCCTTCACGCCCCAGCCGTCGAGCGTGCCCGCGTCGGCGCGGTCGAGCGCGTCGCGCACCTCGTCCGTGA
>CAYNFK010000065.1:0-26378 GCA_964396405.1 uncultured Enterobacteriaceae bacterium
GTCCGATGAAGAACCAAGAGCTGGCGGAGAGGGTCGCATGGGGCGACGGCACGGGACTAACCACGTCGCCCACGTTTTGGCAAGTCCATTACGCGAGCGTGGGTCGGCCCGGATCCAGCAAGGGGGTCACCGACCGCTCCCAGCCTCGCTCCAGCGCCTCCAGTCCACCGGTCCGCAGCAGCTCCACCTCGCCTTCGGAGGCTGGCACGATCACGACCGCCTCGACGCGGCGACCTTCTTCGTGCAAGGGCAGCGCGTCATCATTCCACCACGGCTCGGCAAACACGGCATGGCGCAGCGTGTCGGGGAGTCCGTCCACGCCGGTGAGCAGATCGAGGACGGCGGCACCCACCACGGGCGGCCGATCGACAGCGGTGAGCGTCTCGACGGCTCGCCTTAGGATCGTCAGCCCGTCCACCGGGCCCTTTGCGGCCACGACGAGCTCGTAGCCAACGTGCACATCGGGACCCCGCCAGGTCCTTGCGCTGTGCTCGAAGGTGGTCCACGTGGTGTAGCCAGCCTCTGGGCTGTCGCGAAAGCGCAGGATCTTGAGCGGCGTGTCGGCCAGGGCCATGCGGTCGACAGGCCCGGCCGCGAAGCCATCCTTGAGCCAAGCGAGCAGCTGCACAAGCCAGGCGCGATCTCGGGCATCGCCGGCCTGTCGGGAGGTGGTGCTACTCATGGGTCCTCGCTCGTCGTGACGATGAGGTCGCCCACAGCAAACGCCTTCTTGAGCTGCAGGATGCCGGTGACAGCTGGCAGCTTCGGGTCGACGGCCAGCTCCGGAAGCTCGGCGAAGAACACCACGCCGTCCTCGGTCTCTCGTGCGGGCTTGATCGACTGGACGACCTTCGGATCCACGTTGACGCCCACCCCGTAGACGCCGGGTTCCAGTGGCGGAAGGTGGAACTGGCCGTCGGGCGACCGAGGCACCTTGAGCGCCCACCCGTACTCCAGACCTTGGTTGGCGGTGAGCACGATCTCCGACGCGCCCGGCACCAAGTCGGCGAGGTCGAGCTTGGGCGTGTGGCGCGTCCATCGCACCTCCATCCTGTAGGGGTCACGCATCCGCAGGCGACGAGGTCGCGCCGGGATGCCGTCGCAGAACACCTTGACCACGACATCGCCGAACACCGGCATCTCCCAGGTGCCCGGGGAGGTTGGGGTGGGCTCGAGGTCGTTGTAGGTGACCGTGCAGCTGGTGGGGAGGGGCACCTCGTCCGTGAACAGGTGCACCGTGAGTGGAACCGGCGGCGGCTCGACCACGAGCCCGTCCCCAGCGGACCTCACGCGAACATCGACCTCTTGGGCTCCTTCCAGACAGGACGCGCGGCTCGGCAAGCCTTCGAGCACTGAGCCCGACGCAGGCTCGTTTCGGTCGCAGCGGTATTGGACCTTCGCTTCCAGGCCGTCGGGCAGCTCCCACACCAAGGTGGCGTCGCAGGGCGTGAGCACCTGACAGGTGAGGGCCCGCGTGCTGATGGGCGCAGTGGTGATCTGCACGCGGGTGCCGTTGTCGGCTTCCCGCCAGGGGCGCCGGTACGTGACCTGACCGTGGACGAACTGAACGGCTTGGGACGGCTCCTTGTAGGAGACGGCGAAAGCGCCCTCAGCATCGGTGACGGACGAGGCCTCCACCGTGGACACCTCGACGCCAGCAAGAGGAGCGCCTGCCGGATCGAGCACGTTCCCGACCATCGAGCGCGGACCTGTCTCGCGGGGCGCCCAGCACGCCATCGCCAAGCCTGTCACCCACCACCAGCGACCTTGCACAACGACCTCCTACGGCTGACGTACGCCGCGCAGCACGATCTCGACGAGATCGGTGGCCCCGGCGATCGGATTCTCAGATCCGCGACCTGCGAACTGCTCCCACAGCAGCTCATGGACTGCGCCCACCACCACCATCGCTGAGAGGTGGGCATCGAATGGCCGCAGCAAGCCGTGGGCTCGACCGGCCACGGCCATCTGCACGGCGTGCTCGCGGATCGCACGGTCGAGCGCGATCACGGGAGCACGAGCCGGGCTGGGTGGACCGTGGCGCTCCTGCAAGAAGAGCCGGACGAGCTCGGGACCATCGAGCAACGCGGCAACCAGTTCCCCCGCGAGAGCACGGTATGCATCTTCCAAGGTGGAAGCATCACGCGCGACAGCGATGGTGGCCGCGCACCGCTCCATCGCGGCGACCACCCGCTCGCCGAGCGGCTGGAACAGGGCCGCGACGAGGTCTTCCTTGTTGGTAAAATAACGATAAAAGCTGCCTTTAGCCATGCTTGCCCGGTTCACCACGTCATCGATGGTGGTGCCGTCGAGGCCGTGCTGGAGAAAGCACTGCAGAGCGCCGTCGACCAGGGTGCGGGTGCGCGCGAGGCGATTGACATGCCGCGCGCCGCCTTCCGGCCCCGGACGCGCTTCGGGCACGCGCGAGGGCTGGAATTCCGACGCGGTGCGCGGTGGATCGTCTTGCATGACCTCGGTCTCTCGAAGTATGACTGAACCGTTCACGGTTTCAGGAGGCGTGGTGATCGGGATCCCGTTGGGTATCGTGGTCGGCAGCGGGTTGGAGTGGGCCGTGCACAAGTACGTGCTCCACGGTCTGGGGCGCAACAAGGCGTCGTACTGGTCCTTCCACTGGCACGAGCACCACGGCGAGGTGCGTCGAAACGGGCACATCGACAAGCACTACGAGCGGTCCGTGTTCGGCTGGCACGCGCAGGGCAAGGAAGCGCTCGCGCTGCTCGCTGGCGGCGTGGTGTTCTTGCCGCTGGTGCCGGTAGCGCCGCTCTTCGTCGGCACCCTGTGGGTGTGGGGGGCCAACTACTACCGGGTTCACAAGCGCTCGCACCGGGATCCGGTGTGGGCGCGAGAACACCTCCCCTGGCACTACGATCACCACATGGGACCGAATCAGGACTGCAACTGGGGCGTGTCCACGCCGTGGTTTGACCAGCTGATGGGCACGCGTGTGCCGTACGTGGGCACCGAGCGGGAGGCGCGGGATCAGGAGCGCCGTTCGGCCCGGGGCTCGGGGATGGCTACGCCGGTGCCTGCAGGCGCATGACGCTGTCGACGCCCACGATCTGACCGGGCTTCAGTGCGGTCCACTGGTTCTCGCCCAGCAGCGGCTCGCTCGACACCAGCAGGTGGTGAACGGGCCCCGAAGCCGTTGGCGACTCGCACGAGCGCGCGAACCACGAGCAGGTGTCGCGCTCGGCGCAGCGCTCCTTGTGGGTGGACCAGTGAAGCTCGCGTCCACCCTGGTGCGCCAGCAGCAGCTCGCCGTCCGTGAGGAGGAGGGTGAGCAGAGCGGGCGAGCTCCCTGGCTCTCGTTCGGCCACCTCGCGCACCTTGTCGACGGTGGCGCGCACCGCGTCCGTGACCTGCCCGATCGGAGGGCCGCGCTGAGCGAGGTCGGTGCGGGCGGCGAGCTGCGTGAGGAACATGAGGAAGATCACCTCACTGTCGGTGTCGCCCAGCAAGTAGCCGCGCAGGCGCGGTGCCACCTGCTCCAGCAGGTCGCCACGCACGGCACTGAAGTTCGGAACGTCGCCGTTGTGCGCCATCACCCACCGGCCGTATTGGAAGGGGTGGCAGTTGAGGGTGTGCTTGTGGCCCTGAGTGGCCTTTCGCACGTGGGCCACCACCGTTTGAGAGGACACGATGCCGCTCACCCGGTGGAAGAGGGGATCCGTCAGCGCGGTGTCGCTCGACCGCACGACATGCGGGGCACCATCCACGTAGTAGGCGACACCCCACCCGTCCGGATGCACCGACGACTGGACGGCCAGCGCGTTGTCGGAGCTGGCGAGGGAGCGGTGCACACGCCCCTGGAGCACCGACCGGAACCCAAGCATGCGGCACACGGCGGTGATCCTCCGGCCGTCGCGTAGCCGGCCGACCCTCGTTCGTCACCGTTCGTCACCTGACCTCGGGTGCGTTTCGTCCTGACCCGCAGCCGCGGGCGCTTGGATCGCACGCCATCCGCCCGTTAGCCGCACCCGCGCACAGGTGGTGGGACGATGGACATGAACGGGCGGCTCTTCTTCGTTGTGGGCGCGCCACGCTCGGGCACCACCCTGCTGATGCGGATGCTCAACGTCCACCCGGACATCTACACGCGGCCCGAGCCCCATCTGCTCACCCCCCTCGCGCACCTCGGCTTTGACGCCTACGTCGACAAGGCGCCCTACGATCCGTTCCAAGCTGCGCAGTCGGCGAAGGAGTTCGTCGCGGATCTGCCGGGAGGCGAAGCCACCTACCGCCAGGCGCTGCGCGCCTACTGCGACACGATGTACGGCGAGATGCTCGCTCCCACGGGCAAGCGGTTCTTCCTCGACAAGACGCCGGCCTACGGGCTGATCCTGCCGTTCTTGGCGAAGACCTTCCCCGATGCTGTGTTCGTGATCCTCACGCGACACCCGTTTGCGATCTTCTCGTCGTTCGCCGAGAGCTTCTTCGACGACGACTGGGACGTGGCCTGGGGTCACAACAAGATCGTGGAGCGCTACGTTCCGGCCCTGGCCAGCTTCGTGCGCGACCCTGGGGTGAAGCGGTTCCACCACGTTCGTTACGAGGATCTGGTGGCCGACCCCGAGCGTGAGCTGCGCGCGATCTGCGAGGCGGCGGGGATGCCGTACGTGCCCGACATGATCGAGTACGGAAAGAAAGACGTGGAGGCGAAGGGCCTCGGCGACCCGATCGGCGTGCAGAAGGACACGCGTCCCAACACCAAGTCCTTGCACAAGTGGGCGTTGCAGGTGGCCGAGAACCCGCACCGCATGGAGATGCTCCGCTTGATGGTGTCGGCCATCCCAGACGAGGATCTCGCGGTGTTCGGCTACGATCACGCGAGCCTGTGGGCACCCCTGAGCGGCGTGGATCCGGCGAAGGCCAAGCTCGCGCAGACGAAGGCCAAGCAGTGGGACCGCTACCACCTGGAGCGTCGCTTGCTGGTGTGGCTCCGTAAGGACATCCACAACAAGCCGTGGGGCAAGCTGCTCGCACGGTTTCGATTCGTCGCGGATGTGCTGCTTCGCGAGTAGACTGGACCCACGGGGGACAGTGTGGCGCGATGGCGGGTGCTCGGGACGTGGGCGCTGCTCCTGTGGGCCTCGCGTCCGGATGCGTCGCCGGGTGGAGACTTCGAGGTGCTCGACGCGGGAGGGCGTCGACCGCCGAACGTGCTCGTCGTGCTGTTGGATGACGTCGGTGTCGACCTCGTCGGCGCGTACGGCGACGTGAACGCAGCGCACACCCCCACCCTCGATGCGCTGGCAGCCCGTGGCGTGCTCTTCGAGACGGCGTGGGCGACGCCCCTGTGCTCGTCCACGCGCGCGGCGCTGATCACCGGTCAGCATCCGCGTCGGTTCGGGATCGGCGCGGCGCTCGCCCTCGATGCCGACATCGTGGATCTGCCAGACGAGGCGGTGACGCTCCCCGAGATCCTCGCGGGGCATGCGCCTGATCTGTGGCACTCCGCCTACGTGGGCAAGTGGCACCTCACGCTGCTGAAGAACGACCCGGCCACGGCCCCCCTTCGCCAAGGTTTTGACCACTTTGTGGGGTCGATCGGGAACTTCACCGCCAAGCAGTCGATGGACCGCAAGGACCAGAACTACCGAAACTGGGAGCGGGTGGAGGATGGGCGTGTCGAGCGAGTGAAGCACCATGCGACGCGGGCCACACTGCATGACGCGCGTGACGTGATCCGTGAGCTCGCCGAGCCGTGGGTGGTGGTGGTTGCGCTGCACGCCGCCCACACGCCGTGGCATGACCCTCCGGGCACCACCACCGAAGGTCTTGAGCCTCGTGCGGCGTACCAAGTGCGCGCCATGCTCACGGATGCGGATGCCGCGCTCGGCAAGATGCTGGACGACCTCGGACCCGACCTGGTGGGGCGTACCCTGGTGATGGCCACCTCCGACAACGGCAGCACCGACAACGCGTTCCTGGGCGATCTGATCGGCAAATCCGGGAAGTCCACGGTGCGCGAGCTCGGGGTGCGCGTGCCGCTGATCGTCGCGGGCCCTGGGGTCATGCAGGGCCGAACCACAGCGCTCGCTCACGTCGTCGACATCGTGCCGACGGTCTTGGAGCTGGCGGGCTTACACCCCGTCCGCATCCTGCCCGATCTCGACGGTCGGAGCCTGCTGCCGGTGCTGCGATCCCCTCGGGGGGCCACGGGCCATGAGGCCCTGTTCACCGAGGTGTTCGTGCCCAACGGGTTCGGTCCGTACACGCGCCACGAACTCACAGTGCGTGACCAGCGCTGGCGCCTGATCCGTGGCACCGACGGTGAGGACCGCCTCTGGGAGATCGGCGACGGGCTGGTGGAGGGCACGACGGTGGATCCGAAGGCTCATGACAGGGCCGCTGCGGCGTACCAGCGCCTCACCGCCGAGCTCGATCGTTACAGCACGCTCGGGGCGCAGGAGGCGCTGTAGCCCAGCCGGGCCGCAGCGCCTCCGCTCGTTTCACTTCTCGCCGATGACGCTCTTCACACCAGCCAGCGTGCCGGCCATGCCGTCATCGCCATCGTTCCAGTTGGCCTGGCACACGTTGCCTGAGGTCTGCACGTACTGTGCGGCCTTGAGGGTGCGGTAGACCTCTTCGATGTTGCGGCCGATGGGGAGGAAGTTCACCGTGGCGGACTGCACGACGCCCTTGGGGTCGATGACGAACACGCCGCGAAGGGCCTTGTCGTCGAGAAGGACGTCGTAGGCAGCGGCGACGCGGCCGCCGAGGTCGGAGAGCAGCGGGTAGGCAAGATCGCCGACACCGGCCTCAGACCGCGGGGTGCGCGTCCAGGCGAGATGGGTGTGCACGGAGTCGACCGACACGCCCAGGATCTCGGCGCCGGCGGCCTTGAACTTGGCGTGGGCGTCATCGAAGGCCACGATCTCGGTGGGGCAGACGAAGGTGAAGTCGAGCGGGTAGAAGAAGAGGACGAGCCACTTGCCGGAGTAGTCCTCGAGGCTGATCTGCTTGATCTCGCCGCCGATGGCGGCTGCGCCCTTGAACGTGGGGGCCTTGGTTCCAACGATGCTCATGGGAAGCTCCTGATGAGGTGTGCGCCGAGGCGCGTGGGGAGAGGTCGGCATCGGTAAGCACCGCCCGACCCATCGTCACCCTTTGGGGGGGGTCTTTCTTTGTCGGGTTGCCGCTCAGGGCCTCGTGCTTACCCAAGCTGCCGTCGGAAGGGGCCACGAGGCCCGTCCCCACCACGGAGAACCCATGAGCAGCGAACAGCTTGGTTTTAAGGCTGAGGTCCAGCAGCTCCTCGACCTCATGATTCATGCCGTCTACAGCAACCGCGACGTGTTCCTGCGCGAGCTGGTGAGCAACGCGGCCGACGCGCTCGATAAGGCCCGCTTCTTGGGGCTGACGCGGTCGGACTTGTTGGCCCCGCCGCACGAAGAGCCCGGCATCTGGCTGTCCTTCGATGCAGAAGCCGGCACCCTCGTGATCGAAGACGATGGCGTGGGCATGACGCGCGAAGAGGCGATCAAGAACCTCGGCACCATCGCGCACTCCGGCACGAAGGCCTTCCTCGCTGAAGCGAAGTCGGGCGAAGGCGCGAGCGTGCCCAGCCTGATCGGACAGTTTGGCGTGGGCTTCTACAGCGCGTTCATGGTGGCCTCGAAGGTCGAGGTCGACACCCGGTCGGCCGAGCCCGACTCGGTCGGCGTGCGCTGGACCTCTGAGGGTGCCGGCGTGTTCACGGTCGACGAGATCGAGCGGGCCCACCGCGGCACGCGCATCACGCTCCACCTGCGCGACGACGCGAAGACCTACGCCGACGATCTTGAGCTGCGGCGCATTGTTCGGGAGCACAGCGCCTACGTGCCGTGGTCGATCCACCTCGACGGTGATGCGATCAACACGCCGCGAGCGCTGTGGTCTGAGAGCCCGTCCTCCGTCACCGACGAAGAGGCCTTCGAGTTCTACAAGATGCTCACGTTCGACTTCGAGGAGCCTGCGCTGCGCGTGCACTTTCAGGTCGACACCCCGCACCAGTACAGCGCGCTCCTGTTCGTGCCGAAGAACCGCCCCTACGATCTGTTCGTCCCTGAGGCGGATCGCGGTCCTCGCCTGTACGCGCGCAAGGTGCTGATCGATGAGCACGCCCGCGACCTGCTCCCCGACTGGCTGCGCTTCGTGCGCGGCGTGGTCGACAGCCAGGACATCCCGCTCAACATGAGCCGGGAGATGGTGCAGAAGACGCCCGTAGTACGGGCCATCCGCGACGCCTTGGTGAAGCGGATCCTCAAGGAGCTGGGCAAGCTCGCCGATCAGCCCAAGCCGGAGGAAGGGGAGCACCCCTACCATGGCGTGTGGAACGCCTTCGGCGTGCTGCTCAAGGAGGGCTTCTGGCACGACCGCGCGGCCCACGGCGAACGCCTGATGCCGCTGCTTCGGTTCCGCACCATGCTGCAGGAGGGTCTCGTCTCGCTGGCGGAGTACCTGGCGGCCCGGCCTGAAGGTCAGGATGCGATCTGGTACTACACAGCGTCGTCGCGCGAGGCGGCCCTCGTCGCACCCCACCTCGAGGCCTTCCGAGCCAAGGGCTGGGATGTGCTCGTGCTCACCGATCCGGTCGACGAGTGGCTGGTGCAGGTGCTCACCGAGTTCGAGGACGTCCCGCTGAAGTCCGTGAGCCGCGGGGAGCTCACCCTCGACGACGAGGGGGGCGAGCGCGCCGATCTGGCCGGCCTCGGTCCGTGGATGGAAGGACTGTTCGCTGGGACGGTGGGCAGCGTGCGCGCGTCCACGCGCCTCACCTCTTCTCCGGCGGTGCTGGTCGACGATGAGCACGGGGTGAGCGCCAACATGGAGCGCATCCTGCGGTCGGCCCAGCAGGAGGTGCCTTCTGCGCGTCGTCACCTCGAGCTCAACGTGAAGCACCCGCTCGTGCTCGACCTCGTGAAGCTGCATGAGGCAGGCGTGATCGAAGTGGCCGAGCCCATCGCGCGCCTGCTGCTGGATGAGGCTCGGTTGCTCGAAGGCAGCGTGCAGGACGCGCCGGGCATCGGGCGGCGGGTGCAGGCCGTGCTGGAGGAGCTGGCTCGTCGGGCGCTTCCCTCCGCCCCCGCGGAGACGGCTACGACGCCGGCAGCGTAGGCTCGTCGAGCGCTTCGGCGCCGGCCACGGCGGCGTCGATCGCCGCGGCCAGCGGAGCCGGCTCGGGCGACACCCCCTCTGCGCGCACCTGGTGGTCGTCGATGAGCTGGGTGGTGCCGTGCCGCGCCAGGTCCAGCAGCAGAGGCCGCACCGACGGACCCAGGAGGCCGATCACGCGGGCCGCATCCCAGCCTTGCACGAGGAAGGCGCGGTCGAAGGTGGGGTCACCCATGAGCAGGTCCTGGCCGACCCGCTCGTCGTCGTCGTCTTCGTTGTGGTGGGGCACGACCCGCAGGCCGAGCCGGAGGGCAGCCACGCGCCGCACGGCGAGATCCGCAGCGTAGCCGGTCGCCATCCGCACCAGGTGCACCGACACCACGCGTCCGCGCACCGTTCCGATGAGGGAAGGGAGCGTCGCGTCGACCGAGAGACCCATGGACGCTGCCAGGGGGACCCACGCGTCCCCCACCGCGCGGGCCTGCGGTCCGGGTGCCACGCTGCGTCGCGCGTCCTCCAGCGCGATCGCCAGACCGGCGAGCGCTTCGACGAGGGCAAGCAGATCGCGCTCACGCGAGGGGGCCCGACGCAGCTTCACGCGCACCCAGTGGTCGGTGATCTCCAGATGGGGCCAGCGCGCGAGCACCGTGAGCAGGGCCGGGCGCACAGAAGGCCCTAGAAGAGCGCGAGCGCCTTCGAGATCGAAGGCCCGAACCTCGAGGCGTCGATCGAGGTTGGGGTCGCCGATGGAGAGCGTAGGGCGGCGTCGAAGCCGGAGCGCCCTGTAGCCCTTACGACGCACCAACAGTCCCATGCCCAGCGGGAAGGCGAGGTCGAGCACGGCCTGATGGTGCTTGCCGTGCGCGTCGACCACGAGGCCGACGAACAGCCGACGCCCTTCGAGGTGACCCCGCAGGTTCACGCCCCGCGTGTCGGCCTCCAGGCCCATTCGCCAGGCCGCGCTTCGGTACGCCGACGCTGCCGCCAGCGGCCTGAGGCCCGCCTGCAACAAGAACCCCATCGCCACGAACGGGACGAACAGCCCCAAGAACACGCAGAGGAGGGGGCCCACGGGGCCTTCCTAGAACGCGAAGACGAGGCCGCCCGAGACCTCAGGCGCGAAGCCGAAGGTGGGAAGGCGGTAGTCGACCAGGGGCCAGGAGCCGCCGCTGAGGAAGCCCAAGGCCACATCGACCTCGAGGCCCACGTTCTTGCTGAACATCACGTCGGTGCCGAGGCGCAAGCGCGCGCCGCCAGCCCACTGGGCCGGCCCGGCAGCCTGGTTGTTCGCATCGACGGGCTGGAAGTACTGCATCGCCATGCCATCGACGCCCACGTAGGGCTGGAGCTTCTTCGCATCGATGCGGTAGAGCACGCCGAAGCGCAGGGGGATGATCGCGCTCGTGCAGGTGCCACCTGGGCACAGCGCAGCTTGCGCGGGCGGCGGCTCGCGCCGGACCACCCAAGCGCCGCTCCCGACGAGGAAGGTGAGGCCGCCCACCACCCGCACCTGAAGCTCAAGGTCGACGGTGAGGAAGTGGAACAGGATGCCCTGGCCCGGCGAGGCAGCGCCGTACCAGCCGTAGGAGCTGTAGCCAGCGCGCACGGGCACGTAGATGCGACGGTAGCCGCTCTCGCCCTTCTTCGACGAGCTGCTGGATGCCGAACGGCTCGACGAGGAGCTGGAGCGCGGGGGCTCGTCTTCTTCGTCTTCTTCGAAGCTGGGCTCGGGTTCCCGGCGAGGCGGGGGCGGCACGTACTCGTCTTCGAGGTCTTCTTCCGGAGGAGGCCGGCTGGCCGTGGGAGGCGGCGGCTCACGGCGCAGCGTAGGCGGCGTAGGGGGCGGGTCGTCTCGCTGCGGCTCAGGAGCGGGCGCTGCTCCGCCGTAGCTGATGTCTTCGGCGTCGCTGGAGAAGTCGAACGCGTTCGGATCGAAGTCGTCTTCGACAGGCGGGGGCGGCGGGGGCGGCGGCGGGGGGGCCACAGGCTTGCTCACCGGACGCGGCGCCGGCGCCGGCGCTGGGGCGGGCGGCGCCGGCTTCGGCTCTTCGAAGGCAACGTCTTCTTCTTCTTCTTCGCCCCCGAAGCTGACGCCATCCATCGCCTGATCGGCCTTCTTCTCGGCGGCCGTCTGGCCGGTGACGAGGGCGCGGAGGTGCGCGGGCACCTGCTCGACCAGCGCGGCGGGCTCAGGGGTGAGCGTCCACTCAGCACGGCGGAGCACGGTGCCGGTGGTGGCATCGAAGTAGATCATCTCGGCGATGAGCTCGGAGCCGACCTTCGACACCTCGCCCGCGATGAGCGTGTTTCCGCCGGCGCCCTTGGCCAAGGACGCGAGGCAGCGCTCAGATTCGAGGCACGAGGAGGTGAGCGAAGGCGGCGCGGGGTCGAGCTCAGCCACCTCATCAATGCCCGGCATGAACTCCAGCTCGGACGACATGAGCCCAAACAGGTCTTGCACTTGCTGGGCCGTGACGCCCTTTCCGGCGAGCGGAGGAGCGAGCACCACCGTGTCGGCCCACGCGGACGCGGGCACGGTGAGGAAGAGGGCGAGCATAGACGAGAGGCGCTTCATCAACGCGAGTCCCCGGCGAGGTTCGCCGCGTTCTAACCCAAGACCGTGCTCCTCCGTGCGTGGAAACCGTCAGGACCCGCGTACGATGGCGACCACGACGCGAAACCATCCCCTGGAGGTGCCCACCCACACACCGTGTCGATCGGGGCGTAGCGTGTGCGGCACGACACCCGGGAGGAGGCGTGCGAGGTCGATGCCCTCCTCCGGGAGGCCCGGTCCCCACAGCTTGCCCGATGCTGTGGCACGCCACACGTCCCGCGGTGCGGCTGCGACGGCGGTCCACTGCTCCTCTTCGGGCGCTTGGACGGACCGGATGGATCGAAGGTCCGCGCTCACCAGGCCATCCTTGGTGAGCACCCACACGTCATCGCGCCCGGTGGCGATCAGCTCGCGGCCACCGTCGACGACGTGGGCGATGGCGCGTGTCCCCAGCGAGACTGTGTAGAGCGCTCCCGCGTCGAGGAGCCAGAGGGTGCCATCCCGCGCCGGCGAGAGCGCGAGAGGATCTTCGTACCGGTCGAGAGGGGTGAGCGACCCCGTGGAGGTGGGCGACCACCACTGCAGGCCCGCTGACGACAGGACGGCGAGTGCGTCGCCCGCAGGATCCAGGTCGCGCACCTCGCCCGCGACGTCCCAGCGCGACAGCTCGCCGTGCGCGTCGAGCGACCACACCGTGGCACCGGCTGCAGCCCACCAGCGTCGCTCGGTGGTGACCACACGGGTGACATGCGTTCCAGCCGCCGCCGCGAAGCTCGACCATCCCTTGGGCGGGTGTGCGCCGAGCCACACGAGCCCGTCGGGACCGGCCACCACCAAGCTGGTGCCGCTCACGGCGGCATCCATCGCTGGGGTGCCCGCAGGCAACGGCGCGAGCTCCAGGGCACGCACCCGACCGGACGGCAGCACCTGGCCGACGCCTGCGTCGGTGCCCACCCAGGCGCGGTCGCCCGTGGCACCGGCGGCGACGACGGTGACCTCGGTGCCGGGTAGGCCCCACGTGGAGTCGATGGCGACGACGCCGCCGGGACTCAAGCGCCACAGGCCCTCCGGTCCGGCGGCCGCCAACATGCCGTCCTCAAATCGGGTCAGCGCGAGCACGTCAGCACCTGCCGGCGTCCAGAACGGCTCGTCGACGCCTTCGACGCGAGCCACCACGCCCTGCCCATCCAGCGCCAGCCACCACCCGCCTTCGCGCGGCACCGCGGCGCGGGTGTCGGGCGTGAACGGTGACGGTGCCACCAGCCTGCCGTCGGCGCGCACGGGGGCACCCAGGCTCACGGCGGTCTCGGGGGTGAGGACGGTGCGACCGACCTCGTTCCAGCGCACGAGTTGCTCGCCGAGGGCCACCCACAGCTCGTCGTCGCGCCGGGCGAGGCCGGCGATGTGCTCGGTGCCCAGCACGCCGCGGCGGTCGAGGTGCTGCCAGGTTTCCCCGTCCCACACGCTGACGCCGCCGGCCTCGGTGCCGACCCACACCGAGGTGCCATCGAGCGCGATGCCCGTCACCCTTGCGCCGCGCAGCCCGTCGCCCGACCACGCAGCGACATCGGCAGGGGTCCACACCGAGACGCCCTCGCTTCGGCGCCGGGCCTGCTCGGGCGATCGTCCGAGAGGCGGCGCGAGGTGGACCTCGGGGGCCGACCACGCAGCGGACATCAAGAGGAGAGCCGCGCCCACCATGCCGCGAAGGCCTCCTGCTCAAGGACGGGTTCCAAGATGCGTACCACCGCGTCGGCAGCTGCGCCGATGCCTTCTTCCCTCAGCCCGGCCGCGGTCAACCACCCGCCGATCGTCTGATCCCCGACCGCTTCGTGCACCGCGGCCGGCACCTCGACGGGCCCCAGACCGCCGAGCACGGCGACCAGCACATCGTCCGACGGGACCTGCGCGAACTCCGCCATCAGGTCACGCACGGGACGGTCGAGCAGCACCTCCACGACCGAGCCGCGCAGCGCGCTCGTGGCCGAATGGTGCTGAGGGTTGGCGATCCACGCGGCGATGGTCTTGAGCGTCTCTTCGATCGCGCTCTCGACGAACGCGTCGATCTTGGTGTGCACGGCCCCCTCGAGCTCGCGCTGAAGGCCCCCGGCGAGTCCCTCAGCTGCGGCGCCGAGGCTCGCCGCCATGCCCCCCATCAGCCCGCCCAGCCGTGGACGGGAGGCACCAAGGCCCGCCAGCAGGCCGCCCTCTCCTCCACGCAGGCGATCGGCGAATGTGCGCACGGTGGACGTGAGCACCTCGCGCAGCAAGGCGCGGACCGCATCGTGGCGGATCACCGCGAGGGTGAGCTCGGTGGACGGCGCCCACGGGAGCGTGAGCACGCGCTCTGCGGGCTGCACGAAAGCCGAGGGCACGAAGCCGCGCACCGGAGCGTCCAGCGTGGACAGGCGTGCGCGCACGGCATCGATGCGCTCCCCAAGCTCCCGACGACGGATCGGATCGTCGACCAGCGCCCTCGCAGCATCCACCACAGCGTCGCCGAGGGCCACCGCGTCGAGCCAGTCGCCCAGAGGACGATCGACCCACGCAGCCACCACCATCGTGGCCAGCTCCCGCCGTGCAGGGTGGGCCGGATCCCGAAGACGAAGAAGCGCTGCCTCGGACATCGAGCGGACCCTCAGGGGCAGCTACGCCGACCTAGCGCGACTTGTTTCGCGTGAGCAGTCGCTTCACGAGCCCTGCGAAGGTCTCGTTGAGGCCCTGCACGGTGCCGGCACGCATGAGACCGTCGGGGAGGTAGAAGTTGACGTCGGAGCGGACCTTCAGGAGGATCTCGCTGCCCTCTGCCGTGGGCTTCACGGTCCACACGGCGGAGTAGGTCTCGTACGAGTCGCTCTGCACCAGGTACTCCCGCCAGCCATCGGGCGTGGGGCAGAAGCGCGTGCGCATGGTGAGCGGTGAGAACAGGCCACGGGTGGTGCGATCGACCTTGCGGCACTCGCCATCCGGCGTGGCCTTGACCGAGAGCACGTTGGTGAGGCCGGCCACATCGATCAGGCCTTCTGAGATGGCCGACCGCACCTCGGTGGCCGAGGCGCTCACCACCATGTGAGCGACGATGCTTCCATCATCCTGGACGCTGATCTCGGGGCGTTCGGCCGCGGAGGCAGGAGTCGTCAGCAGCGCTGCGATCATCCATCCCGCGACCATCGTCTGCCTCCTCGGGGGTCGCCGTGTTTTGACCCGCCCGTCACAAGCTACCCTAGCTGTCATCGGTGGCACCGTCCACCGCTTGACGGAGATTGGAAAGATCGGCGACAGCCTTGATGGCAGCAGGCCCAACGCCGCAGCACCCACCCACCACCTGGGCCCCCTGAAGGAGCCACCTGGCCGCGTGCTCCGCGTAGCGACGGTCGGCTCCGGGCGTGCCGTCTTGGAGGCCGTCTTCGGTGGGCCCGGCGTTCGCGTAGACACCCCACGGGAGCCCTGTGCCAGCGAGCGCGCGCACCCACGCCGCGGCCGAGGCTGCGGGAAGGCAGTTCACCAACACGACGGACGCGCCGGCCCCTGCAGCGCGCAGCGCACCGACAGCGAGCGCGCTCGGCGTGAGCAGCGATCCGTCGTAGCCCGGCGAGAGGGAGGCCCAGACCGGAAGGCCCGTGGTGCGCGCGGCCGCTACGGCGTCGACGAGCTCTCTCACGTTGGCGAACGTCTCCACGAGGAGGAGGTCGACGCCGGACCACGCCAGCCGCTCGGCTTGCGTGAGGTGCAGCGGGTAGGCGTCGACGGGCGAGCGCTCAGGGTGCCAGCAGTCCTCGATGGGCGCGAGGCTTCCCGCCACGCGGTGGCCATGGGGCACCGACGCGCGGGTGATCGCCACGGCCTCGCGGGTGAGCGCATCGGCGTCGCCACCGGCGGCGCGCGGTGTCGTTCGGAAGGTCGCGGCCGTGTGGACCGTCGCCCCGGCGGTCGCGTACTCCGTGTGGATCGCAGCGAGCGCCTCGGGCGCACCCCGAACGGCCCACGCCGACCACAGGGGAGCGGGGGTGGGCACGCCGCGTGCTTCGAGGAGCGTGCCGAGCGCTCCATCGAGCACGATCAGGCCCACCCTGCCCATCCGACAGCGAGCACCACAGTTCGGGCCACGAGGCTCGGCACGACGCTGTTCGAGCGGTGCCGGAGGCCTGCGAGGAGCAGCCCCTCCAAGAGCCCCAGCACAGGGTCGCCCAGGCGCGCGACGAGCACCCACGCCGCTGTGCTGCCGACCACCCCCACCCGCGACTGGACCCACCCGCGAATGGTGACCTCTTGCGCGGCGATCGCCGCTAGGCCGGTGATCAGGCCGACATGGGTGAGGTCGGCGTGCGCGCGCAGGCGCTGCAGCGCGTCGGCGACCAGCACGGGATGGCCAGGGAGGGCCAGCCCACCCGGCAAGCCCACCCCGAGCCCCCACACGCCCAGTCCCACGGCACCCCCGAGCGCCAACCCGGGCCATGCCGCGGAGCGCAGACCGAACCGCTCCGGACGCGGCGCGCGCAACACCAGCAGGGCCGCGAGCAGTGCGAGGCCCCACGCGCTGGATGAGGCCGTGACGGTGAGGGGAATCGCTGCGGTGCGCTCGGCGCGGTCGGCGAGGGTCCACAGCATCGGCGCGAGCAGGGGAAACCACACCACGGTGGCAGCGAGCGCGGTGACGCCGAGCGCGCCCCACCATGGTGCCGCTTGGGGCGTTCCTTCCAGGTCGCCGAGGTCACGTGCTGTGGCCGTCAGCAGCAGCCCGCAGGTAGCGGCCGACACCGCGATCGAGAGCAGAACGGGTCCCCAGCCCGCCCAGGTGTTGCCTGCGGCGATCAGCGGTCCGCCAACGGGGACGAGCGCGCCCAGCCAGGGGCTCTTCATGCCCAGGTACCACGACAACGCCGCAGTGAGCGCCAACACCACCGGCAGGGTTCGCACCGCCACCGTTGCGCCCCCGACCACGTCCTCGGCCCGTCGCACAAACCACAGGCCGAGAGCGACCGTGACCAGCGCCCCCCATGGCACAGCGAACACCCAAGGTCCGAACGACTGGCGTCCAAAGGCCAGGGATCCGAGTGTGGCCAGCACGCCGCCGAGCGCCCCGAGTCCAGCCCACGCGGCCCACTTGCCGACCACCAGCTCGAGCGGCGTGATCGCTGCCGTGCGCAGGGTCTCCAGGGTGCGGGCTGAGCGCTCACCCGGCAGGGACTGGGCGATCGCACCGGTGAGCACTGAGGCGGAGATCAGGGCGAACAGGAGGCTGCGCTCGGGGGTGTCCAGCGGGTCGGCCACGTAGTGCACCACCGCGACCCGCGTCTCCATCGCGTCCAGCGGGGCGCGAAGGGGTTCCGGCAGCGCTCGCGTTCGTACGACGAGGGGCCCGTCGGTTCCTGGTGCCGGACTGCGGAACACGGTGGCGCGTCCGGACTCCCGCACCCGAACGCCGGGGGCGTCGAGCACAGCCTGTGGCACATCCCCGCGCACCCAGACGTCGAACCCGATCGGGAGGGCATCGGCGCCGGGAGCGGTGGCCAGCGGCCCGAGGAACAGCGCGAGCGCTCCCGGAAGCACCCAGCCCCGCCGGTTGCCGAGCTCGATGCGCAGATCCCGCCGGGCCACGGCGGTCACACGGCTGAAGCGGGGCATCACGCGCCACCCCGCCACGCGAAGATGGAGGCCGACACAAGTCCGACGCCGGTCGCGAAGACCAAGGCCAGCCCGGGGTTCGCCCCCTCGCTGATCAACGAGACCACCGGAATGGGCAGGCCGGCGTCGCGCATCCCGACGCCAAAACCCCACAGCACGAAGGTCGCGACCAGCCCGAGCGACATCGCACCCGCGAAGCCCCGCTGCCGGCCCGACCCTGCTGCCGACGCAAGGCCCAGCGCGCACCCGGTGGACAGGGCCGCGACGCCGTGCTGCGCGATCTCGGCTGCCTCTTGCAGTCCCATCAACGAGGCGAGCAAGCTCACGCCGTAGACGTACGACAGGCCGAGCACGATGGAAGGTGCCAGCCAGCGAACGAGGCCTTGGGAGAGGTGGGAGATGGGGAGGGAGAGCTCGGCGTCGAGCGTGCCTTCATCCCGGTCGCGCACGAGGGATCCCGCGCCCATCACCACGCCGTAGAGCGTGAAGATCATCCCGAGGAACACGGCCATGCCTCGGGTTCCGCGATCGTTCTGCGGATCCGGGCGGTCATCGTGGGGCGCCGGCGCCTCGGGAACCCAGGCTGTTGCCAGCGCCGTGCGGACATGCTGCTCCAGGCGAGCCGGCGCCGCCGCCGTCCACAGGGTGGTGCCGTCCGTTCCGATCTGGGCCCGCAGGTCGCGCACCGCCTGCCCGGGGTCGTCGACCACCAAGTACCCGTAGCCCTCGGCCTCGACGGCGGCGCGCAGACCCGGGGTGTTGCCGGCCCCGGAGACCGCGACCACACCGGCCTCGGTGGTGAGCACCACCACGGCGACCGTTGCGGTGACCGTGACCACCAGCAGAACGACAGGAAACACCACCGAGCGCACCACCAACCCGTCGCGAACGAGGCGACGCACGTGATCGGCGAGCAACCACAGAGGGCCTGAGCGGCGCTGGGTCACGGGGCTGCGCTCACAGGGGCATGCGCGAGGTGGATGAAGGCGTCGTCGAGGTTCGTGGTGCCCGACGATGCCAGCAGCTCGGCGACCGAGCCCTCGCCGACCAAGCGTCCGCCGGCAACCACGCCGATGCGGTCGGCCATTCGCTCCACCTCGACCATGATGTGCGACGACACCACAATCGTCCGTCCCGCTGCAGCGACCTCCCGCACGAGACCCAGCACGTCGCGTCGCCCGAGCACGTCGAGGCCGTCGGTGGGCTCGTCGAGCAGCAGCACCTGAGGGTCGTGAACCAGTGCACGAGCGAGCACGACGCGGCGCTTCATGCCGGTGGAGAGCTCGCCGCACGGTGTGTCGGCGTAGGCCGTTGCGCCCAACCGTTCGAGGAGGGCGTCGGTCCGCTTCGCGGCTTCCGAGACCCCCTGGATGGCTGCGAACAGGCGCACCACCTCTCGCGGCGTGAGCTGCGGCGGCACGCCGGCTTCGGCCGGAACATAGGCCAGTCGCGCACGGGCTCCGAGGGGGTCACGGCGCACATCGATGCCGTCGACCCGAACCTCCCCTTCGTCGGGGCGAATCAGGGTAGCGAGCATCCGCAGGGTGGTGGTCTTGCCTGCGCCGTTAGGGCCGAGCAGCGCATACACCTGCCCCGGGTGGACCTGGAATGAGAGGTGGTCGACGGCCAGCACCGAGCCGCCGAGCGGGGCGTGGTAGCGCTTCACCAAGTCTCGGACTTCAATCATCCGTCGCTCCGCAGGCCCGTGGTGGTCGGTGGGATAATGAGGCGAGGTGGGAGGCGCCGGCCTTGAGAGCACTCGTGACGGGAGGCCTGTGGGGCATGGGTCTGGGCTTGGCCGCCGGCCTCGCGGATGGTCGGTACGCCCAGATTCAGAGCCTGTCGGGCGACAGTGGCTACCTGGTAGCTGGCCTGGGCCTTGGAGGCGGACTCGGCCTCGTTCTCGGTGCGGTCTCGAGTGCCTGGGTGCGCTGGCCGTCGTGGCGAGCTGCGGCCCTGCTGATCGGTGCGGCGCTGGGCGCACCGGCATGGTTGCCGCCGGTGGGGGTCACGCCGGTTCCGCCAGAGCCTCCTCCCAACGTTGGGTTTGAGCGCCTGCGCGGGCGACTGGGCTTCGTTCCTCCGCGCGACTTGGTGGTGGTGTTCGTCCCCGGGCTGCGGGATGCCGTGGTCGCAGGGGACGTTCCCGCGTGGTCGGAGCGTGTGGCAGCAGGCGTGGTGTGGGGCGACCCGGTGGCGTCGGCACCTGACCCCCACACGGCGCTCAAGGACGCCCTGCTGTTCGACCACAACAGCCCCGATGTGCCGGTGTCGCTCGCCGATCTGGTCGCCACCCAAGGGCGCTTCAGTCGCGTGTTGCTCGCGGGTGACAGGGCGCGCGACGCCGCCATCGTCGGTGGGTTTGGCGAGGTGGTTTCAGGCACGGCGACCCCGAACGGGGTCTGGACCTGGCTGGGATCGTTGGCCCTCCCGCGAGCGCTGGGTGTGGGGCGGGTGCCCTCGACCGGGTCGGCGGTTCCGTCGCTTCTTGATGGGCTACACACGCTACCGTCGGATCGCTCGTGGGTGGTGGTTGCGCAGCTGCCGCTTACGCAGGGCCCGGAGCTGGGGCGAGACCTGCGCACGCTGTTCGATGGCGTGGCTTCGAAGGCACCGCAAGCCGACCTCCTCGTCGTCGGACTTCCCACGGGTGGAGCGGCAGCGGGCCTCGATCGAGCGGGGGTCGGCACGCTCGCCGCCTTGTGGACGAAGGCGTCGTTGGCCAACCTCCATGTGCTGCCGCCCACGCCGCTTGCTGCTGTGGTGCTCACAGCGATGGGCGGCCAGTCCTCACGAGAGGTGGGGTCGGCCCTCGATGCGGCCTTCGTGCCGCTAGAGGAACTCGCTGCGCGGCGCGGCGACCTTGGACCGGAGCGTGAGCGGGGAATGGCCATGGCGGCTGCCGGTCAGGACACCGCGCTGGCGTGCATGATGCTGTACCCTGACGCCGACGGGTCGGCCGCGGTGAGCCGATCGGAGGATGGCGCCACCGTTGTGCGCGCTGGCGGCTACGCCCTGTGGAGGCGTGGAGCCGAACGGCGCCTGTATGACGAGGTGCTGGACGCAGGTTGGACCCAAGATCTCCTCGCCGCGTCCGCGCCCACCTGTGGGGGCGTCAGCGCCGCTGCACGTGCCGAGGCACTTGCGGCGCGTGGACCGTCGCGCAGGGTTGAGGTCGGCGCTCCCAAATGACGCACCGCGCTGCGGCGTGGACGGTGCCGCGATGAGCACGATCTTGCAGGTGGCGGCGTGTCCGTTTCCGTGGACCCAGGGCAGCCAGGTCTACATCGCGGGCCTGTGCGGCGCGCTGGTGCGAGCAGGGCACGAGGTCACGCTAGCCGCATACGGGCAGGAGGGTGAGGGGAAGTGGCCCGTCGGGGTGCAGCCCCTGCTGGTCCCAGTGCCCGCGATGCTTCGGGTCGACCGCAGCGGCCCCACCATGGGGAAGCCGCTGCTGGATCTTGCGCTGGCCGCTCGTGTTGCCCAGCACGTTCGCAGGCATCGGGTCGATGTGGTGCACGCCCACAATGTGGAGGCGCCGTTCGTGGCGTGGCTGGCCCAGGGGCTGGCCGGGCGGCGGGTGCCGATCGTCTACAACCTCCACACGGCGCTGGCCGAGGAGCTGCCCGTCTACGGACCTGGGTGGGTTGCGCCCGCGGCGCGAGCTGTGGGTCAGGGTGTCGACCGGTGGCTTGCCCGTCACGCGGACGCATGCCTGGCCATCTCGGATCGCGGAGCGGAGCTGCTCCGCGCCCACGGGGCTCGACGGGTGGTGCTCAGTCCGCCGGGCGTCGACGTGGACGAGCTGAACCAGGGCCGGGCCGAGCACGCTGTGGCCAGGCTTGGACTCGGAGGCGGGCGCTGGGTCGCCTACACCGGCAACGCCGACCCTTACCAGGACCTCGACGTGCTGTTCGCAGCGATGGCGCGCCTGCCCCACATTGGGCTGGTGGTGGTCGGGCCGTCGCCGGAGGACGAGGTGCGGCGCGCGGCACTGGCGGCCGGCCTGCCGCCGGAGCGGCTGGCTGTGCTGGTGTCGGGCGCGCTGACCGATGCGCTCGATGTGCTCGCGGCGTGTGGGCTCGCCGTGGTCCCGCGTGCGGTGTGCGCCGGGTTTCCCATCAAGCTGCTGAACAGCCTCGGTGCTGGGTGCGCCACGATCGTGGCCGAGGGGTCGGCGCAGCCCATCGACGGCATCTTCGTGGTCCCCAACCACGATCCCACCGCACTCGCAGAGGCCATCTCCCGCGCCGTCGCCGACGTGGACGGCACCCGGCGAAGGGGATTGCGCGGGGCTGCGGCGGTGGCAGCTGGGTGGAGCTGGGATCAGGCCGTCACCCCGGTGTCGGGGTTGTATCGGGCCCTGCAGATCAGGTGACGCCGCGCCGCCTGGGCGGGTCGTGGGGACGGCCGTGTTTCCGAACCGTCACAGAGACGCGGCGGCTTCTCGGATCGGCGGATCCCGATGAAGCGGACGCCATCTTGGCGCGTTGGCCGGGCGCGGAGTCGCGGTGTGCGATCCCCGTGCCGTGGTCGATTGACAAGGAAAAACGCCGTCAGTTCGTGGGGTTTCTGAACCGTCACAAAAGAGCAGGGACGTCACTCAGCCGGCACGGATCGTTCGCCGTCCCGGAGCATACAGGGCCGGTGTCACGCACTAGCTTCGGCGTCCCTTCAAGGAAGTCGAGGAGACCTCATGATGACCCACCGCTACCCCCTGTCCCTGCTCCCCCTGATCGCGCTCTGCGCGTTCGCTTGCGCCCCCACGGACGACAAGACCGACGACACGGACGACACCGACAACGAGACGGACACCAGCGACACCGACGACACCGACGACACCGACGACACGGACGAGACGGACGACACGGTGGTCACGGTGGACCCCTGCACCATCTCGGGCGTCACCTGCGACGGCACCCTCGCGGTGCTCTCCGGCACCATCACGGACGACCTGCGCATGACCAGCGACTACACCTGGGCGCTCTCGGGTGAGGTCGAGATCGGCGAAGAAGGCACAGTCGACACCGAGCCCACCGCCACCGCCGAGCTCACGATCGACGCGGGCGTCACCGTTTACGGCACCGAGGGCTCGTTCCTCGCCATCAACCGCGGCTCCAAGATCTTCGCCAACGGCACGGCAGCCGACCCTGTCGTGTTCACCTCCGAGGCCACCTCGCTCGGCGACCCTCGGGCCCCGGGCGGCTGGGGCGGCTTGGTCATCAACGGTCGGGCCCCGATCAACAACTGCGCGGCTCCCGGCTGCGCAGCGGCAGGCGAGGCCGGCACCGGCCTGTTTGGCGGCAACACCCCAGCCGACAGCAGCGGCAAGCTCACCTACGTCCGCGTCGAGTGGGGCGGGTTTGACGTGCTCCCCGACGAGGAGCTCAACGGCGTCACCTTCGCTGGCGTCGGCTCGGGCACCGAGGTGGACTTCCTCCAAGTGCACGGCAACGATGACGACGGCGTCGAGTTCTTCGGCGGGACGGTCGACGTCAAGCACGTCGTCGTCTCCTGCGTGAAGGACGACAGCATCGACACCGACCTCGGGTACGTCGGCCGCATCCAGCACGCGCTCGTGGTCCAATGCTCAGCGATCTCCGAGACGTCGGACCCCTCGGGCAGCGAGAACGACAACCTGAAGAGCGACAACTCCGCCACGCCCGTCTCGATGCCCGTGCTGTCCAACATCACGATGATCGGCCGCGCGGTGCAGTCCTCGGCGAACCTGGGCCTGGTTGTGCGTCGCGGCTCGGGCCTCGAGCTGCACAACTCCATCGTGACCGGCTTCGGCACGGCCTGCCTCTCGGTGCGTGACGCTGCCACGGCACCCGTCATCAAGAACAGCATCTTCGACTGCGACACCACGTTCGAGGGTCCCGACACGGCCGCCGAAGACGCGGTCTTCAACGCGGCCAGCGCCGGCAACAGCACGGCCGATGCAGACCTCACGCAGACGAGCCTCACGCTCGGCGGCAACCCCGACTTCCGTCCGAAGAGCGGCTCGCCCGCAGCCTCGGGCGCCGTGCAGCCTTCCGCCTCCTGGTTCGACGCGGTCACCCACAAGGGTGCCTTCGCGGTGGGCGGCACCGACTGGACCGACGGCTGGACCGACTTCTCGGCTGACTGACCTCCACTTCTTGCCTGGAGGCTCGCGTGCGCGCGTGCCCGACTTGCTCTCTTCCTCGCGCCGCGGCCCTTCTGGCCGCGGCGCTCGCCGTTGGAACCCTGGTCCCGTCCCCGGTGACCGGCTGGATCTCCGAAGCCCACGCGGCAGACGACCTGGCCGCGCGCGCCGAGCAGCTCGCGAAGCTGCGCGGGGATGTGGCTGCGCTGCAGGGCCAGCTCGCCGAGCGTAAGGACGTGCTCGACACGCAGCTCCGCGCACTCGATGCCCAGCGCATCGACCTCGAGGTGCAGGCCCGTCGTGAGGAGCTGCGGGCCGCGCAGGTCCAGAGCGACCTCGCCACGCAGCTGGCCCGCACCGAGTCCGACGCGGGCCTCGAAGATGAGGTCCGGCCTGCGCTCGTGCAGGGCTTCGCGGCGCTCCGTGCGCAGGTGAGCGGCGGTCTTCCGTTCCGGGTTGCCGAGCGCATCGCCGCTCTCGATGAGCTGGAGGCGCAGGTCGCACGGGGCGATCTGCTCCCCACCCGCGCGCTCGGCAGGTTGTGGGCGTTCGCAGAAGACGAGCTTCGGCTCACACGGGAGAACGTGCTCGATCGCCAGGTGGTGTCGTTACCCGATGGTGATGTGCTCTCTGAGGTCGCCCGCGTGGGCATGGTGGGCCTCTACTTCCGCGCACCGGATGGCCGGGTTGGACGCGCCGTGCGCGCCGACGGCTCATGGAGCTGGGAGGCCCTCTCCGACGCTGAGTCCCGCCGTCAGATCGAGTCCCTGTTTGAGACGCTGCGCAAGGGCATTCGCACCGGTTGGTTCGAGCTCCCCTGGGCCTTTGGTGAGGTGTCGCCATGAGCGCGCTGCTGACGATCGCCCTGTTCTGCCTCGGTGATGCCCGGGCTCAGACCACGCCCGACGACGCCATCGAGCGGGCGTTCCAGAAGGAGTACGCCTACCTGGTTGCCGAGCGTGTGGCGCTGGAGCGTCGTGCGGCCGATCTGGAGGCCGACGCCGCGCGTCGTGTGTCCGAGGCCGAGTCCCGTCTGGACGCCGCACAGACCCGGCTGCTCTCGCTCCAGTCGCAGGCCGACGCGGCGGAAGATCGCCTGGCCAGCGCTCAGCGCGCCCAGGCGTCGGTGGAAGAAGGTCGGGGCGCCCTCGATGGCATGCTCGAGCAGGCCGGTGCCACGCTCTCGCTCGACCCTGTGCCAGAGTCCGCCACCGCAGCCGAGCGCTCGGTGCGGGTGGGTGAGGCGTTCCAGGCGGCCGCCACGATGCTCACCGAGGTGGCGTCGATCCGAAAGGAGAGCGGGAAGTTCTTCCTGGCCGATGGCCGCGAGGTGGAAGGCACGATCGTGCACCTCGGGCAGGTGGCGGCATTTGGTCAGTCGACCGAGGGCTCCGGGGCGCTGCTCCCGGCCGGCGGCGGAGCGTTTCAGGTCTTCGCTGTGGATGACCGCGGGGCGGCGATCGCGCTCGCGAACGGCCAGACGCCGGCAGTCGCTGGCACCTTCCTGTTTGAGTCCGCCGACAAGCGTGCCGACCCGCCGCGCGAGAAGACGTTCAGCGATCTGATCAAGGCTGGCGGCACCATCGGCCTGGTGATCCTCGTTCTCGGCGCTGTGCTCGCTGCCCTCTCCGTCTGGCGACTCGTGGCGATCCTGCGCGCGTCGGGCGGATCCCCCGTGGCCGCGGAGGCTGTGGCGCTCGCGCTCCGCCAGGGTCGCATCGACGAGGCTCGAGCTGCCGCGGCCAAGCTGGGCGGCGCGATGGGACGTGTGCTTCAGCTGCTCACGTCGGACGTCGGTCGCGGTCGGGAGGAGCTGGAGGTGGTGGCTGAGCAGGCACTGGAGCGCGAAGGCAACGCCCTGGATCGCTTCAGCACGGCGCTGATGGTGGGCGCGTCGGTGGCGCCGCTGCTGGGCTTGCTGGGCACCGTCTCCGGCATGATCGCCACGTTCGACGTCATCACCGAGTATGGCGCGGGCAACCCGAAGCTGCTGTCGGGTGGCATCTCTGAGGCGCTGGTCACGACCGAGTTTGGTCTGGTGGTCGCCATCCCTGGCGTGCTCATCGGCAACCTGCTGGCCAGTCGTGCGAAGGAGCTGCTGCTCGCTGCCGAGAGCGCCGCGGTGCTCACCTTGCACCACATCGGCCGCGCCCGCCTGCATCGCCTGCCCTCCGACCCTGCCGGGGACGGCACGAGCGAGCAGCGCATCCATGCCTGAGGCCGCTGTCGCTTACATCGAGTCGATTCGTCGCCTCTTCGAAGCGGGCGGGGCGGTCATGCCCGTGCTGTTCCTGTGCGCGCTGCTCATGGGCTACGCGCTGGCGTGGCGTGGGTTGGTGTTGTTGCCGGGCGGTGGCGCGGCCGTGGAGGACCTCTGGGCCAAGGGCCTTCGGGGCGGCGCGATCAGCCGCACGGGCCTGCTGGCTCAGGCCGTTCGGCGGGTGCTCGACCACCGGTCCGAGCTCGTCGACATGACCGAAGAAGAGCGTGCCGAGTGGGTTCGGGTGGGCGTGGGTGATCTGCGCAACCTCGCGGGCCGCCAGCGCACCGTGGCCACCAGCTTGGTGATGTCGGCCCCGCTGCTTGGCTTGCTCGGAACCGTCTCGGGCATGATCGAGACCTTCGATGCGCTGGGTGAGCAGGCGATGTTCCGTCAGGGCGGCGGCATCGCGGGCGGCATCTCCGAGGCGCTGCTCACCACCGAGGTGGGCCTGTGCATCGCGATTCCCGGCACCCTGATCGCGCGCATGATCGATCGCCGTGAAGATGGGATCCGTCGTGGTCTGCTGTTGCTCGAGTCCTTGGCCCAACGTGACGGAGGCCTGGCATGAGGCGCATCTCTAGGGAGTCGGGCGGGGAGACCGCGCTCGACATCTCTCCGCTGATCGACGTGGTGTTCCTGCTGCTGATCTTCTTCATGGTCACCGCGACGTTCGTGAAGGACCTCCAGCTCGA
>CAYNFK010000066.1:0-25452 GCA_964396405.1 uncultured Enterobacteriaceae bacterium
CGAACGCACCCTATTGCGCATGCACGCGGTGGGGGTTCGGGTGCCTGCGGCACCACTCGGTGGTGGTTCGGCTGCGCAACGGGCGCGTTCGTCCTCGCGCCACCCGCCGAAACCGGGGTGGAGCCCTTGGGCGGCGGGTCGCGCTTCGCTGGGGAGGTTTTCGGGCCCAGTGGCCGGGCATGGCGATTCTAGATGCGAAGACAGGTGTCCACCAAACCAGATCAATCCCAACTCCGACCGAGGTCCCGTCCCCCTACGGGCCAGATCGACCTTCTACAGGTCGCGGGACCGGCCATCGAGCTCGTGTGCCCGTGCCCACTGGGCGAGGGTCGCCCCGCTCACCGGCACTGCCGCGAGGCAGGCCGCTGCCTCCTCGGCATCACGCACCCTCCGTCCCGCCGTGTGGCACCTCCGCCCACAAGATCACGTGGAGGACGGTGGCCATCTTCCCGGCGTCGCTGATGGGGAACGGAGCGTGGACAGGTCAAGCGATTCCACAACACCCGCAAACTGACCCAGAAACTAGGGAAACACCTCGCTGCCTTCGGCCCCATCGACCCCTACCGAGTGAGGCGAACGGGCACGGCAAAAATTCACTAATAAGACGCCTGTAAGCACCCCGGCTCCGACGGTGCGCCACCTCGGCGACAGACTAAACGTCGCAACTCCGAGAATACAACATATAGTTAATATCACTCGCTGCAACTTGCGCGCCGGACCTCTACGCCTCAAATCGACGAGAACCCAGGTGAGTCCGACGAATGCCAAAACGGTCGCAGTCATAGGCATCATGGCTTCCCCCCTGAGCGCGGCACTCCCCACAGCAGGATATCAACATACCAGTGCATGTAGTAATACATTGCACCGTACACCGTTGGCGGGAGTACTGACGCGGTAAATCGAACCTCGGCCATGTTCTTCTTCGCGCAATCCCCGTGAATCTTTTCAGACGCGAAACTTGCTATGGCGAGCGTCAATCCGACGTAGGAAGCGGCCCCCGCAGCACCCCCGAAAGCGGCTCCATGGCTTGAGCCTAGATGCCGGGAGAACTTCCTATAGTTCCGAATACCAGCCGCGTGGAGCGCGTCGGTTGCACCAACGGCACCGCCGATGGTACCTGCCACCGTCGCCGTAGAAAAGGCGGAGACCGTATAGGCATTGCACAGGCTTTCTTCGGAGACCATCGCCATCTCCGTAGCCTGACCGTCCGGGTCCAACGCCCACGTCGACCCGCCCCGCACATACCCCGTCCTCGGCTCCGTCCAGACCGGGTCATCACTCAACCACCCACCCGTCCCCGGGTCCAGGTACCGCGCCCGCCCCCACGCCAACCCCGTCGGGTCCTCCGCGTGCCCCGTGAACCCGTAGGCCTCTGGCACCGCCGGCCCAGACGCCCGCACGCCGTAGCTGTCGCGCAGGACCTCCTCGGCCACGGCGCCCGCTTCGTCCAGCCACGCCACCGCGCTCCCGAGCTTGTCGCGCACTGCGTACCGCACGTCCGTGCCCGACGAGCCGTCCGGACGGAGCTCCGCCAGCACCTCCCCGAAGTTCACGCCCGTGACGTACTCCACCACCACGTCGCCCACGCCGTCGTACACCCCGTGGACCAGGCCCACGTCGTCGTACACGAACGTCAAGATCTCCGGGTCTTCACTCGGCACGTCGTGCCGCACCTTCGTGCGCCGGCCCAGCGCGTCGTACTCGAACGCCCACACCTCGCCGCTTGGCTCCTCCACCTCCACCAGCTCGCCCAGCTTGTTCCAGGCGTAGGTGGTCACCGTCGACGACACCCGGCCCGTGCGCGTCAGGCGCTGGCCTTCGTCGTCGTAGGTGTAGGTGAACAGCAGGTCCTGCACCAAGCGGTCGGCGTCGTCGTAGACCACGTCCGTGCTCTCGTGCTCACCCGAGGCGTTCGTCCAGCTCGTGCGGCTGAAGCTCGCGTCGTAGGTGTAGGCCTCGTCGGTGAGCCCCGAGCCACCCGGGTGGTCCGCAGCCGTCAGACGACCCAGCAGGTCGTGCGTGTAGCTGTGCGTGCCGGCGGACGTCGTCATCGTGCTCGGGTAGCCAGAGGTGCTGTAAGTGTACCCCAAGGCGTGGACCTCGGTGGTGTCGACCTCGGTGATGAGGTCTTCGATGCGGTCCGCTCCATCTTTGGCTCCGGCTGACTCGCCGGACACGGGCTCCACCGGGTTCGGTGGTCGGCGGGCCCCGTCGCTGCGGGCGAACGCACCCTATTGCGCACGCGGTCGTGGGGGTTCGGGTGCCTGCGGCACCACTCGGTGGTTGATCGGCTGCGCAACGGGCACGTTCGTCCTCGCGCCACCCGCCGAAACCGGGGTGGAGCCCTTGGGCGGCGGGTCGGGCTTTGCTGGGGAGGTTTTCGGACACACCCGATGGGGTCCCATAAGCGGCGACGTATCACACAAGTCATCCCACCGCGGCGGTCCCGGTAGGGCCCGGTGGGCGCCGCGAGTCACCACGTTGGCCACCTTGCCTCGCTCACTCTGGGCCGAACAAACAACACCAAGTCAGCGACAACCCAACCAGGAACCGGTGTGGATCGATCTGCCTTCCTTCATGTATCAACTGAATAGACGCCCATGGGAGTCTCCCACGGGCTCTGATGCTCGTCCGGGGTCACGTCTGAGACCGACCAACCTTGAAGGCGCTTCAGCGCCTCCCTAACACCCAAAGAAATGTCAACTCCAAGCTGCGCCCCAGAGACGACCGACCTGACATGTCTAGCTTCTGACTCCCATCGAGCACAAAACGTTACGCTCGAGAACCACACTCGAACAAGTGGCTTCCAAAGAAAAGGCGTGTCAGTTACGTGATTCACCTTCCGCACCAATTCAACGTCGAATCGCAAGTGCGCACCGCACGTCAGCCGACCTTGGAGTACAACCTTCACGAAAGCAGTGTTCTGATTCATCTTCTTCGGCAACACTACTGCCGTCAATCTCTCGATTCCTGCGAGCGCGGGAAGCACCGCGACTAGAACCGGCAACCTGTCATTCGCCGACACCGCCAGAGGCCCATCCTCAACAAACACCGAGTCCAGAATCGCGTAGAACTCCGCTCGACGTTGGAGTCGACTGTCCAACTGGCTCTCTACCACGTCAGCGGCACTACTGGCGAAGGACCTGCGTCGTACGGAGCAGTGACTGTACGCCGTTGTGCAATCAACTCCTCGACTCACCATATCGATAGCACCCGACATCGAAGCGGATGCCGCCGTGTAGATGATGTCCCATCGTTTGATGAGACGCGTGTACTGCACAGTCAGGGACGTCAGTGCGGCACTCTCCGAGGACCTTGCAGTAAGGCACGTCGCGTCCGGCTGCCGATCCCTCCAAGGATTGAGGAATGCCCCCGACAGACCGCTTCCAATATCGTCTGGTCGCCACGCGATCGCGAACAAGTGCTGCGGACTGGCCGCTTTCGCCAAAGCAATCGCCTGAACAATCGCCGCGGTCTCCAGCCCGGCGGATAGGCGGTGACTGTCATCCGGTCTGGGGTACCACGGAAAAGGAAGGGAGGTGTGCCACGTTGCTGAGTCACTCTCGCGGTTGGGCTGCCAGGGCACGTTCGACGCCACGGGAAGGTCCAGAGTGGCAAGCACCGCCCGCAGGTCAGACCCAGGCTTCGACGGAGCTAGGTCGGCTCCATCCACGGCGACTGCTAGATCGAGTCGCCCTGTTGGGCCAAGCCAAAGCAACGCCGACCCCAATACCTCTGTCATATCGGGCGGAGTCGAGCAGCTGTAGATTATTCTATGGAAGAACATATATGTTACTATCCACCGCTGTTCATGCAACTTGGAGCTAAATTGGATAGACAAGAATCTGCGGCATCCCGCCAACTGCGTTGACGTAGTCCTTCAACTGCCGTATCGCGCGACGAATCTCCCTTGTGGTGCACTTCTTCAACTCGATCGTTCGATTCCCATTTCCAGCGTTCGGGCTCCAGTCAGGCTGTACAGGCCCGTTCGGACCCGGAACACGACCTCGCCCACCAGTGTTGGCACCCATCTTACCGTGTACGTATGTTCCGGCGGCCTGCTCAGATTTCCCCAATGCTTTGGCAACCTTGTAATATGCCCCAGCTCGGCGTGAGATCTGGATCGCCACCCTCCCTCCCGTCTGGATCCCGTTGATCACTTCCTTGCATGCCGTGATGGACTTCTCAGAAATCGCCGCCATTCCCGTGGGATCCCAGAGAGCCAGCGGCGCCCCAAACACATATTGCGCCCTCGGCTGGAACTCGTCTGGGTCATCACTCAACCACCCACCCGTCCCCGGGTCCAAGTACCGCGCCCGCCCCCAGGCCAACCCCGTCGGGTCCTCGGCATGCCCCGTGAACCCGTACGCCTCCGGTGCCGCCGGACCCGACGCCCGCACGCCGTAGCTGTCGCGCAGGACCTCCTCGGCCACCGCGCCCGCTTCGTCCAGCCACGCCACCGCGCTCCCGAGCTTGTCGCGCACCGCGTACCGCACGTCCGTGCCCGACGAGCCGTCTGGACGGAGCTCCGCCAGCACCTCCCCGAAGTTCACGCCCGTGACGTACTCCACCACCACGTCGCCCACGCCGTCGTACACCCCGTGGACCAGGCCCACGTCGTCGTACACGAACGTCAAGATCTCCGGGTCTTCACTCGGCACGTCGTGCCGCACCTTCGTGCGCCGGCCCAGCGCGTCGTACTCGAACGCCCACACCTCGCCGCTTGGCTCCTCCACCTCCACCAGCTCGCCCAGCTTGTTCCAGGCGTAGGTGGTCACCGTCGACGACACCCGGCCCGTGCGCGTCAGGCGCTGGCCTTCGTCGTCGTAGGTGTAGGTGAACAGCAGGTCCTGCACCAAGCGGTCGGCGTCGTCGTAGACCACGTCCGTGCTCTCGTGCTCACCCGAGGCGTTCGTCCAGCTCGTGCGGCTGAAGCTCGCGTCGTAGGTGTAGGCCTCGTCGGTGAGCCCCGAGCCACCCGGGTGGTCCGCAGCCGTCAGACGACCCAGCAGGTCGTGCGTGTAGCTGTGCGTGCCGGCGGACGTCGTCATCGTGCTCGGGTAGCCAGAGGTGCTGTAAGTGTACCCGAGGCTGTGCACCTCCGTGCTGGAAACCTCCGTCACCAAGTCTTCGATGCGGTCCGCGCCATCGTAGGTCATGGTGGTGAGCGCGCCGTTTGGCCTTGCCAGCGTGGTCGGCCGGAAGCTGTTGTCCCAGCCCAGCACGAACTCGCCCAGGTCCGCGTGGTCCACGCTCACGAGGCGGCCCGCGGCGTCGTAGCCGTAGGTGACCTCGCCACCAGGACCGTCCATCGTCTCAGGCCGGCCCGCTTCGTCGCGCGTCCAGGTGAACGTCTTCGTCGGGTACAGCGACGTGCCCGATGACGTCTGCGTGAGCACGCCGGCTTCGTCGTAGGTCCACACCAGGCTGTGCACGCTCGACACCGACGCCGTCAGCATCCGGCCCAGGGGGTCGTACGTGTACAGCGTGTACGGACCCGAGCCGCCCCACTTGCTCGCGAGACGACCCGCGTCGTCGTACGCGTACGTCACCGTCTCGTCGTTCCGGTTCGTGATGGACGCCACACGGCCCTGGTCGTCGTACACGTAGGTGGTGGACTCCCCGCCACCCTTCGGCGTGTAGGTCACCACGCGGTTCAGCTCGTCGTACTCAAACGTCTGGCTCTCCCCGTCGGGGTCCGTGAGCGTGAGCAGGTTGCCGCGCGCGTCGTAGGCGTAGCTGCGCACACCACCATCGGGGCGCATCACCGAGGTCTTGCGGCCCATCTCGTCGTAAGCCAGCACCACCTGCGCCGTGCCGCCCGGCAGTGTGACCACCGAGGGGTAGCCGTTCGGGCCGTACACGATGCTGGTGACTTCCTCGGTGCCGTTCTCCACCTCGATCGGGCGGCCCCGTGTGTCGTAGGTGTAGGCGGCGATCACCGAGTGGTCGCCACGCTTGCGGGCCGTGACCTGGCCCGTCACCGGGTCCTGGTCGATGCGCTCGGTCACCACGCCGCCCACCGTCGTCACCAGCGGCTGGTCGTAGAGGCCGAACGTGGTGGTGGTGGTGATGCCGGCGGCGTCGGTATGCGACGCGAGGCGGCCTTCGGCGTCGTAGGTGAACTCTTCGATGGCGCCCGTGGGGTGCACGATCTCGATCGGGCGGAACTGCGTGTCGTAGGTGAACAGCGTGAGGTAGCTCTCACTGTCGAACTGCTGCTCCACCGACTCCACCACGCCGTCCTCGTCGAAGGTGGTGACCGTGGTGAGGTCGGGGTCGGGGCCCACCTCGGTGATGGTGAACGCCTCGGCGTCGAAGGTCTGCGTGACCTCGAAGCCGCTGCCCTCTTCCGAGATGAGGCGACCCTCGCTGTCGTAGGTCATCACCGCCATCGCGGTCTCGCCCCAGAACCCGTACTGCGTGAGCCGGTGCTCCGTGTCGTACCAGTAGGCGATCTCCTCCAAGGCAGGGTCGGTGACCTCGGTGAGGTTGCCCTCCTCGGTGTACGCGTAGGTGTAGACCGTGCCGTCTTCCAGCGCGGCCGTCACGATGCGGCCGTTCGCATCGCGATCGAACACGATGCTGCCGCCCGTGAGCGCGTGCACGCCGTTCTCGTCGTACGTGGTCCAGTTGCCGAACCGGTCCTCCATGCGCTCCAGGCCCAGCTCCGGCGAGAGCCACAGCTTGGTGCCGTCGGGCTGGGTGAGCACGTAGCGGTCGGGGTCGAACAGCCCGTACTGACCGCCCATCCCGCCCTTGATGTTGCCGTTCGTGCTGTCGAAGTAGCCGTCGCGGAAGTGACCTTGCGGGTCCACCGTGAGCGTGCCACGCGTGCCCGCCCGTGCCACGAACGCCGGCTGAACAATGAAGCCCAGCAACGACGAGCTCGCTTTCGGCACGAAGTCCCACACGTCCTGACGGCCATCCGGCCACGTGATCGCCACCACGTGAGGCTTCGCGGTCACGAAGCACTGGCTCGCCCAGTACATCTGGTCCCCGCACTCGACCTTCTGCCAGCCGCGGTAGCCGAGCGGACCGTTGGTCTGCACGCGGATCGTGGAGGTGGCCAGGCGCCAGCCGTGGCCGAAGTCGCCGTCGATGTCCTTCGCCAGCGTGTCGTACACCCGCGTGAGCGCAAGCTCACCCACCGGCGTGCTCACGCGCGCATCGGTCTCGGCCAGCACGTACCGGCCGGGCTTGAAGTCGGTGTCCACGAAGATCTGGACCTCAGTCCACCCCACCAGGCCCGCCGTGTCGAGCAGCACCACCTCGAGAACGTACAGCCCGTTCTCCAGCACCGTGGGGTCGATCACCGCGATCTCGGCATCCGTCGGCGCGCCGATCTCGAACGCGAGCTCGATGCGGTCGTCGTCGGCCACCGAGCCGCCGCGGCGCAGGAGCACGCGGTAACCTTGGATCATCTCCCCCTCGGTGGCGTCGAGCGACGCGAGCACCGGCGTGGGCTGCGAGATGCGATCCCCATCGGCGGGGGACAGGATCTCGGCCGTCGGGAACGGACCCTCGTAGTTCTCGCCGTGGTCCGGGTAGGGCGGGTCGCCCACCATCAGCACCGTGGGCTCGGGCTCGCCGCCTTCGCCGAGCGGCCAGGTGTCGGTGCCTGGGCCGTCCGACGACGTCAGGTCGCCTTGGGTCTCGATCATCCCGATCAGGTTGGTGCCGGGCAGCAGGCGGATGTCGAAGCTCACCTGATGCATCGTGCCGGCCGAGAAGTTGCCGAGATCGAACACGACCTCGTCGTCACCAGGGCCATCGCCATCGAGCAGGCTGCCCGTGCTCACCTCGAAGGTGCCAGGCACGATCGTGGTGAGGTAGGGCACCGGCACCCGCAGCTCCACGTCCGCCATGGTGCCCGCGCCGTCGTTGCCCACGAGTCCGAGCACGCGCACCTGGTCACCGGGGCTGGGGTAGCCGTTGCCGTCCACGTCGTCGGACACGAACATGCCCAGCATCGCGAGCGGCACGGGGTCGTCGGAGAGCACCGGCGTGGTGGTGGGGTCGTTGTGGCCGGGGAAGGTCGGGTCGTCGGACCCGAACGCCGTGATCGAGGTGGCCGCCACCAGCGCCTGGTGGCTCAGGAACGACGTGGTGCTCGCGCCGGGCACCTCCACGCGGAACGTGATCGTCACGACGGCCTCGGCCGACATGTTGCCCACGTCCACCTCCAGCACCGGGCTCGCGCCCGACGTGTTCACCGTGACCGAGCCCTGCGAGCTCGACGCCGAGCTCGTCACGTAGGTGCCTTCGGCATCGATGGGGATCTCCAGCTCCACATCGGCCACCGATGCGAGACCGGCCCGCACCGTGAGCACGTACTCCACCGTGTCGCCCGGCGTCACGCCGCCGTTGGTGTCGGCGTCGATCACGAGCGTGTCCACCAGCGTGGCGCGCAGCGAGGGCAGGTCTTCCACCGTGAGGGTGTGGACGATCTCGATGGGCCCGTAGGTGTTGGCCTCGTCGTCCTCCCAGGCCACCGTGGTGACGATCGCCGGGGTGCTGCCCGCGAGCGCATCGCCCACGGTGACCGTGCTCGTGGTGTGGCCCCACTCGGTGGGGTCGAGGAAGGTGGGCAGCGCGGGGAAGGTGACCGCTGAGGCCGCGAAGGTCTGCTCCACGTCGAGCTCGAGCGCAGCGCCCGACGAGACGTTGCGCACGAAGATGTCGAGCGGCAGCTCCACGCCCACCACGAGCTCTTCCTCCACCCACTCCTCGCCCTGCGCCTCCACCAGCAGGTACGGCACGTGCAGCGTGCCCGTGTCCGACACGAGGCGCGCCAGCACCGGCTGCTCGTTGAACTGAGCCGTGGCGTAGGCCACCGTGCCCACGGCCGTCTCATCCCGCAGCCGCAGCCGCGTGAGGTAGTCCTCCACCGACTCCTGGCCGCCGATGGGGGCCAGCGGCGAGGGCGATGCCTCCACCTCCAGCTCCACCGTCACGCCGGGCTCCAGCAGCGCGAGGTCGGCGTCGTCGTCCACGTCCAGCGTGCGCGCCACACCGTCGACCCCGATCAGCACCACCTCCACGCCCTCCAGACCCGACGTGGCCTCCGAGAGGTCCAAGGTGGCGGTGTGCGACACGATGCGCACGGGACCGTCCTCGGGGTTGTCGACGTCCACCGAGATCTCGAAGCGGATCTCCCCCCCCACGGCGGCCGTGAGCAGGTCATCGAGCGCCGTGCCCGAGGCCGTGAGCACGGTCTCCAGCGTCCAGTAGCCGCTCTCGCCGGGGTCGAGCTCCACGGGGCCAGCCTCCAGATCACCCGACAGCCCACCCGAGGTGTCGAGCGGCGTGGCGCGCGTGTCCACCGGGAGCACCAGCGAGGACCAGGAGCCCGAGGGCGACGTGCGCGTGGAGACTGTCACGTCCACATCGAGCGCGGTCACGGCGTCCTCGCCGAGGTTCTCCACGCCGAGCACGGCGGGCACGAGCAGGTGGATCGCGTCGAACGCGATGGTGGTGGTGGCGGTGACTTCGGTGCCCGGCGACAGGTCGGTGGGCGTGGCCGCCACCGTGACGTTGAGGTTGGGCACCATCAGCGGCGCGAACTGCGCCGGCCCCGCCGTGGTGCACGCGCCCGCATCGAGCAGCAGCCCGCCGCCGGCAAGGTCCACGCGATCGCCCACAACGCCGCACGCCAGGGAGAGCGACGCGCCCCCCACCGACACGCCGCCGTCCTTCGCCACCAGGAACCCGTAGATGCCCGCGTCGTCGGCCTCCACCGAGACCGCGAAGTCACTCTCCGAGGCCGACATCAGCGCGACGCCGTCGGTGTAGGCCTCGATCTGGGCGCCATCTTGCACCACCCGGATCGTGCCCGTGGCCACGAAGGTGGCCTTGGCGTTCGCGAGGTCGAGCACCATGTCGCAGTCCGCCACATGGATGCCTTCCGGGAGCACGCCCGTGGCGGTCCAGGTGCCGCTCACGCACTCGCTGGTGTGGTCGTAGTAGTTGGCGGCGTACGGCGCAGCGCGGCTGCCCTCGGGGCCGTAGTCCTCCACATCGTAGGGCACCGGCGCAGAGATCGTGCTGCCGGAGGTGGGTGCGACCTCGAAGGTGGCATCGCCCCGCACGTGCAGGTCGCCCGCTGCGGTGACCGCGCCCGTGAGCAGCTTGCCGCCGCCGCCGATCCACAGGTCGCTGTTGCTGTGGATCGCGCCGCGGATGGTGCCGCCGCAGCCGCCCCAGTCGAAGGCCTTGTGCAGGGTGGTGTTGCCTGCCCACACTGCCATGGGCGCGATGCTGTACGTGGTGTCGCCGCCGATCCACACGCCGCCGTCGCCGTCGTCGACGGTGACGCCCACCTCGTAGGAGCCCGTGCCCTCGTAAGCGTGGCTCACCACGAAGGTGCCCCAGCCCGGGCCGGAAGCGCTGGGGTACAGCGACTCCACGTTGCCATCACCCCAGTCCACCGTGACGAAGTGGGTGTCGAACGGACCCGAGTCGCGGATCTGGCCCGCCAGGGTGGTGATGCCGCCGCCGAGGCCGTCGTGGATCTGCAGCACCGTGGTGGGATCCGCGTTCTGCACCACCACCTCGGTGACGATCACGTCGGAGTCCACGCCGTCGGAGACGACGACCTGCACCGTGTAGATGCCCTCGTCGAGCGTGGGGAAGGCCAGCGCGTCCTCGCCCGTGTTGCCCACTGGCACGTCCATCCCGCTCTCGCGGTCCACCTGCCAGGTGTAGCTGAGCGTGTCGAGATCAACGTCGGCCGAGGCCGACGCGTCGAGCTGCACGAAGCCGCCTTCGTCCACCAGCACCGGACCCGAGATCGACGCAACCGGCGCGGTGTTCTCGTGCAGCTCCACGCAGTGTTCAACGGTCTCGATGGCGTCGAAGACCTGCACCTCCATCTCGATGCAGACGTCGGTGCCCGACGTGAGGCCCGTGAGGCCGTAACTGAACGTGATCGTGTCGAAGCCCTCGTTCGGGAGCGCGGGCGTGGCGTAGGTGGCCAGATCGATCGGCGTGCCGCCGTTGATCGTGAGGTGGGCGGAGATCACCTCGGGCCGCACGAACTGCGGGAGCACGTCGGGCAGGTCGGAGGCGTCGGGCAGCAGGTAGCAGTGGCCGCCGGTGAGCGCGGCGAGCTGGTCCATGCTGCCCCAGCTCTTGTGGCCCCGCTCGCAGGTGGCCTCATTACCCAGCGAGAGGATCGTCACCGGGGCGTTGGGAATGCAGGGTGCAGCGTCCCACACTTTCGGAAACTGGTTGCTCATGCCGTCGGTGAGCAGGATAATACGCCGGTCGACGGCGTCGCTCATGGCGAGCATGTCGCACGCGCGACTGACGCCACCGTGGGCGGCGGAGCCACCCGGCCACATCCCGGCGTTGGTGACGGTGTAGAGGGTGGGCCCGGCGGTCTGGTAGTAGCCCACCTCCGTGCGCTCGATGGAGTACATCGACTCGATGATGTCGGGGATGGTGTCCAGGTCATCGTCGGCGTCGGGGCTGGTGAACCACTGAAAGCCCGGATCGGGGCTCACATCAGCCTGGGCGGAGCGGCGCTGGAAGAAGGCGTAGCCCACCTCATCCACAGCGCCCGACGACGCGGCCTCGGCTACGAGCTGGGCCGCTGCCAATAGCTCGCAGTCGAGCACGGTGTCCGAGACGCCGTCGCCGTCTTGGTCGCCGCCGCAGTCGCCGTCGCTGACGAAGTAAGCGGAGCAGGAGACGTCGAGCACCAAGGCCACAGCGCTCGATCCATCGTCCTCCACGGCGTCGCCGCCGATTCGGCCCTCCGCCACGAGCGTGGCCGTGGAGCCCGAGTGCCCCTGCCCGTTCTGGTGCGAGGTGATCTCGATCGCGATGGGGATGCCCGCCACGGTCGCGGTGTTGGTCGGGGTGGCGTGCGCCGCCTCCGTGCCCATCCACACCATCGCGGCGATGCCAAACGCTGCACGCATCGAACCCATCACGCACCCCTCCCCTTCCGGCGATCGACCCCAAACAAGGGTCAAGCCGGTCATGGTTAGAATTCCTGTCGCAGACGGCACGCTCGGCCGACGCCCGCCAAGGCTCGCACTGCTGAGGGGATCTTGAAATGTCAAGAATGCAGGCACCATCCAAAATACGGGGGGGGGGGCCGACAATTTTCGTGTGCCAAGACGGAGCACGGGCGGCGCGGTGCCATCAGGACGGTGCGCGGAGCCGTTGGCGGTTCGGAAAGGTCCGGTTTTCCGGACTCGAATGGTTCGCTCGCTGGGTGTCCGCTCCGCGAAAGCGTCCGAGCGCGATCCGCGTCGCACACCTCTGGTGCGGGAGCCCGCAGCGGGTGATTCACCGACCACGCCGGTGCGTCGCGCTACGATCGCCGTCGCACCCCGAGGAGCGTACCCATGCGGCCGAATTCCCCGTTCGCACACCTCCTTCTGGCAGGCATCGTCTTCACAACCGCGGCGTGCACGCCGCCCGAGCTGCGCGACGGCGATGGCGACGGCTTCACGCCGCTGGCTGGCGACTGCGATGACGAGAGCACGCTGATCGCGCCTGGTCGCAACGATCAGGTGGGTGATGGCGTGGACCAGAACTGCGATGGCCTCGACGGTGTGGACGAGGACGGCGACGGCTTCGCGAGCACGGCGTCGGGGGGCACCGACTGCGTGGACCTCGACTCGGCGCGGAACCCCGGCGTGGTCGACGACGTGGGAGACAGCATCGACCAGAACTGCGATGGCATCGATGGCGTCGACGCAGATGCCGACGGCTACGCGGCTGAGTCGAGCGGCGGGCAGGACTGCGATGACGCCGACGCTCAAACCTACCCAGGACATGACGACCCCGCGGGCGACGAGATCGACCGAGACTGCGACGGCCTCGACGGTGTCGACGCAGACGGAGACGGCGCGGCCAGCACGGCGTCGGGCGGCCCCGACTGCGACGACACCAACGACGCCATCGGTCCCCACGCAAGCGACGACCTCGGCGACGGAGAGGACCAGAACTGCGACGGCACGGACGGCATCGACGCAGACGGCGACGGCGTGGCCTCACCCGCCAGCGGCGGAGACGACTGCGCGGACGACGACGCATCCGTCTTCCCCGGGGCGCGGGAGCTGTGCGACCTCGTGGACAACGACTGCGACCCCAGCACCTACCCCACCGGAGCGCGGCTCCTGCGCGGCAGCACCACGGTGTTCGCCGGCTCGTACGCGAATGCGCTCAAGGCGGCGAAGGACGGTGACATCGTCGAAGTTTGCGGTAGCGTCGACGGCAAGGGAAGCACCATCGCCGCGTCCATCGAGGTGGTCGGCGTCTCCTTCCCCCACGAGGAGCCGCAGATCCGCTGCGGCCTCAACAACACAGGTCGGTCGCAGGCTGCCACGCCGAGGCAGAACTGCTCGGTCGAGCGCGGCAGTGTCACCTTTCGGAACCTTCGACTACAGGGTGGAGGCGGCCGCGAGCTCGGCGGGCGCTGGCGCGGCGGCATCCTCAGCATCGAAGAGAACGCAGGGCGCGTGCTCCTCGACACCGTGGTCTTGTCTTCAGGAAGGGCTGACGACGGCAGCTTGATCTGGGTGGCGTCCAGCGGTACCGCGAGCCTCGACGTGGTGAACTCCACCCTCGAGCTCGGCCAGACCGAGGCCGCCGGCGGTGGTGCGGTCCACCTGCAGTCCCGCGGCCCCCACAGCTTCACGAGCGCCACGTTCTCGCGCAACGAGGGCTACTTCGGGGGGGCGATGACGATCGATGTCGGCGACGTGACGCTCACCGATGTGACGTTCATCAGCAACACGGCCTCCTGCGGGGGCGCTGTCGACTTCACCGTGAGGTCCGGCAGCAACCTCACCATCACGCGCGGCCGATTCGTGAAGAACCAGGCCACGGGTGGCACCCCGGGCTGCGCCGGTGCCCTCGGAACGAGGCTCGCGAACGGTGCCGGCGTTGGGGACAGCACCCTCCACCTCGTGGACGTCGACTTCGGCGAGGGCCCAGAAGACAACCTCCAGAGAGACTTCCTCTCGGATCTGGGCGAGGACGGGGTCGGTGAGCGCGACGACCTCGGCACGACCACGACGCTCGTGTGCACCCCTGGCGCAGGTGACTGTCTCCCCTGACGCCATCGCCGTCGCCGCGGGTCAGCCACACCCATCGCGGGCCCGGAGGATGAGGTAGCCCTGGTCGGCCTGCGGCTGCCGGGTGATTCCCCCACCACCTACCAACGTCATTTCTGGCTCGGCCCCGCGCCCAAGGAGCCCACGATGCGCAGTCCCGTCCTGCTGGCCCCCGCGCTCGTGCGCGTCGTCCTGGGAAGCACGGCCCTGGTCATCTCCGCGTGCACACCGCCTGAGCTGCGCGACGGCGATGGCGACGGCTTCACGCCGCTGGCTGGCGACTGCGATGACGAGAGCCCGCTGATCGCGCCGGGGCGGAATGACCAGGTGGGGGATGCTGTCGATCAGAACTGCGATGGCCTCGACGGCGTGGACGGGGACGGCGACGGGTTTGCGAGCACGGCGTCGGGCGGCACCGACTGCGTCGATCTCGACTCCGCGCGGAACCCCGGGGTGGTCGACCGCGTGGGAGACGGCATCGACCAGAACTGCGATGGGGCCGACGGGGTCGACGCGGATGCCGATGGCTACGCCGCGGAGTCGAGTGGCGGGCAAGACTGCGACGACGCCGACAACCAGACCTACCCAGGCCGCGGCGACCGCACCGGAGATGACATCGACCGCAACTGCGACGGCACCGACGGCGTCGATGCCGATGGAGACGGTGCCGCCGGGACGGACTCGGGCGGGCTCGACTGCGATGATGCGAACGTCGACATCGGTCCCCAGGTCGACGACCAGCTCGGCGACGGGGAAGACCAGAACTGCGACGGTGCGGATGGTGTGGACGCCGACGGCGATGGTGTCGCGTCGCCCCTCAGCGGCGGCGACGACTGCGACGACACCAACGCATCCGTCCGCCCCGGGACGCCGGATGTCTGCGACGCGCTCGACAACGACTGCAATCCGTCCACCAACCCCACCGGCACGCGGCTCATGCGCGGCGGCACCTTGGTCCAGACGGGGAGCTACGCCAACAACCTGCTAAGCGCACTCGATGGCGACGTGATCGAGGTGTGCGGCAGCGTGGACGGCAGGGGGTCGACCGTCGAGGGGTCCGTCGACGTGGTCGGCATCTCCATCCCCGACTGGGAGCCCCAGATCCGGTGCGGACTCGACAACCCGGGCGGGGACCTGCCCGCCACCCCACGCCAGAACTGCTCGGTCAAGCTGGGCGACGTCACCTTCCGGAACCTCCGTCTCCAGGGCGGCGGGGGCCGCAGGTTCGACGCCCGCTGGCGTGGCGGCATTCTGTCCATCGAAGAAGCGGCCGGACGGGTGCTCCTCGACGCCGTGGTGCTGTCCTCCGGCAGGGCAGACGAAGGCAGCCTCATCTGGGTGGCCCCCAGCACCACGGCCCGCCTCGAGGTGGTGGACTCCTGGCTGGAGCTCGGCGACACCGAGCTCTCCGGCGGTGGTGCGGTGCACCTGGAGACCGTCGGCCCCCACACGTTCACGAACTCCACCTTCTCCAACAACGACGGGTTCTACGGCGGTGCGATGACGATTGACGTGGGCGACGTGACGCTCACCGATGTGGCATTCCTCGACAACTCAGGTGCCTGCGGAGGCGCCGTCGACTTCACCGTGGCACCGGGCAACAGCCTCACGATCACGCGGGGCAAGTTCTGGCGCAACGAGGGGACGGGCAGCAGCACCGGCTGCAGCGGAGCCCTCATGACGAGGCTCGCGAACGGTGCGAGCGTGGGCGACAGCACCCTCACGCTGGTGGACGTCGACTTCGGCGCAGGCGCGCGCGACAACATCCGGAAGGGCTTCCTCTCGGACCTGGGCGAAGCCGAAGCGGGCGCACGCGGCGACCTCGGCGCGAACACGAATCTGGTCTGCACACCCGGCGCGGGTGACTGTCTGGACTGAGCGTCGACGTGTGTGTCGCACGCCGCAGCACCTCAGGATCCCGCCGCCCCATGTCCGACCCCTACAACGACCTCGTCGCCCAGCTCGTCACCAGCTTGGCCGACGGCAGCTTCGTGAAGCTGACCCTCTCCAAGCCCCGCCGTCGCGACGCGAGCGAAGCCAAGCAGGCCTTCGTGCGGAAGGTGCCGATCCGCGGCGAGCCCCACCTGTCGATCCTGTGGCGCTACCCCACGCGCGACATCACGCAGAACCACCCGGTCGCTGAGGCGGCTCTGGTGATCGGTCAGGCGCTGGCCGAGCGGCTGCAGAACGCCCACCTGTTCACCACCCACGCCGACCTGGAGCTGCGCACCAACAACAAGGGCGAGCCCAAGCTGCTGCGCCACAAGGCGTCGTTCCACGAAGCCGGCGACGACACCCACAACCGCAAGAAGCGCTACGTGCTCGACCCCGCCCAGGCACCCTACCTGCGGGAGCTCGGCATCGTGAGCCCCGAGGGCCACGTCAAGAGCGACAAGGCCGACAAGCACAAGCAGCTCCAGAGCATCGTCAAGCTGCTCGACCAGTTCGTCGAGAAGTCCGACCTCGCCACGCGCTCGTCTCTGCGGGTCGTCGACTTCGGGTGCGGCAAGGCCTACCTCACCTTCGCGCTCTACGACTACTTCCAGAACCACCTGGGCATCCCCACCGTCGTCGTCGGCGTCGACCGCAACGCGGAGCTGATGGCCACCTGCTCAGGCATCGCGGCCAAGCTCGACTACGCGGGCCTGAGCTTCGTGTGCTCCGACGTGGGCACCTACGACCCCGGTCCCACCGACGTGCTCGTGGCCCTGCACGCCTGCGACACCGCCACCGACGTGGCGCTCGCCAAGGGCGTGAACGCCGGTGCCACCCTCATCCTGGCCGTCCCCTGCTGCCAGAAAGAGCTGCGGCCGCAGCTCAAGCCGCCGTCCGACGAGCTCCCCCTGCTCAAGCACGACACGTTCAAGGACCGCTACGCCCAGATGCTCACCGACGGCATGCGCGGCCTCCTCATGGAGTCGCAGGGCTACAAGACGCGCGTCATCGAGTTCATCTCGGATGCCCACACGCACCGCAACGTGATGATCGCCGCCGTGCGCACGCCCGGGCCCGATGTGCGCGAAGCACGCCTCGACGAGGTCCGCGCACTCAAGGCCCGCTACCACATCGACCACCAGACCTTGGAGCAGCTCTTGGCGGTCGATCCGCCGATCCAGCCCGAACATCGGTCCCTCACCGCCTCGTGAGGGGTTCGATCCTCAGAGGTGTCGGTCGCTGACCGACACACGAGGGGTTCGATGGTCACGCCGGTCGGTCGCTGACCGACACATGAGGGGATCGATGGTCACGCCGGTCGGTCGCTGACCGACACACGGGGGGGTCGATGGTCACCCGGGTCGGTCACCGACCGACACGCGCGGACATCGAACCCTCAGACCCCGTCGGTCTCAGACCGACACGTGAGGGGGTCGACCCTCAGACCGATCGGTCTCAGACCGACACGCGAGGGGGTCGACCCTCAGACCGATCGGTCTCAGACCGACACGCGAGGGGGTCGACCCTCAGATCGATCGGTCTCGGACCAAACCCAGAGCGTTTCGACCGCGTCAGCGCTGAACCTTGCCGGTTGGGGTGAGCGCGATCTCCCCCACGACCCACAGGCGCTGCGGCACCTTGTGCATCGACAGCCGCTCGCGGCACCAGCGGCGCACGTCGTCGGTGTCGAGCGGAACACCGGGACGCGCCACCAGATCGGCCACCACGACCTCGCCCATCATCGGGTGGGGCTCGCCGCGCACACGCGAGGCCGCCACGGCAGGGTGGGCCTCCAGCACGGCCTCCACCTCTTCGGGGAAGACCTTGAGGCCGGCGGCGTTGATCATCGACTTCTGGCGCCCGCACACCGTGATCACGCCGTCGTGGTCGCGCACGGCGAGGTCGCCGGTCCAGAACCAGCCATGGCGCAGCACCTCGGCGACGGGCTGGGGCGGGGCGAGGTACCCATCGAACATGCCCGCACCGCGCAGGGCCAGGTGGCCGGGCTGCCCATCCGCCACCGGCGTGCCGTCGTCGTGGAGGATGCCCACCTCGTAGCCAGGCAGCGCGCGGCCGATCGCATCCGGGCGTCCGGCCGCGTCGGCCAGGTTGCCCACCGGCAGGCCCACCTCGATGATGCCGTAGAGCTGCGTGAGCGGCACCCCGAAGCGCGCCGCGAACCCGTCGGCCACGTCTTTCGGCACGCCCGCCGAGGTGGAGATCGCCCGCCGCAGCGTGGGCATCGGCTCACTCGACCGGTCGGCCGCGAGCATCCTGTAGTGCGTGGGCGCGGCGTAGAGCACGGTGCCAGCGTGGCGGTTGGTGTACGCGATCACGGTGCGCGCGAGCATGTCGGGGCAGCACACGATGGTGACGCCGTAGCGCACATAGGCCACGATGCTGACGATGAAGTGGTAGGCCATCGGCAGCACCCACACCACCACATCGCCAGGGCCCAGATCGAGCGCTTCACGCGCCGCGGCCGTGCGCGCGAGCACCCCCTGGTGCCCCACCACCACGCCCTTGCTTCGCCCCGTGGTGCCGGACGTGAACCGCACGAACGCGGCGTCGGGCAGGTGCGGTGCCATCGGGGCGTCGGGGTTGCCGAGTCCGGTGGCCAGCCGCCACACGCCGCCGGGGAGATCGCGGGCCCCACCCCGCACCGGCTCCTCGCCTGAGCGATCGTCGAGCACCGCGTGCAGGCCGGCCTCGCCCACCAGGGTGTCGAGCTCTGCACGCGTGAGCTGGTGGCTGATCGGCAGCACGACCGCCCCGCAGCCCAGGCCGGCGAACACGCCGACGATGAAGTCACGCCCGTTGCGCGCGAGCACGCCGAGGCCGTGCCCGGGCTGCACACCCCGCGCGACCAGCGCGTCAGTGAGCTGGTCCACGGCGACCGACAGCTCGGCGAACGTGAGCGGACCGCGATCGTCGACCACGGCGACCGCATCGGGCCACGCCGCAGCTGCCCGGCCCACCAGCGCGTGCACCTCCCCCATCAGGCGGAGATCCTTCCCGTGATGAGGTGGTCCCGCAGAAACGCCACGTCGTCTACCTCCGGTCGCCCGGCTGCGGCCCCCGCCGCCAAGCGCCCCGCCGCATAGCCGGTCGCGAGGCAGGTGCCGATCACCCGCGCGGAAGCCACAGCCCGCGCTTCGCCGCCCAGGTGACGTCCCCCGACCCGCAGGTTCTCCGTGTCGGCCGAGACGAGCGCACCGGCGGGCACCTCGTAGGTCTGGCCCTCGGGTCCAAACGCCAGCTCGGGCTGGGGAGCATCGCCCCACACCTCCACGGGCCACGCGCCCGGCGCCACGCCGTCGTCGTACTTACGCGCCGCCAGCACGTCTTGCTCGGTGAGCAGGCTCCGGCCTCGCACCCGAGCGCCCGTGCGCAGCCCCACCTGAGAGGCTGCATCGGCCACCAGCGCACCGGCAAAGACCGTCTCCGTGTCCACGAGGTAGGCCAAGATCTGGCGCACCAGCCGGCGCGCCTGACGCTCGAGCACGCTGATCTCCTCCGGCGCCCCACGGTGGCGACCCGGGAGGCCCAGCTTCAGGTAGACCCGATCCGCGCGGTGGGAGCCCGGCACCACCGACATCGCGATCGCGGCCTGGGGCAACGCGCCGGCCGCGATTCCGCGCCGCACGGCCATGGCGACGCCGAGGCGCAGCGCGTCCCCGTCGATGGGTGCGAGGCCACACACGGACACCACGTAGGCGCCAGCTTGGTAGTCGGGGTCCTCGTCCACCGCGGTGCCGCCCAGGCGCGCCACGCTCGCCACGCCCGTGGTGTCGACGACCTGGGTGGGCTCCCACCACGACCGGCTCGCGCTCGACCCGAGCCCGATCCCCACGATGCGGCCCCCCTCGCGCTGCACCGACAGCACCTTGTGGTGCAGCCGAACGTCGACGCCTGCGGCCTCCGCGACATCATCGAGCACCGTGCGCAGCGCGAACGGCTCGTAGGGCAAGAACGTGAGGCCGTGCCGCCACGACATGGCGTGGGTCCGGCTCTCGCGGGCCACCTGCTCGCCCACCTCGCGCGGAAACCCTTCGACGGCCCACGCAACCGCACCGTCGGTGCGCCGATGGTGGAGCCCGCAGATCGTGCCCACCAGCGCGGAGGTGGCCAGACCCCCCAAGTAGGCGTGGCGCTCCACGAGCACCACGCGAGCGCCGGCCTGAGCCGCCCCGACGGCCGCGCCCACGCCAGCGGCACCGCCGCCCACCACGAGCACGTCGGGGCGCTCCGCCTTCATCGGACCGGGGCCCCGAGCAGGTCAGCACGCAGCGTGGCCTGGTACAGCGCGAGCTCATCCGGCCGGAGCGCACCCTCCATCCACGCCGTGCTGATCACCACCCGGCCCGGCACCCGCGAGGCCACCACGGTGAACCCCGGCGGCTCGATGTTGGCGGGGTAGTGCGCCGCGCGCCGCACCGGAACGCCCAGGAAGGTGTCGAGCTTCGCGAGTCCGTCACCCGCATCCGAGAAGCCGAACGACGCCACCTTGCCGAGCGTCGGCGCGAGCACGATCGGCAGGTACAGATCGAGCGGCAAGGACCGGCACATGGCGAGCAGCATCCCGAACGCCGCGGGCACCTCCTCCTTGAGCATCTGGCGGAGCTGGTCGCCGAGCGCGCGCACCGTGGTGGGCACGTCGACCAGATCGGCAGGCGAGAGGCGGTAGAACAGGATGCCGAGCTGGTTGGAGAGCAAGGGCCCTGCCTGCCCTCGCGGACGTTGGTCCTGCGGCACCGGCACCAGCAGGTCTTTCGTGCCCTTGCCGCGTGCCTTCAGCACCGCGTGGACCGCCCGCGCCACACAGGCGAGCAAGAAGGCCGAGCGTAAGAAGCCCGCCCCCGACGCCGCCAGCGCCCGATCGCAGGCCCCGAGTTCCTCGCCCGTGAGCTCCAGCAGGGCGTGGTGGAGCGAAGGGCGGTGCTTCACACGCTCGCGCTGGAGGGTGTCCATGGGAGGCAGGGAGCGCCCGAACACGAAGTCACGCGCCTGCTTGGCCTGGGCCAGCCGCGCGGTCAGCGTCATCGGCGAGCCCGGCGGGGGTGGTGAGGCCACCAGCACCTCGCTCATCGGGACGAGCCCGCCCACCAGGCGCGCCAGCAGCTCCCCGCCGCGCGCATCCATCAGCGCGTGGTGCCAGGACCACACCACCATCGAGCGCCCGTCGGGGCCGTGCAGCAGGTCGAGCGTGACCAGAGACTCCGTGCTCGCATCGAGCACATCGGCGAACAGGGACTGGGGCTGCCCCTCCCAGCGGGACACCGTGTGGCTGCGCACGTGCAGCTCGGGAGGGCGGTTCCCGGTGGTCCAGCGCGGCGTGCCCCACCGCGACGGACGCTCCACCCGCAAGGAGGCAAGCCAGCCCACCACCGGCAGGCTGCGCACCTGCGCCTCCACCGCGGCGGCTTCGATGCCGCCCTCCAGATCGAGCACGAGGTGGCAGATGTTGCCGTGCCCCACACGCGCGCGACGGGCGCGGTCCATGGCCAGCATGAACCAGTCGCTTCCAGAGACGGGTACCGACCTCGGAAGCGGCGCAGACATGCTCAGGGGCCTCGGGTGGCTCCGGCCACGCACGCCGACAGGGTGCGAATGGAGCGCGTGTTCTCAGGAGTAAGCCGATCCATCGGCAGAACCACACCAAAGCGACGCTCGACGAACAGCACCAGCTCCATCAGCGAGAAGGAGTCGACGCCCAGCTCGGCGAGCGTGTCGTCCGGCCCCACCGACTGCTCGGTGCGGAGCACTTCGGCCGACAGGAACTGGCAGAGCTCGGTCTCAAGGGTCGCTGAGTTCACCAACACGCCGCTCCAGGCAACCGCCACCCTCCCCCAGGGCGCGGCCGCCGCCGCATAACACACGTCACGAACCTGCAACGCTCCGCGCCCGAGGTCGGACAGGCCGCAGAACGACCTTTCGTGACGACAGGCCCCGGACGTGGCAAGCTGAAGCTCCCTTCCTGGAGGCGCCATGCGCCCGCTCTTCGCTTGGCCGCTCCTTGCCCTGCTCGCCTGCGCCCCTGGTGAGGCGATGGTCGACAAGGACGACACCACGGACTCCGACACCACGGACTCCGACACCACGGTCGACACCGACGAGACCGAGGAGACCGACGACACGGAGCTCACCGAGACCGATCTCCTGCGCCCCAACGATCCGCCCACGGCACCCGAGATCACGATCGTCCCCGGCAGCCCCACGAGCGCCGAGGACCTGGTGGCCACCACGCTGTTTGAGGCCACCGATCCCAATGGCGACCCCGTCACCTACCGCTACGTCTGGCTGGTCGATGGCGCACCGCGCGCCGGCCTCACCACCGCCACCGTGCCGGGCACTCAGACGCTCCGCGGTGAGGTGTGGGAGGTGCGCGTGCGTGCCTTCGATGGCCGCGAGGAGGGCGCCACGGCCACAGCAACCGCCACGGTGGTGAACGCGCCTCCCACCCTGGCGCTGAGCTGGGCCAACCCGAACCCCCTCACCACCGACAACCTCGAGGTGCTGTCCGCTGCGGAAGACGCCGACGGCGACCCGCTCACCCTGGCCTACAGCTGGACCCGCGACGGCGCCGCCACAGCGTTCAACACCGCCACGGTGCCGGCCGCCAACACGCGCTCGGGGCAGGTCTGGGAGGTCACGGTGGTGGCCACGGATGGCCAAGGCGGCCGCTTCGAGCAGTCCCTCTCCACCACGGTGGCGAACCTGCCCCCCGAGGTGGTCGATCTGCGCATCCTGCCCAACCCCGCCAGCCCGAGCCGCAACCTGCGCGCTGAGTTCACCGCCTCGGATCCCGATGGCGACACGCTCACCGTGTCCTACGTGTGGAGCGTGAACGGCACGCTCTCAGCACAGACCACCTCGGTCGTGCCGGCGTCGGCCACCCAAGAAGGCGACGTGTGGTCGGTCACGGTCACGGCCGACGATCGCAAGGGCGGCACCGACGCTGCCACGGCCAGCCTCACGGTGGCGAACACAGCCCCGGTGCTCGCTTCGGTGGCGATCGAGCCGTCCACGCCGGGCGACAACGACAACCTCGTGGCACGCATCGCGGTCACCGACCCCGACGGCGACGCGCTGACCACCACCTACAGCTGGTACAAGAACGCCTCCCTGGTGCGCACCGGTCCCAACAACACGATCCTCGCCAGCGTCACGGCGCTTGGCGAGACCTGGGAGGTCGCGGCCACGGTCTCCGATGGCACAGCCACGGTGGGCCCGGTGCTCTCGCTCCCGGTCACGCTGGTGGATCGTCCGCCGTCCGACCCCGTGATCCGCTTGGAGCCGACGGTTCCGGTCACCTGCGACGACCTGACCTGCCGCGTGGTCTCTGCGCCCTCCGATCCCGATGGCACCGCCACCACCACCACCGTGCGGTGGAAGAAGAACGGCGTCACCTGGGCCGGCAGCACCCTCACCACCTTCCGCGCGGGCGACACGATCCCCAGCACCTCGCTCGCTGCGGGCGACACGTGGACCTGCGAGGTCTTCGGCACGTCGGGCGCCCTCACCTCCCAGACGATCACTCAGAGCGGCACAGTGCCCTCCACCCCGCTTGTGGTGGAGTCCTTCCCGATCCAAGCGCGCGCGCAGGCCGACGTGCTGCTCGTCGTCGACGACTCGTGCTCGATGTCGGAGGAGCAAGCGCGGCTCGCTACGGCCGCCGAGGCCCTGCTCGACGAGCTCGACAACACCGGCGTCGACTACCACGTCGGCGTGGTCACCACCGACATGGATGCCGCGCTGCGCTCCGGCCAGCTCGTCCTCTCGGACGTGTACCGCTACATCACGCCGTCCACGCCCAACCGCCTCGACGTGCTGTCCGACATGATCGAGGTGGGCATCAGTGGCTCGGCCAACGAGCGAGGCCTCGACGCGATGCGCGCGGCGCTGGGCCCCACGCTCTCGGCCACCACCAACTCGGGCTTCCTGCGCGGGCAAGGGGCCTTGGGCGTGCTGTTCCTCACCGACGAGAACGACGGCTCTACGCCGTCCGTGTCCACGTTCACCGCGTTCCTGTTGGGACTTCGGGCCAACTCCGACGACATCGTCACCCGCGGCCTCATTGGACCCCCGCCGTTGGGTTGCACCACCGCGGTGGCCGGCGTCCGCTACGTCGACTTCCTCGAGGCGATGGGCGGTGCCTGGACCAGCATCTGCGCGCCCGGCTTCAACCTGGCGATGGCCGAGATGGGCGGTGCCGTGGCGGGGCTTCCCCGCGTCTTCCCGCTCTCCGCGTTCCCCGATGGCCCGATCACGGTGGAGCTGCTGCAAGCAGGTGGCGGTCGCATCACGTTGGTGCAGGGCACCGACTGGGTCTACGAGAGCGGCGCCAACCTCGTGGTCCTGATCTCCACGCCGATCTCGGGCACCACGCTGGAGGTCAGCTTCGAGGCCGGCTGCCAGGTCGTCGATCCCGGTGACACCGATGGAGAGAGCGGGCTGCTCGTCCGCGACTCCACCGACTCCGGCTTCTGGCCGTTCCCCGTCTCGGCCCGCTTGCTCCCGGCCAGCGGAGTGCCCGACGACACCGGGGTGGTGCTCACGTCGCCGGCGGCGCCTTCGACGTCGACGCTGTGGGGTCCGACCAGCTTCCCATGAGCGAGCGGCCCAGCAGCAGCACCGGCCCGAAGCCCGCCACCACCGCGAGCACGATCGGCAGCGCCAGCCCCAGCCACGCGCACAGCACGATGCCGAAGCCGAGGTTCACCGCGTAGACCACGCCGGGGAACCACGGCGGCACCACGGCGGGGTCGACGTCGTCACCCCACAGCCAGCGCGAGGCCCCCATGAACAGGGCGCCGCACACGGTCCAGCCCACCAGGTTGATCAGCGGCATGCCCAGGTACGCACCGCGCGTGTGCCACACCCAGAACTTCACCGGCAGATCGGGGTGGGCCATCGCGGGGTCGAGCACCAGGTCCCACGCCATCAGCAGCCAGGTACCCAGCAGCACCGGACCCCACGGCCCCACGCTCGGGGCCCAGCGCACGAGGATGGCGCGGGCCAGCAGGTAAGCCGCGAGGCCCAGGTAGTACCAGGAGAGCGGGATGCTGTAGGGCACGAGCCCCGCGATCTTCCAGCCGAGCCCATGGGTGTAGCCATACTGACCAAAGGGCCAGCCCGTGCCGGTGCCCAGCAGCTCGAAGGCTGCTGAGACCCCCACTGCCAGCCCGAAGAAGATCAGCGCGCGCCGAGGCCCCTGGGTGCGCCAGGAGAAGCTCAACATCGCCACCGCCCCGAGCACGATGTGCAGCGGGCCTGCGTGCTCCATGGCGATCGCGAAGGCCTTGCCCGACCCAGGAAGGTGCTGCCAGGCCTCAGGATGCGGGATCAGGAAGACGAGGCTGAACGCCGCGCCCGCCACCGCCATCGCATGCGCCAACAGCCATCGACGGTCCCAGGTCATCTGGACCTCCGTCGCGCGGCT
>CAYNFK010000067.1:0-25074 GCA_964396405.1 uncultured Enterobacteriaceae bacterium
CAGCTCGGCGACACGCTGCCGCTCATCGCGGTGGAGAAAGCGGGCATCCTCAAGCGCGGCGTGGTGGGGGTGGTGGGTCCGATGGAGGCCGATGCGCTGGCGGCGATCGAGGTCGTGGCGGAGCGGGTGGGCGCGCCGCTGCATCGTGTGGGCGCCGAGGTCGTGTGGGAGGGCGCAACGGTGCGCACGCCGGGCGCGGTGAGCCTGCTGCTCTCACCCGCGATGGCCGGTCCCCACCAGCGCGCGAACACGGCGGTGGCGGTGGGGGTGCTGCACGCGATGCGCAACACGGGCCTCGCTGTGCCGGACGGCGCTGTGGCCGCAGGGGTCGCGGGCGGCGTGATCGCGGGGCGCATGGAGTGGCTGGCCCCGGATCTGCTGGTGGACGGCGCGCACAACCTCGCGGGCACCACGGCGCTGGCGGCGGCGCTGGTGGAGCGCGGGCTCACGGGTGTCACGCTGGTCTACGGCGTGGGGCTGGAGCGGGATCCGGTGGCCTTGGGCGCGCCGCTGTGGGCGCATGTCGGGCGCGTGATCACCACCACCTGCGATCATCCGTCGGCGCGGGGATCGGCGGAGGTGGCGGCGTGCTTGGCTGCGGTGGGGATCGCGGCGGAAGACGGCGGTGGGATCGACGACGCGCTGAGGCTGGCGCGCGGCGGGGGCGTGGTGGTGGTGGCCGGGAGCCTGTACCTGGTGGGGGCGGCGCGGGATGCGGTGAGGGCGGCGCTTCCGTTCGGGTGATCACCCGACCATTGGCTGACTCACCCCTGCCCCCAGTGGATACGGCGACAGAACTTGTCGAACTGACTTCAGACTCGGTTGCGAGGTCCATGCGAGACTCGGAATCGTCGAGCGAAAGGCAGCCGAATGGCGGGCTCGGGACTGGCGGCGGATGCTGGATCAGGGCGTGAACCGGAACAGGTCGGAGTGGGCGCGCTGTGAGGGGGTATCGACGGCGGCGGCGAGCATCGCGCTGTCGAAGCAGCGCAGGGCGTGAAGGGCGCCAGCTACCGGAAGCGCCCCGCTCCGACGCTCGCGCACATCCCATCAGGCCCGGACTTGCCTCAGGTACGGGTTGATCCGGTTTCGTGGACGCCTGCCGGACATACGGCGAGGATGTCGACGGCGGCGGTGAGCATCGCACTGAAGGCGCTGCCGGTGGCGGAGTCGTGAACGAAAGTTAGGTCCTCAGTGCTGCCACCATCACCGACGGCGTATTGTCTCGTCTAGCAGTTGCCCTGCCAGGGGGGATCACTGCAATGATCTCAGGCACGACCACGTTGACAAGCCCAATTGTCTGCCCGATCCTCATCATGACCACGGTCAGGTGCCTACTTGCTCTCGTCTGACGCGATCCCCCAGCACGACCGTCTCGACGACTTGCTGCGTCTTTTGCGCGCGCCGGATGCAGGGGCATCTCCAATCTCGGACCGTCAACGAGGGTATCGGCTTCACGCGCTGTCCATCCTCGGGCTCTATGATCGTCGTGCGAAAGTCCCAACGCCGTTCGGCGCGCACCTGCGCTCCCTGCCAGAACGGGAGTCCATGGCCGGACTGATCGAGCGAGTCCGTGATTGCGATGTCTTTCGGGCGTGGGTGGACTGGTCCGAGGTATCGTCGACTGAGGAGATCGATCCCGATACCGCGCTCGCCTTCGTTAGTGCGTGCTCCGCGCTCGCTCCCTCAACTGCTATGCGTCGGTCGCGGTCGCTGCATGCCTGGTGGCGCAGCGCCCACGTCGATGCCCCCTTCCATGGAACCCAGGCCGTGCTTCCTCTCGCCAGCAGCGCTGAATCCAACCCGGCTCTCGATCCCGGTACCGCTGCGCACGCCGTCGCGTGTCTCGCGGGCATCGTCGACGACTCCGGTGCCATCGAGAACCTGCGTTCACCCATCCATCGCTTGGCTGCGATGGATAGCCGAATGACAGCCGATGCAGAGCTTGCTGAAATGCGAGATCTCCAGGATCTGGAGGCGATGCTTTTCGTCCACCTTCGAACGGGCGAGCATGGCGAAGCCCGCTGGAACGCATTCGTCGAGGACTACAATGGCAAGCTGCTCGACGATGTCGACCAGGAGGAGTTGACGTTGGAAGACATGGGCGAGCGTCTCGCGACCTTGGCAGTTGGGGTGCCCGTGCAGCAGCTCCCCCGCTTCCGGCGGCGGTTGCGCAGTATGCTTGAGGACGCCGGTGTTCGACGGCCCGTGCGCAGTGCGTTCGTGGTCCATGCGACCCGCGACAGCGCGCCGCCGGAGCTTGCGGCCGATCTCGCACAGTTCCACGAGTCTCGTTGGCACCTTCTGGTCAGCAACCTAGGCATCGTGGGAAAGGTCGCGCAGCGATACCGCCTTGGCTTCCCGTACGACGACGCGTTCACCGTCGCCCTTGGCGGGGGGCTGGACGGCGTCGACAGGTGGGAAGAAGGGCGTGGCGCCAACCTCGCAACGGTGGTCAGCATCTGGGCGCGGGCCCGCCTGACGCGTGCCGTTGGCCAGTACCGGCATGGGCGTCATCGCTCGGGTCATCTGAACGAGTCCCGCACGGTGCTCTATCGAATCCGCCAGGAGTGGGTCCGAGATGCGCGTGAAGTTCCCGATTGGGGCAAGATTGCCGAGACATGGCGCAGCAGGGGTGAGGTCGCGGACCTCAAAGAGGTCGCGGCCCGTTCTTGGTGGACGGACGAATTGGACGCGCCGTGTCGTCCCGACCGTTCCGGCCTGGCGAACCTCACGGCGCTAGATGAGCTTCCCGATGACGTGGCCGCCGACCTCGAGCGGGTCGACCGCGTGGTTCGTGCTTGGCTCGCGGAGCAAGTGAAGCCCAGGGTCAGGTACGTCCTTGAAGAGCGCTATGGGCTTCGCGGCAACGAGTCGCGCACCCTTTCGGCGGTCGGGGCAGACCTTGGCCTGTCCCGAGAGCGCGTACGGCAGCTGGAACTGGATGGCCTACGAGACCTCGCGTCTCACTTCTCCAGCCCCGGGACCACCACGCCTACCACATGAGGTTCACCCAGGTCCTCCGGGGCACCTGGGAAGCGCGCGAACAATGAGCGCAGTTCGGCGAGCACCGCCGATGGTGCCAAGCCCCGCTTGCGCCAAGCTCGCGCCTCTCGCTGCACGACATCTTGGGCGACGCCCGAGCGCACCCAGCCGATGAGCTCGTCGACCAACTCTCGGCGGACCGGCCCGACGTGTCCACGGACATCTTCGAGTTGTTCAAGCGCCCAACGCTCCGGTGCGGAAAGCTTCGGAGCTTGGCGTTGCTCAATGAAGGTCCGGGCCGGTTCGACGAAACGCTCGCGCACGCTCTGAGCCGCAGCAAGCGTGTGCTCTAAGTTTCCCTCTTGCGCGTCGCCAGCCTCGGCATGAGCATACAGTGCGTCGAGGCCATCTAGGATGGGCACGGGTTCGACTCCGCCATCCTGCCGCACGGCCCACAACTGCCAGAACCATCCGACACGCGTCGCGGCGATGCCATCGTCGTTGCGGACGGACCATGCGTGGCGACCCGGCCGGAGTGCGGCGATACGCTCGTAGGCGTCCGGATCGTTGGTCCTCAGGTCGAGGATGCGGTTGGCGTGCTTGGCGATGCCGTCGAGGCCGTCGTCTTCCGATTCTGAAGCGGTGAGGGCTGACCCGTCGTAGGCGGACAGCATCTGCTCCGGATCCGGTAGCTCATCCGACGGGAGTACTCTGCTGTCCTCTCCGAACACCGCCAGGAACTCATCGACCCGAGCACGAAGCACCGCCTCTAGGCCCAGATGCCGCTCCAACCCCCGCTCGGGCAGGAAGCTCGCCACCTCGATCGAGTCGTGCTCTGATCCGATGCGGTCCACGCGGCCCGCGCGCTGGATTAGCCGCACCGGGTTCCAGTGCAGGTCGAAGTTGATGATGGTGTCGGCGTCCTGAAGGTTCACGCCCTCGGACAGTGCGTCTGTGGCGATCAGCAGGTCGAGTTCGTGCTCCGGCGCGGGGCTCTTGGTGCCCTGAGCTTGCGGTGCGAACCGCCCGAGGATCTCGCGCCTTCCCGAAGTGCTTCCCGTCACCACTGCGGCGTGACCGAAGCGATCCGCTAAGGCATTGCCGAGCCACGCGGCGGTGTCACTGAACTGGGTAAAGATCAGAGTCTTGTGCTCGCGTGGGTCGCGTCGGCCAAACCACCGCTTCAAAGTTTGGAGCTTGGGATCGGGACGGCCGGACAGCCTAATGCACCGCGCATGCAGCTCCTCCACGCGCCGCGCATCCTCTTTCAACTGGACACGTAGTTGCGCCATCTCGAACCACGCACTCGGCCAGCGAACGGGTGCCGTGCTGGTGTCGCCGTCTTCCGGGGGGAGATCCGCCTCATCAAGTTGTGCCAGCACGGGCACCCGACCCGCGTCGACTTCGGACAGTCCCCAGGTCAGGCGTTCCCGCAGCCGTTCGAGGGAGAGGCGGAATGCGTGCATGCTACTCTCGACTCGCTTGAGGAGCAGTACGCGGTACAGGCCGCGGAGGGCACGACCGTTCCGGGCGAGCACACCTTGCCGATCCTGCGGAGCGACGTCGTCGCGGAGGTACTCGCCTAGACCATGCAGCGGGTAGTGAAGCGCGCCGAGGGTGGCGACAACCGCATCGTACAGGTTTCCGTCCGGATCAGCATCGATCTGGTAGCGCAGCACCTGGCTCTCTCCCGAGATGCGCTCGGGAAACCGAAGCGGCACTTCCACCAGGTGGCCGGCGGCGTCGCGGCGTCGCAGCGTCGCGTCTGGATAGGCTCGCTTGATGAAACCCCGGGTTCGTCGGACCACGACATGCTGGAGCAGATCGCGAAGGTGCGCGCGTTGCTGACGCACCTGGTTGAACCACTCGCCGAGATCCTCCCCAGCGAACGGCAGACGGGAACGGTTGTCCGGGAAGAGCTGAAGCTGGTGGTAGACGTCCCGAGCATCGTTATTCTGTGGTGTCGCCGAGAGCAAAACTACTTGGCGTGATGCGGGCTCGCCGTGCGGACGCAGCCATCTTTCGACAGTGTCGTACCTGAGCGTGCCTCGATTGCGGAAATTGTGGCTCTCGTCGACTACGAGGACTTCGCGGTCCTCGTAGCGCCACAGGTCATCGAGCTTGCCCATCGAGACTAGCCGCAACTCTACCCGGTGCTGCGCCGAAAGCGCTTCCCAGGCCGGGAGGACCGCCGGAGGCGCGATCACGACCGCGTGGTGGTCGTAGCGCTCTTGGAGATGGCGTAGCAGCGCCATCGCGATCCACGTCTTGCCAAGCCCCACAACGTCTGCGAGGAAAACGCCGCCGTACAGGCGAAGCATGGCCTTCGCCTGCTGGTAGGCATCCTGTTGAAAGTCCGTGAGGTATTCCAACAACGGGTTCGGGTCGGCCTCACGGTCGAGCGCGTGGAGCGTAAGGCTGAAGTACTCGTAGAGAACCTTGTGGTAGAGGTCGCGGACGGTGATCGGGGTAGCGGCCCAAGAGGCTGACAGTATTTCGCGAACGTCCCCGGAGATGTTGGCGGCACCATCGATTTGGTCGGCGAGCCATCGTCTCGTTCGGTCGTGAGTTTCCCCATGCAACTCCAGGGCGAGAGGATGAGGATCTTCGGCCCGGTCGAGACTCCACGGGCCAGGCACGAGAAGTGAACTGTCGCGACGGCAGATGACGCGGGCGTAATCCGGGCGCGTTGCGTTCAAGCCGACCGTGAGGGTGCCTGCGTCGAGCGCGGAGATGGCGGACACGATTCGCCGCGCCCACGCCGGCTCATAGGGAAGCCGGTCAAGCAACTCTGCGAGGGTGTCCAGCAACGCAGATCGGAAAGCGCGTGCGCGCTCCGCGGAGAGCGGACCGCCCGGAGCGAGCGCCACTTCGCGGTGCCCTGCGAAAGGCTTCGTCAGTAGGCCTGGAGCAGCGCAGAGCACGTCCGCAGGTAGAGCTTCGGCGAGCAGGGCCAAGAGGTCGGGCCGAAACTCACCGGCTGCTACCAGGGTCCGATCACTCATGGAGTCCTCCGTAGCCAATTCTGCACTGACGTAGCCCAGAAGCGAACGTCCGGTCGCTCCGATGGAGCTTGGGTCTCGGTCGCAGGTCCCGGACGTTCGTAGACGGAGATCGGCGCGACTGCAGAACCAGTCAGGGCGATCTGCGTGGTGGGATCACTGTCGATGTGTGCGTCGACGGCAACGGCCACCGGCGACGCATGGACGGCCCATGTCTCTGCGTCCGACCACGGGCTCTCCTCCAGTCCCATCAGGGAACGCCAGAGGGGTGGGACGTCGTCGAGAACTGTTGACTGAACCAGCATTCGGACGGTCGGCCAGATTTCCCAGACTGACGAGCCGACATCAGGAAGGGCGCGGCGCCACTCCGTTCCTTCCGGCTGTCCATCGGCCTTCCAGCGCCAAAGAATCCCGTCCGTCCACCAGCCTAGGCAGAGGCGTATCCAGAGGTTGCGGAGCGCCTCTCGGGGTGGCCCTCCGCCAGCGAGCCTATCATGCACGGTACGGGTGACGGTCTGGCGGGCCTCGTGCTCTGCCGAGGGCAGGTCGATTATGCGGTCTCTACTCGCGTCGACATTCCATGGTGACACATCAACCGACGGATCGAGCACTAGATCGGCCAGGCCCGCCAGGGCGCCGGCCGCGAGGGCGGGCTCGTCGAGTCGTGTTCCCGCCTCCACGAGGATCGCCGCGATGCGAGGAAATGTGCGTGAGAGGAAGCGACGATTTGCTGCCGCTCTGCGCCACCAGTTCGGATCACTTGGCCGACGGGGACCCACGATGCGAGGGACCTCCACGAGATGCCCCGCCGGCTGTAGCCAAGTGCTGTGGGCCAACTCGCCATCCACGCACTCCCACCGAGGCCCTTCGCCATCTTCAACAAAGACTCGCGTTGGAGCAGACTGTCCCGGTACCGCCACGGACTGGTCGCTGGTTCGCCAGGGCTGCAGTGCGGCGAGCGCGGCGGCCACCGTGCTGGTGCCCGCCGCGGCCGAGGGGGAGCCCATCACGCGCTGAACCACGACCTGTAGGTGGATTTCCGCCTGACCGCGAGGCTCGGACCGGTCCAATCTAATCAGAAGGTGCCACGCATCGATCGCAGCCCGCACCTGCCCCATGGCTTGGTCGAGACTTGGACTGACAAGCCCTGCGGCGCCTGGCATGGCACCGAACGGGACGAGGGAACGCGATAGCAACGGGACCACAGTGAGGCGAAAGACATCCGATCCGCGATCGGCAAGCAACGCGCAGGCCCGCACCAACGCCGTCGAGAGGTGGTCCCGGTCGCGACGACGAATCGCCTGGGGATGATCCGAAGGAAGCGCCAACCGCGCACGAGTGCGTTCCGTGGGTGCCGAGGCTGCCGTGGCGAGCAACTCTAGTACCTCTCCGGGTGCGTGGTGGCGGAGAACCTGGTCTAGTTCGTCCGCGGTGAGACCGAGGACGGCGGCGGCCTCCGCAATCCGCCAGGGATGCAAGACTGGAGTCGGCAGTTCCATGCCCTTGGGCCGATCGATCACCTCCCGTCCCATCGCGACTTCTTGGCACGTCGGGCAGCGGCTCCCGAGCCACGAGTCGCCTTGCCGGAGGCCGCATCCACAACGGACCGCGAGCAGGCGAGGCACCTGCCACGAAGACGGCCGGCGCTCGTTCGGCAGCGCGACGTCATGTGCCGCGCTGATGTCGGCCCGCTCATGCGAAGGCAGCATGGTGAGCACCGCACGTTGGCGCATCGTGGCCTCGTGACCGATGGGATTCCCGAGCACCCGGAGCCACCAGGCCATCCAGCGCGGGATGTGCTCGGCCGCCGGAATCCGGTCTCCCGTCACGCCGATCGCATCCGAGGTTGCCCCAACGCGAACTTCAGGGGGGAGGTAACAGGCGCCGGCGTCGGCCTCGGCAAGCAGGAGGCCGCCGTCTCGACCCGAGAACACGGCGCTTGCGTTGTCGCCGACCTGACCGGGAACCCACACGGCATGAGGGACTGGGTCCCAGTCCCAGGGCAGGTCTTCTGGCTGGTAGGCAGGGGCCAAGGGGGCGCGATCTCCCGTGCTGGTGATCACTTCGCCGCGATCCTCTGCGCGGATGCGGGCCTCGAACCACACTCGCCAGCCGCGAATCATGCCGTGGTGCCCCGGCCGAACGGTCACGCCAGCATCCACGATTCGCCCCTCCCCCATCCACGGCGCCCTGAGCGCAAAGTGCTCGTCCCAGGGGCCGGGTACGTCCAGGTGTTGCAGGCCGGCGTGGCGCACCAGTTCCAACACAGCGGGCACGCCCGTGCCCGCTTCAGCCCAGGCCCGTCGGGCGACCCGCGCCAGCACCGCGCCGCCGTTTACGCGGCCACCCGGCTCGACCTCCAACGACACGGGCATCTCGTCGTGCTCTGTGGCGGGTACATCCCACCAAATATGAACCGGCCGGTATGGCAGCAACGGCACCGTGTCGGGATCGGCCAGCGCCCAGCGCATCTCGGGGTCATACACGCGCCGCACACCGTCGAGCTGGCGACCGTCCGCGGCGAGCGCAGCCGCCTTGGCGATGGATCCACCTGGCGCATCCGCGAGGCTCTCCAGCCCGTGGGCGATCCACCATCGCCGCGGCCCCTCGACCCCCTGGGCGAATCGAGGGTTCACCCACAATGCGCTGACGCTGTGGTCCAGGCGAAGCACAGTCTCGCCGTCGCGAGACACCGGGACCGTGAGTCCACCGAACGGGTGCAGCCGGGCCCCAGCCACCACGGCCCAGCAGCCGGCCTCCAGATCGCTGGACACCTCGGGACAACACCACGCCGGAGGCTGCTCAGGGATCTCTTCGACCGGACTGAAAAGAAGGTGGAGGGGTCTCGCGCGCCAGTGCGCCCCCTCGGGCACAAGCACCTCACGAAGGCTTCTTGCCGTCACGAGGGGCACTGCACCGTCCTCGTCGGCCTGTACGATCCACTGGGCGAGGACATCCCCGGCGGAAGGTGCATCGGCCGCGCGGACGGCGCGGGCGATGGTCCTGAGAAGGAACGACAGCCTACGTTCAGCAAGCCAGAGGAGCGTTTGGTCCACCGCCGCCCCTTGCACCCGAACGGTCTTCCACAACGCTTCGACTTCCGGGTCGTCCTCACGGTCGTCGCCGTCGGCGTCTACGGAAGCATCCGCGTCGGGGGGCTCGTCGAACGCCCCATCGGCTTCCCCCGCCGCCAGCGTGCGGACCAGACGGCCCTCCGCGTCCACCTCGGGTTGAAAGCGCCAGGGTTCGCCTTCGATCCAGAACAGACCGCGGGGGTCGGCTACAGGCAGTCTGGCACGCAGACAGATGGGGTCGACGGCTGCGTCCTCCCATCGGCGCAGCCCCACCTCTAGGATCACTTCCGCGGTCGATGAGCGCCCCTCCTTCCAGCATCGATGGTCGTCGATCGTCGGACCTGCATGGACGGCGATGAGCTTGAGCTCCCAGGCTTCGTGGGCGAGCACCGCCGGAAACAGGTGCCGGCAAACCCAGCGAATGCCAAGTGAGTAGGGATGATCCACCGAGGCCATGCGCCGTGTGAGGATGGTGGACGCCTCGTGCCAGGCAAGACCTGGCAGCGTGCTCGTCCGACCCACCGGCGCGATCCATCCGGCGGCGATTTCCCCTGGCCGGGCATGCAGCATGCTCGACAGGCGTTCTTGGAGTCGCCTTCCGTCGTCGTCCAGGTTGGGCCGACAACGGGACAGGCGGTAGGCCCAGCCGATCAGTGTATTGGCGGGATCCCGCACGAACCAGGGGGCAGACAGCGCACACCACCGCGGCTCACCTACGTTTCCGGGGACACGATACACGACGCGAATGTGGCGAGTGTGGGGATCGAAGACCCACAGAATCGAGCGGGGCGCCAAGCGAAAACACGCCTCGAATCGAGCGGCACGAAAGGTGTAGTTGGACAGGGCCAACGCCTCCCGCATGCACACGGCAAGGACGCGGAAGTCGTCGTGTTCGGCCACCACCCGGACCTTGTCGAACTCGCTTGCCCGCCCAACGCGCTCGGTCAGATCGATGGGCTGCGGCGTGTAGGCGAGCACGTCGACGAACATCGAGGTCACCGCCACCCGAAAGGCATCGAAGTCCGCGGCGGCAAGGATGCGCTCCACGCCGTCCAGCAGGGCTGCGCCGCGGGGAATTGCATCCAGGAACGGCGCTTCTGGCGCAAGAATTTTCGGCCATCTGGGCGTGGGCGTCGGCTCTAGCTCAAGCTTCTTCACGGCGGAGGGCCGGCTGGCGAGTTCGGTCAGCAGCGCCGAAATTCGCCCAACGTCCTCGGGGCTCACACGCCAGCCGCGTGCCATGAGCGCAGAGCGCTCCCGGTCAGCTTCGGCCTGGTGCCCTGCCTTTGCGACTAGGTCCAAGAGGCCCTTTACCGTTGGTACCAGCGACATTATTGCCTGCCCCTGGCGTTCCGCTCGATGAACGAATCGAACGACCTTGTACAGAAAAACTTCCCGAACTCCTCGCCGTCCGCCACCCGCTGGCGGGTCGTGAAGTTCGCGCACTTCACGTTCTGGTGCCATTGCTCCGCGTCCTTCTGGACGGTCGGCCGAACGGCGTCCCGCGGGTTCACCTCCAATGTCCCCGTGAGAGCCGGGACCGCACCAAGTCTAGTCTCCAAGCTGTCCTCGACGTAGCCCTCGCCCAGGCAATTCGATGGTCCTAGAACCCCCAGTCGGAGGGCTCGCGGAGTGTCGCCTGTCGCGGTGCGCGGACCACAACGGCCTGCGGTTTCCGGGGCTTGAAGCAATGACTCTCCACCTGCGTTGGCGCACTGCGCAATGACTGCGTTGCCCTATCGCTCCAGAGTGTTCCAAGACTCTAATTCCGTCACGGAGTCGGGTTCGCTGCGCTTGTCAACGCTGGTACTCTCGGCCAAAACGCTGGCGACACTTGGAGGCGTCATGGATCCGAACTCAATGGGTGGTGGCGAGATAGGCTGGGTCACGCCGTCGACTACCTCACTGAATCAAAAGCCGATACCTTGCGCAGCCCACAGATGCTGCGCGAGTTCGAGATCGGCTTGCAGAAGAAGAGCGCGTAGGAGACCCTGGCGCGGATTGAGTCGCAGAGGACGAGATCGCGGCGCGACCTCGGTCCAGGTGTGAACAAGATCGGAAGCGCCCTGAGCGGGTAGGTAGACAGCACTGGCCCCATCGTGTTCGCACTCTCATGAAGGGCAGGACGAGGGACGGAGAAGGCGGAACGGAGGCCGGTTGGGTGGAGGGCGCGAGACTGGCAGCGGACGCTCGACGAGCGTGCTTACCGTAGCCAGTCGGAGCTGGCGCGAGGCCAGGGGGTCTCGTCGGAGGCGGCGAGGAACGCGCCTCGGGCGCGAGTGTTGGGCGGCCCGTGCAAACCCCGTCCGGCAGGCTCTCCCACCGAGCGGGGTCGCGATGCCCGGGAGCGCAAGGACCGGAACGAGGAGATCATCGGCGAGCTTGCGAAGGGAATGAAAGACGACCGCTGCGGCGGTCAGGTGTCAGCGGCGCGCGACGATGTGCGTCGAGTCGACCAACCCGAGGAGCCTGATTGTGGAGGGGTTTGCACGGACGATCGGTCACTCCCCAAGGTCCCGAGGCTCACGCCTCACCCCCGCCCCAGCTCCGTCGCAAACCGCGCAAACAGCGCATCGAGCACGGCCGTGGGCTGCGTGTTCACCGCCAGCGCGGCGTGAGCCTCACGCAGACTCACGCGGCACCGCTCCACCCCGCTGGGCCAGAGGCGCTGGGCCCAGAGCTCCAGGCGGGCCCGCTCGGTCTCATGCACCAGCGTGCGGCCCGGACCTGCGGCCACGGCCACCACATCGCGCAGAAGCTCTTCGAGCAGGTCGAGCACGCCCGCGACCTTCGGCGACCACACGGCGCGCCCGCCCGTGCCGAGATCCTGCGCCGCAGCGAGGCACGGACCCACACCGGCCTCCAGGACGCCGAGCAGCTCTTCCCGCAGGGTGCGGCGGGCGTCGAGGCCGCCATCGGCCAGCGCGAGCGCCACCCCGAGGGAGCCCTGCGCCACACGCGCGAGCTCGGCCGCATCGTCGACACCCTTCTCCACGAGCAGCTCGGTGAGGCGTGCTTCGTCGAGCGGCCCGAAGCGGATCCGCTGGCAGCGTGAGACGATCGTGGGCAGCAGCGTGCGGGCCGTGGTGGCTACGAGCACGAAGTAGGTGCCCGACGGCGGCTCCTCCAGCGTCTTGAGCAGCGCGTTGGAGGCGGCGGGTGCCATCGTGTCGATGGGGTCGATCACCACGAAGCGCGCGCGCGCTCCGTAGCGGTGGAACCCGAGCTTACGGATGAGGTCGCGCACATCGTCGACCGGGATCACGGGCGTGGCTTTGTCGGGGTCGGGCGCGAGCGTGATCACATCGGGATGAACGCCCGCCTGCACCCGCTCACACGTGGGGCAGCGGCCGCAAGGACGCAGGCCCGGGCCGTCTTCGCACACGGCGGCGCGCGCCAGCCACAGCGCGGCCTCGTGCTTGCCCACGCCGGCGGGCCCCTCGAACAGCAGCGCGTGGTGCAGGGCATCGCGCTCGAGGGCCGAGGCCAGCCGCGTGAGCGTGGTCTCATGACCGACCGGCGGCGGAAGCCTCATGCGGAGATCGCCTCCCCGGGTGGCACGTACGCATGACCCCACGCACCGGCGACGGCCGGGTGGGTGACCTGACCGCCCAGCACGTTGGCGGCGGTGGCCAGCGCCGGGTCGAGGGCGGCTGCGTGGGGGCCGAGGTTGGCCAGCTTGCGCACATAGGGGATGGTGGCGGCGGTGAGCGCGAGCGTGGACGTGCGCGGCACAGCGCCCGGCATGTTGGCCACGCAGTAGTGCAGCACGCCGTCCACCACGTAGGTGGGGTTGGCGTGGGTGGTGGGGTGGCAGGTCTCGATGCAGCCGCCCTGATCCACGGCCACGTCGACGATCACGGGCCCGTCGGACTTCATCAGCTGGAGGTCGTCGCGCGTGATCAGCCGCGGTGCCCGGGCACCCTGCACGAGCACGGCCCCGATCACGAGGTCGGCGCGGGGGAGGAGCTGGCGAATCGTCCACGGCGAGCTGTGCACGAGGCTCACGTTGCCCGGCAGCACGTCCGAGAGGTAGCGCAGGCGGTCGAGGTCGACGTCCATCACGACGACGTTGGCACCAAGGCCCGCCGCCATTTTCGCGGACTCGGTGCCCACAACGCCGCCGCCCAAGATCAGCACGGTGGCGGGCTCCACACCCGGCACGCCACCGAGCAGCACGCCGCGCCCGCCGTTGTGGCGCTCGAGGTAGACGGCGCCGAGCTGGACGGCCATGCGCCCGGCCACCATGCTCATCGGCTGCAGCAGGGGGAGCGAGCGACCGTCGCGGGTGAGCGTCTCGTACGCAAAGGCATGGGTGCCTGAGGCGATCAGCGCGTTGGTGAGGGCTTCTTCGGCCGCCAAGTGCAGGTAGGTGAACAGCGTGAGGTTGGGCCGCAGGAAGCCGTACTCGGCCTCCATCGGCTCCTTCACCTTCACCACCAGATCAGCCGACCACGCCTCGGCCGCCGAGCCCACCATGCGGGCACCAGCGCGGATGTACTCGTCGTCGGGCAGACCCGCACCCAGGCCCGCCCCAGACTCCACCACCACCTGGTGCCCGTGGGCCACCAGATCGTGCACGGTGGCCGGCGTGGCCCCAACCCGGGCCTCCTGCTGCTTGATCTCGGCCGGAACCCCGACGAGCATAGACGCCTCCAGCCAGGCAGCGCGCCTGGGACTTGGCGGGACGCCTATCGGGATCTGGGACGTGGGGCCCTAGCGGATCCTGACCTCGACGATCACGTGCCGGCGGCGGCGCGGACCTCGGGGGACAGCTGCTCGGCCGGCGCGTTGGCATCGGAGGCCGCCGTGTGAACGGCGAACTTCGGCGTGGTGCCGTGGATGCGCAGCTGGGCCTTGCGGTCGCGGCCGGCGTTCTTGCGGCGCTGTTCGCGCTTCTTCCAGGTGACCTTAGTGGCGGAAGCCATGGGAATGCTCCGAAGACGGGCCGACGGGGGGTCGGACAACCGGCGCGCAGTATGCGGGGACGGGGGCTCCGTCAAGCCTCGCATGGACCGCTTGGGCCGCAGACGCTGTGCGCACCGCGCTCCTCACCGCCGGGTGACCGAAGCGATGCCCTCGACGCTGGCCGACACCACGCCGCGCTCCGTGATGATCCCCGCCACGAGGTGGGCCGGCGTGACGTCAAACGCGAGGTTGCGGGCCCGCACGCCGGGGCTGGCCCAGCGCACGCGGGTGAGGGTGCCGTCTTCGGTGGGGCCGGTGATCCAGGTGACCTCCTCCTCGCTGCGCTCCTCGATGGGGATGAGGTCGCCATGGGCCACATCGGGGTCGATGGTGGTGGTAGGCGCGGCCACGTAGAAGGGCACACCGTGCGCGTGGGCCACGAGCGCAGCGGCGTAGGTGCCGATCTTGTTGGCCACGTCGCCGTTGGCCGCGATGCGGTCGGATCCGACGATCATCGCCTGCACCTCCCCACGCTTCATCCACGCCGCGAGGCTGCCATCCACAATCAGGCTGTGCGGCACGCCCTCCTGGCCGAGCTCAAAAGCCGTGAGCCGTGCGCCCTGGCCGCGCGGGCGGGTCTCGTCGACCCAGACGTGCAACCGGGTACCGCCGCGGTGCGCCGCGTAGATCGGCGCAAGCGCGCTCCCCCAGTCCACGAACGCGAGCCAGCCCGCGTTGCAGTGCGTGGCCACGCCCCCACCGGTGAGCAGCGGTGCGCCGTGTCGGCCGATGGCCTCGCAGCAGGCGGCGTCATCGTCGGCAAACGCGCGGGCTGCGGCCACAGCAGCCTGGCGCGCGCGGCCGGGGTGATCCCCTTCGGCCGTGATCGCAGCCTGCACCACGGCGAGGCCTGCGAACAGGTTCTGCGCGGTGGGACGGGTGGCCGCCAGCAGGGCCGAGGCGGCTGCGATGTTGGCGGCGAAGGTGCTGTCGGGGGCGAGCAGCGCTGCCTGGGCGAGACCGTAGGCCGCCGTGGCCCCGATCGCGCCTGCACCGCGCACCACCATGGTGCGGATGGCGTCGGCCGTGTGGGCCACCGTGGGGCACGGGTGCACGGCGACCGAGAAGGGCAGCGCGTTCTGGTCGAGCAGGCACACCGCTGAGCCGTCGGCCCACACGGTGCGCCAGGGGCGGCCATCGAGGTTCATGAATCGCTCGGGGGTGAGGCCGGCCGACTGCGGGAGCGGCTGCGGCGCTGGAGGTGAGGGGGTTCGGGCAGGCTGCGCAGCTCGCCCAGGCGTTGGCCCTCGCGGGCTTGCACTTCCCAGGCCCGCAGGCGTCCTCGTTTGCGCTCACCTTCGACGAACCGAAAGCGGCCCAGGTAGCTCTCGCGCCACCAGGTGAGGAAGTCGCGCTCCCAGATCGGGGGGTCTTCCATCGCGCGGTAGAGCTCGTCCTCGTAGGTGCGGCCGCTGATCCAGTCGTGGACGGTCAGATCGGAGCCATCCCACACGGCATACTGGGCGGAGCCAAAGGTCCAGCTCCCGGAGTTCGCGTACATGCGGTCCCCCACCCGCACGACGCCCGGCACGTGGCTGTGGCCGCACACGATCGCGCGCCAGGGGCCGGTGGTGAGATCCTGGATGATGGGCCGGAAGATGCCCATGCTGTCGCCCTGGTTGCCCCAGCACCAGAAGTCGAGGTTGGCGAGCAGCTCATCCGCTACCGGCGTGGGCAGATCGAAACGACGCCCGATGATCTGGTGCAGGCGGGCCACGAGGCCCATCTTGTGCCCGAGCCAGAACACGAGGCGGTTGGGCCAGGAGTAGAACTCGCCGAGCGGAAGGCGGATCCACGAGCCCAGGGCGCGCTCAGCGAGGTGGTGCACGTAGGTGTGCCACTGGCCGTGGTCGAGCATCTCGCTCACGTAGGGGTCGTACTCGTAGCCGTGACGAACGAGCACCTCGGTGCCCAGGTGCAGCTCATCGGCCACAGCGAGCCCCAGCACATCGCGCAGCAGCACGAGGTCGTAGTCGTGGTTGCCGATGACGTAGACGAGGCGTCCGTCGCGCGACAGCCGACTCATCGTGGCGAGCACCTTGGGGTGGGCGCGCAGCACGCGCATGAAGCCCCAGGCCTGCGGGAAGTCGATGGCGTCGCCGTTGACGACCACGAGCACGTCCTCCAGCTCAGCGCGCTCCAACAGCGCCACGAGCTGAGCGTCTTTGCCCAAGAACGCATCGGACGGCGTTCCGTCGCCCAGGTGCAGGTCGCTGATGAACCACACCGTGCGGTCAGACGGCAGCTCGCGCACGACCCGGGGTCGGTTCCAGCCCTTCGGCGAGGGATCCACCTGGGTCTCCGTGCTAGAGGGGGTCCGATGTCCAACCGTAGCCCGGATCGGCCCTCCCTGCGTCGTCAGGCGGCCCAAGTCACCTTCCTCGGAAGCTTCGTCGACGTGCTGCCCACCCCAGGGCTGCCGGAGATCGCGTTTGCCGGTCGCAGCAACGTGGGGAAGTCCAGCGCGCTCAATGCGCTGCTGAGCCAGCGGGTGGCGCGTGTGTCGCGCACGCCGGGCCGCACGCAGACGATCAACCTGTTCCAGCTCGGGGAGGCCGGGGTCTTCTCCGATCTTCCTGGCTACGGCTACGCGAAGGTGCCGGCCGAGGTGCTGCGGGCGTGGGGGCCGATGATCGAGGGCTACCTCGGCACCCGGGAGACGCTGCGGCTGGTGGTGGTGCTCATCGATGGCTCCTTGCCGGCTCAGCCGGTCGACACGATCCTGCTCGATGGGCTCGACGAGGCCGACATTCCCGTGCTCGTGGTGGCCACCAAGATCGATCGCCTCCCCAAGCACAAGCGTAAGCCCGCGCTCCACGCGCTTAGGGAGGGGCATGATCTGCCCGAGGGGCAGCCGGTGGGCTTCTCGTCGGTCTCGGGAGACGGGCTCGATGCGCTGTGGGAGGCCATCGAGGCGGCGGCGAAGGGTCGGCGCTGATGTCCCGCAAGCCCAGCAATCCGTACGCGAAGCCCGACCGCTTCACGCTCGCCGCGAAGGCCCAAGGCTACCGCGCGCGATCCGTGTTCAAGCTCTCAGAGGTCGACAAGAAGCTGCGCCTGCTCAAGCCGGGTCAGCGGGTGGTGGATCTCGGCTGCTTCCCCGGCTCGTGGAGCCAGTACGTGATCGAGCGCATCGGACGCTCGGGTCGCTTGGTGGGCGTGGATCTGGAAGGGCCTGAGCTGGCCGAGGGCACCTTTCTGGTGAAGTCGGCGCTCGAGGTCACCCCCGATGAGCTGCTGATGTCGCTGGGCGGGAAGGCCGATGTGTTCCTCTCCGACATGGCGCCGCTCACCACGGGCATCACGTTCTCCGACCACGTGCGGCAGATGGAGCTGGTCCGCGCGGCGCACGCGCTGGCACACCGGGTACTCGCTCCCGGAGGTGTCTTCTTCGTGAAGGTCTTCGATGGCGAAGAGGTGCCCGAGTTTCAGGCCGAGCTGCGCAAGACCTACGCGAAGGTCAAGCGGTACCGGCCCGAGGCGGTGCGTGGAAACAGCCGCGAGTTCTTCTTGCTCGCCGAGAACCACACGCCGGGTACGCAGAACGGTTGAGCGAACGGGCTGCGGCCGGCTATGCGTCGGTGCGAGGCCGCACTGCCACCGCCCACGTTCCAGCGCGATCGGTTCAACATCGGGATCCTGCTCGGCGCAGGAACCTTCGGTGAGGTGTACCTGGCGCGCTTGCAGAGCGTGCAGGGCATCGAGCAAGACGTCGCCGTCAAGCTGCTGAACCCCGGACTCGACGCCCGCAGCCAGCCCGTGAGCCGGATGCGCGACGAAGGTCGCCTGCTCGCCGGCCTCAACCACCCGGCGATCCTGCAGGTGATGGACTTCTGTCACCTCGATGGACGCATCGGGCTGGTCACCGAGTACGTGCCCGGCGCCGATCTCGATGACTGCATCCACGGCGACGATCCCATCCCGGCGCGTGCGGCGCTGCAGGTGATCGGGCAGGTGGCCGACGCGCTGCATGCAGCGTTCGAGTCGCGCACCACCGATGGTGGCACCCTCGGACTCGTGCACCGCGATGTGAAGCCGGCCAACATCCGGGTCACGCCGCACGGATCGGTGAAGCTGCTCGATTTCGGCATCGCGAAGTCCGACGACCTCAACCGCGAGACCACCACCCAGCAGAAGGTGGCGTTCGGCACGCCCGCCTACATGGCGCCTGAGGTGCTCTCCTACGAGATCCTCACGGCCCTGCCTTCGCGGGATGTGTTCGCGCTGGGCTGCACGCTCTACGAGGCGCTGACGCGCGAGCGCTTCTTCCACGGCCTCGACCAGACGTCGATCGGTCGCACCTGCAACAAGGAGGACCGGTTCCGCGAGTGGCGCGCCCAGCGTCTGGCGCGCCTCAAGGGGCAGGATGCCGAGGTGGTCGCGCTGGTCGCTACGATGCTGTCCTACGCGCACACCGAGCGGCCCTCCGCGCGCGAGGTGGCGGAGCAGTCCCTGCACGTGGCGGATCGCCTCTCGGGGCCGGCCCTGTGGAGCTGGGCGCGTCAGCGTCGCTGGCCGGAGGTGGCGCACTCATCGGGTCCATGGACCGGGCGGGTGATCGTCGACACCCATGTGGACCCCACGGTGGACGACTCGGGCCGCATGGTGGATCCGGGCGGCTTAGCGTCGGTGCTCGCGAGTGGCGATGGCGGCTGGAACGTGCCGGGTGGACCGCCGCCTGAGCCACCGATCGCGCAGCTTCGCGGCCGTGGAGAGGCATCGGCACGCCACCAGCGCCCGCTGGAGACGCTCGCCAACCGTGGCGAGTCGTCGGCCGCTTACGACGCGCCCCTCGCTCCGCTCCCGACGTCGGGTATCGGCCCGCTGCACGTTGCGGCGGGCGCGGTGTTCGTGGTGGCAGCGGCCCTTTTGGTGGTGCTGCTCGTGGTGCTGGTGCGGCCCGACCTCGTCGCCCAAGGGGTGGGCGGCGCACGGGATCCGATCGCCCGTGCGGCGCGTCGCGCGGCGGCGGGCGGTGAGGCCGCCGACACGGCTGAGCCCGTTCCAGCGAGCGGGGGCGCGGGCTCCACCCAGTATGGGTGGGGCGCGAAGCCGGAGGGCGCCACCGAGACGGCCAGCGTGCTGCTGCAGGGGGAGGGCGACGTGATCGTCACCCGTCCCGGACGGCGTCCGATTCAGGTGCCGCCGTGGGGGTACGTGCGCATCGAAGCGGGCCCCATCGAGGTGGAGGCACGCTTCGAGGGCCGCGGTCGCTACGAGCGGCAGTTTGGCACCGTGGTGGGCGGCGGCGACACGGTGAGCGTGTCGTGCGACGCATCGCTGCGTCGCTGCGATCGTCGCTGACCCCCCAGGTCGCCCAGCAGGCGACCTGAGCGAGGTTCAGCTCGCCAGCGCGTCGAGCCAGCTCACGAGGGAGCGCATCGGCTGGCCCGAGCCGCCCTTGGCGTAGGGCTCGACCGCGCTGTCGTAGAAGGCGGGGCCCGCGATGTCGAGGTGAGCCCAGCGCACGGTCTTGCGCACGAAGTACTGCAAGAAGAGGGCGGCCGTGATGCTGCCGCCCTCGCGCCCGCCGGTGTTCTTGATCTGGCCCCAGGTGGCCTTGATCATGCGGTTGTAGGCGTCATCGAGCGGCATGCGCCACAGCTTCTCGTTGGACTCGGCAGCAGCCCCGAGGATCTCGTTGGCGAGGCCATCGTCCTTGGTGAACAGGCCGGTGTAGTCGGGGCCCAGCGCCACCACCATCGCGCCGGTGAGCGTGGCGAGGTCGACGATGCGGCTCACGCCGGGCACCTCGGAGGCCAGGAGGAGGGCGTCGGCGAGGATGAGTCGACCTTCGGCATCGGTGTTGAGCACCTCGACGGTGACGCCGTTCTTGTAGGTGAGCACATCGCCGAGCTTGTAGGAGTTGCCGCTGTTCATGTTCTCGGCGGCGGGCAGGAACGCGTCGATGTGGATGGCAAGGCCGAGCTCGGCCGCGCAGCCCACGGCGCCGAGCACCGTGCCAGCGCCACCCATGTCGCAGCGCATCGTGGACATGCCGTCGGACGGCTTGAGCGAGAGGCCGCCGGAGTCGAACGTGACGCCCTTGCCCACCAGCGCGACGTGCTCGGTGGCCTGGGGGGCGCGGTAGGTGATGTGGATCAGCACGGGCGGGCGCGCGGAGCCCTGGCCCACGGCCACGATGCCCACGAGGCCTTCGGCCTGGCAGCGCGCGGCATCCCACACCTCGACGGTGACGCCAGGCAGCGCAGCGAGCTTCTGGGCCTCGGCCGCGAGCGACTCCGGGTAGATCTCGGCGGCGGGCGCGTTCACGAGGTCGCGGACCTTACGCTGCCACTTGGCGCGCACGAGGCCGGCGTTCACGGCCTCGCGGTTCTCGCCGCCATCGGTGAGGCCGAGCACCGTCAGCGACTGCACGGCGGGGCGCCGCTGAGCTTCCGGCAGGTAGGGCTCGTAGAAGTAGTTGCCGATGGCGATGCCCTCGACGAGATCGCGCAGGCGAGCCGGCGAGAGTCCGCCCGCATCGACAGCGACGCGGGTGGCCTTCTCGGTGCGGCACACCATGCCCATCTTGCCGCCAGCAGCGAGCAGATCGGCGCTGCCGCCATCGCCCAGGCCCGCAAACGCCACCGACGTGGCCTTGGCCCCCACGAGGCCCGGTACGGTGACCGCCGTGCCGCCCTTAGCCTCGAACTTGCGGCCTTCGATCCAGGAGGCGATCGCCGTGCCCGCAGCGCCCAGTGCGCGGGTGGCGGCCTCAGCCACGCTGCCCTGAACCCCGACGATGAGCAGGTCGGCGGCGAAGTCGGCGGAGGGGGAGAGGGAGAACTGCACGTCCATGGTGGGCCTCGCGGTGTGCGGTGAAGAGGCGCGCACCTATCCCGCTCCCCCGGGCGCGCCGGATCAGCATCCGTCAATCCCGTGCCGCAGCGCCGTTTAGCTACCGCAGGAGCGCAGCACCGTGGTGGCCAGGAGGGCGGCCACGACCGCGCCCGCGATCAGCGCCATGCCCGCCGACCAAGGGTCCCCGCCGAACCAGCCCAGCACCGCGGACGACACCTTGGAGAACGGTGACGTCGGGGCAGGCGGGGCGCCGAGATCGTAGGTGGGGAGGTCGTCACCGCCCGACGCTGCGGGCGGCGGGTAGTCGTGGAGGAACGAGTCGACGTAGCTCTCGGGGGCTACCTCGGTGTCGACGCCCACAGAAGGGAGGCTCGGCGAGGTGGCCGGTTCGAACGCCACAGGAGGCGGCGCCAGCGACACGGCCGTGACCATCGCGGGGCGCACCGGGGGCGCGGGACGCGGCGGCGGGGCGGCCGAGGGGCGGGGCATCGAAGGCGGTGCTGCCTGCACACCCGGGTGGGGTGGCGCGTGGGCACCGGAGCGCTGGGCCGCGCCCAGTCCCGGGGACGTGCTGGGCTCGTTCGAGTAGTCCGGGGCAAAGCGCGGAGACGCCTCGCCCATCGGCACCGAGGCTGGAGGGCGGGGCGCGATCCGGCCCGGCGAGGTGGCGGGTCCTGGGAACGAAGGATCCGGCGCGATGGGCATGGCGCGCGACGCCGATCGCACGGACTCGGGCATGGGCTCGAAGCGCACGACGGGGGTCTCGACGCGCTCGACAGCGCGCAGCTCCTTGGGAGGCACCAGCTGCTGTGGCGGCCGCTCGTCCTGGTCGTCGTCGTCGTCGTCGTCGTCAACCGGTGCTGCCCGGGACGTGACCGGCAGGGGAATCGCGGCGGACGGCGCGTTGGCCGCTGGGGGGGGCGGGACCCAGCCCGGGCGAGGCCGAACCTCGAAGGTGCCCTCGGCCACCTCGGGCTCACCGACTTCGTCCTTGACCATGAACGCGACCTTGATGCGGTAGCGTCCTGGAGGCACGTCGGGCAGCTCGAACTGGTAGCGCCACTTCCCGGCCGGGAAGCGGTTGACGGTGAACCGTGAGCCGTCGATGCGCACCCGCGCTTCGCCCTTGGCGTCGAGATCGAGGAGCTGCAGGCCCACGGCGAGGTCGTCGTGGGCGGTGACGCCGTTGGTGGCGCCGACGTGCACGGTGAACGACACGCGCTCGCCGCCCTCGAACACGCCCTCCTTGGCCGAGGAGCCCAGCAGCGCCTTGGTGACCGACTCGATGCGCGGATGGAGCAGCTCGTCGACCTCGACCAAGCGCTCGAGCAGCTCGCCGGCGCGCTCGAAGCGGTAGGGCGGCGACGGCTCGTGCTCGGGGGAGAGGCCGCGGTTCAGCACGGCTCCGAGCTTTGCAACCGCGCGGGCGGCAAAGCGCTTGTTGGCCCCCTCGGACTTCAGACGGGCCGCGGCGGCGTCCTTGAGGGTGGCGAGGGCCACACGACCGACGCCGTCCTCAGGCAGCGCGTCGCGGCGTCCTTGGGGGTCGTCGGCCGCTGTGGGCACGCTGCACGCGCGCCACACGGCGAGGCACAGCGCCCAGGTGTCCCAGCCGGCGCGCACGGGGCCGTGGGCCTCAGGCGGCAGCCACGAAGCCCGATCGGGTGCTGCCGCTTCCAAGGCCGCACGGTGGCTCTGGAGCACCGGGAGCGCCGGATCCGAGAGCACCGGATTGCCCGAGCCATCCACAAACACGTTCGACGGCCGCAGGTTGCCGTGCACCAGGCCCGCCGTCTTGGCGGTGGTGAGCAGGTGCAGGCACCGCACGGCCAAGTCGAGCACATCCGACAGCGACACGCCGCCGGCGAGGCGGGCCGCGAGGCTGGCGTCGTAGCGCGGCATGACCAGGGCCTGGCGACCATCGGGGAGCGCGACGGTTCCGAGCAGCTTGGGCAGGAAGGGGGCCGGACGCTCTTCGTAGGTGTTGCGTGTGGCGGCGGCGATCAGGCCGCAGGCCTCAGCCAGCGCCTCGGGGTGGTCGGCGCGCTGCAGGTCGGCGGCCGCGAGCGGCACCTTGAGCACGGCGAGCGTGCCGTCTTCGCCCTTGAGAGCGAACGAGCGCCCCCACAGGCCGCGCCCGAGCGATCCGTCGAGGATCCAGCTCGCGCCTCGACTGTCGGTGAGGATGTCGCCGTTGTGCACTGGGCACCCCAGGGGGAAGGGCGCGGACGAGGTGGGCGGACGCCCGGGGTGTCGCAGGGACGCGACGGGGAGGCACCGAGATTATGCGAGGCGGAAGCTCACGTCAACGCGCCGGCCACGCTCGGCGCGAGTCCGTGGGCTTCAGGGCGTCGATCGACCGAGCTCGGCTGGCCGGGGTCAGGCCTTCGGGTGGACGAGGTGCTGGAGTGCCCAGGCTGTCTTGCCTCCAGCGAGCCCTGCATCCTCCACGTTCCACGAGCGGAGGAGGTCCTGGAGCTCGCCCAGCGCGACCCAGGGCCGCTTGCCGCTGCGGCGCGACACCTCGATCAGCGTGTGGTCTCCGATGCGCCAGCGCTCCACGACGATGCCGCTGGCGTCGACCTTCCAACGCTCGGTGGCCACGGGTCCGTAGCGCACGAGCTGGCTCCACGGGACCTGCGCCCCCCCGGCGGCGGCGAGCGCGAGCTGCTCCATCGTGAAGCGGTCCGGTGGTCTGCGCTTAGGCTCGTCCACCGTGAGCGACGCAGCCGGTGTGCACCCCTTCGCGGTGCAGTCTTCCTCCAGCTTGTAACCATCGAGGTCGCTGAACGCGTCGAGGTCGAGGCCCTCCACGTCGGCACCTCGAAGCTTCACGGTGGTGTCGGCGTCATCCTCTTGGACACGCGCACGCAGGATCACCCCCTGGCGAAAGGTGGCGAGGTCAGGGGTGTCGTAGAACCACGCCTTGCCCACCCGTCCGGGGCGTCCGAGGTCGGCGGCGTCCGCGAGGGTGTCCCAGGCTTCGGGGGGCACGAGGACCTTCACTTCGAGCTTGGGCATGGCGTCCGGTCCTCGGGGGTGGGTGAGGGGTGGGCTAACGCGCGCGTCGGATTCGACGGCTCGTTCGAGCCCCTGTGCAGAAGGCCACGCTCAGGCGCGATCTGCAGCTGGCGCGATGGGTCGTCGGCCCTTGAGCGCCGGCCTTGCCGAGCGTCGCCACTGAACATACGTTCATGTGATGTCCTACGCCGAGCTCATCACCCACAGCGGCTTCTCCCTGCTGCACGGCGCCTCCCAGCCGGAAGAGCTGGTGGAGGCCGCTCATGCTTCGGGCTTGGCGGCGCTCGCCATCACCGACCGCGATGGGGTGTATGGCCTGCCGCAGGCGCATGGTGCAGCGGCGAAGCTGGGCCTGCCGCTGCTGTGTGGCGCGCAGCTCACGGTCGTCGATGGCGCACCGCTCGTGCTGATCGCCGAGGATCTGGCGGGCTGGGGTCGGCTGTGTCGGCTGCTCACGGCGGGCCGGCACGCGTGTGAGAAGGGGCGGTCGGCGGTCTCGCGGGCGCAGGTGATCGCGTCGGCGGGCGGGCTCACGTGCCTGCTGCAAGAAGGCTGGACGGCCGAGGCGGCGCGGCCGCTGGCTGAGGCCTTCGGCGGCTCGCTGGAGGTGGTGGCGTCGCGTGCGCTGCTGCCCACGGATGGTCCGCGGGTGCGTGAGGCGCTGGCGCTGGCGGCGGCGCTCGAGCGGCCGGTGGTGGCGAGCAACGATGCGCTGTTCCACACGGCGTCGCGGCGACGGCTGGCCGATGTGTTCACCTGCATCCGTCGCCACACCACGGTGCACCAGGCAGGCACGGCGCTGCTCGCGAACGCCGAGCGGGTGCTGCTCTCGCCGGAAGCCTTCGAGGCCCGCTACGGCGACCTTCCCGGGGCGGTGTCGCGCACGCTGGCGGTGGCCGAGCGCTGTGCGTTTCGGCTCTCAGAGCTGCACTACCGCTACCCGCACGAGGTGGTGCCTGAGGGCTGGACGCCGATGGCCTGGCTCACCCACCTCGTCGAAGAAGGGGCACGCACCCGCTACCCTGCAGGCGCTCCCGCCTCGGTGCAGGCGCAGATTGCGCACGAGCTCGGCGTGATCGACCAGCTCGGCTTCGCCTCCTACTTCCTCACGGTGCACGATCTCGTGCGCTTCGCGCGCTCACGCGGGATCCTGTGCCAGGGGCGCGGATCCGCGGCCAACTCGGCGGTCTGCTACGTGCTGGGCGTCACGTCGGTGGATC
>CAYNFK010000068.1:0-24862 GCA_964396405.1 uncultured Enterobacteriaceae bacterium
CGTGCGAGGCGCACGTTCCGTGGTTGGAGCACGATCTCGATCGGGTTGTCAGGGAACGGTGGCCCATGGGGGCCGCGAACAGGGCCCCGTGAGGGGCCGAACCGAGGCCCCGTGAAGGGCCGGAGAAGGTCGGGCCCCGAACTTCGGGACCCTGAAAACAAACGAGGACGGCGCAGGGCCGTCCTCGGGGGGAGCATCAGCGGCGGAGGCCGAGGCGCTCGATGAGGCTCTTGTAGCGCGTGGGATCCTGGTTCTGGACGAACTTCAGGAGGCGACGACGCTGGCCGACCAGCTTCAGGAGGCCGCGCCGTGAGGCGTGATCCTTCTTGTGCAGGTTGAGGTGGGCCGTGAGGTAGGTGATGCGGTCGGTGAGGATCGCGACCTGCACTTCGGGGGAGCCGGTGTCGCCCTCGTGGGTCTGGTAGGCGGCGACGATCTCGGACTTCTTGTCTGCGGTGATGGCCATGGAGAACCTCGTATCCCGCGTCCTGCAGTCATCGGGGTGGGGGATGGCGCTCCCCGCACCGACCACGTGGATCGGGTGTGATGTGCCAGAGACGACCTCTGGCCGGCCCCACATCGCCCGTCAACGGCCGCTCGTCAAGCCGGGCCGCCGGAGGGAGGGCCGCGTCGACCCGGGCGATGACCGCCGCGCCGACGGTCGTCTCGACCGCCGCTCTCGGCCGCGCCGAGCACACGGAGGAGCTGCGGACCACGCGGGGTGACCTCGCCGACGGCGAGCAGCGCGTCGCCATGGACCACAAGGTAGCGGCCTCCAACAGGCACGCCCAGCGGGAGGGCCGCCGGCACGTTTCCGAAGCGAACCTTGCGCGCGTCTTCGGCGTCCACATCCAGCAGCGGAAGGTGCGACAAGGCCCGCAATGGCGACATCGACTTGGCCTTCACCGCAGCGCGCACCTCATCCCGCGGCTTCCACTGCACACGCGGATCCTCGCGGCGACCGCGCAGGACCGCCGTCCAGGGATGCCCAGGCTCGGAGGACACGGTCTCAGCGAGCCACTCGGCCGTCACGGCATCTTCGATGAGGAACGGTCCGCTCTGCAGACGCGACAGCGCCGAGAGGTGTCCCACCGTGCCCAGAGCTTCGGCGATCTCCTCGGCGAGCACGCGGGCGTAGGTGCCCTTGCTGCACGACACCACCAAGCGAAGCTCGGTGGGCTGAACATCGAGCAGGCGGATCTCGGAGACGTGGATCGGCCGCGCCGGGACCGTGACCACCTCGCCCCGACGTGCGTACCAGTAGAGCGGGCGCCCCTGGTGCTTCACGGCGCTGTACGCGGGCGGCGACTGCATGCGGTCGCCCAAGAACGTGGCGAGCACGGCCTCCACCCCTGCGCGGTCGATCGGCGGCACAGGTGCCTCCTGAAGCACCTCGCCCGTGGGGTCGCCGGTCTCGGTGGACCGGCCCAGCGCCACGGTGAGGTCGTAGACCTTCACCGACTCATCCAGATACTGGAGCAGCTTCGTGGTGCCCCCGATCGCCAGCGCGAGCACGCCCGTGGCGAACGGGTCGAGCGTGCCGGTGTGCCCCACCTGCTTCTCCCCCACCACGGCGCGCACCATCGCCACCACATCGTGGCTGGTGATGCCCGCAGGCTTGTCGACGACAAAGAACAGGTCCATCAGGTGTCTTCCTCAGGTGGCGCTTGATCGTCGGCCGCTCTCAGCTCGCGGCCGACCTCGTCGATCAGCGAGGTGACCCGCACGGCGCGCTCGAGATCGGCATCCCGCACGAACACCAGCTCGGGCGCGATGCGCAGACGAAGGGCGCGCCCCACAGGGCCTCGCATCTGCTTGGCGGCACGCTTGAGTGCGTCCCGCAAGGGGGCCTCTTCTTCGCCCCCGCCGAGGGGAAGGTAGCGCACCGTGGCCCGGCTCAGATCCTTCGACACGTCCACGCCCGTGATGGACAGTGGAACGATCTCGGGATCCTTCACCTCCGTGCGGAGGCGCTGAGCCACCTCACGGTGCACCATCTCGGCCACGCGATCGGGTCGCCATCCGGCCATCATCCCTCCGAAACTCGATACGTCAGCGATCCAGCCAGGTCGGCGGCCGCTTCCCAACAAAGGCGGCGATGCCTTCCATCGCGTCCTCGGTCATCAGGTGGACCGACAAGCGCCCCACCATCTGCTCCAGCGCGGGCGCGAACGCCAGATCGGCGGTGTCGTAGAACGCCTTCTTGCCCAAGGCAAGCAAGGCCGACGAGCGTGACGCCACCTGGGTCGCGAGCGCCATCGCTTCTTCCATCACCGCGCCGGGCGCGCTCACCCGGTTCGCAAGCCCAAGCTCCACCGCTCGGGCCGCACCGATGCGCTCTCCGGTGACGATGAGCTCGAACAACGCCTTGCGCGGCACGTTCCGCAGCAGGGCGGGGCCGATCATGTAGGGGAACATCCCCACCTTGATCTCAGGGGTGCCGAGACGTGCTTCGGGGTCCACCACGGCCAGATCGCAGGCCGCCACCAAGCCGAGCCCACCCCCCAGCGCGTCGCCGTGGACCGCTGCGATCACCACCTTGCGGCAGCTCGGGATCTTCTGCAGCAGCTCGGCGTAACGACGCCGTCCGGCTTCTGCTGCGACGATGCCAGTGTCGTTGCCCATGCCGCCTGCCAGGTCGCCGCCCGCGCAGAACGAAGCCCCCCGACCGGCCAGCACGATCGCGCGCACGGCGGGGTCGACGCTGAGCGCGTCGATGGTGGTCGACAACGCCGTGACGAGCTCGTCGGACAGGGCATTTCGCCGCTCGGGCCGCGCGAGGAACACCCGCGCGACACCCGCATCGACCTCAACCTCGACGACCGCCATCCGGCCTCCTGTGCCGGTCCCCGTTACCACGTTCGGCGGGGGCCGCATGCAGCGCGTGGTGCTGGTGGGAGCCGGTCGACTGGGCACGAGCCTGATGGCCATGCGTCCGTCGAGCGTCGAGGTCCGCCTCGTGCGCAGCGCCGACCCCATCCCCCAAGCGGACGTCGTCTGGCTTACCGTGCCGGATCGCCACATCGCCGAGGTGGCCGCGCGGGTGCCGATGGGACCTCTGGTGTTGCACGCTTCGGGCGCTTCAGGGCTCGACGTGCTGCTCCCCCACCGCCGTCGAGGCAGCCTCCACCCCCTGATGACCTTCCCCGGACCTGCTTTGGGGCTCCCGAACCTGAACGGCGTGGGCGCTGCGGTCGAGACAGCCGATCCCGGAGATCTGCCCCTCGTGGAAGGCGTCGCTCGGGCATGGGGCCTGACTCCGTTCCGGGTCCCCGGCGATCGGGCGCTCTACCATGCGGCCGCTGTGTTGGCGGGCAACGCCGCGACCGTGCTGCTCGCCCATGCCGGACGCATCCTGGCCGAAGCCGGCGTCCCCGCGGCGCAGGCGCGCGCCATGCTGGCCCCGCTCGCGCACGCCTCGTTGCAGAACGCCGTCGCCAACCCGTGGGCCGCCCTCACTGGACCCGCAGCGCGTGGGGATCTGGGCACCTTGGAGGCGCATCGCGCCGCGCTCCTCCGCGCCGGACTTGCAGACAGTGCGGCAGTCTATGACGTGCTGATGAACGCTGCCCTTCAGGGAAGTCGGGCAGACGCCGACGATCGGTGAGGATTCGTCCTACGTTCGACGACGATTGCTCAATGTCATGGACGTAGCGGTGTTCCGTGTCTACCATCCGAACAAGGACGCGGAGCCTGCCATGCTGGACAGCTTCATCATCGACCGCATTCGCAGAGAGCGCGAGCAGCGCGAGCGCGACGAGGCCCGTCGTCCGTTGCAGATCGAGCGACCGATGCCGCCGCCCCCTCAGGCTGAGCGCCCTCAGCGCCCGCGCGAAGAAGACTCTCCCCGCGGCAGCGTGGTGATCGACTTCCGCGTGTGACCGGGGCGCGCCGCCGAGCGGCGCAGCCATGGCGCACCGAGGTCCGCATGGGCCCGTCAGGTCGCGGAGAACGCGAAAGCACGTGATCGCTCGGCCCCCCTCCCGGGGGCGGCGCAGCGAGCCTAGTAGTCCGACAGGTCCACGCCCACTTCGCGGGCGAAGGTGTCGAGGCCCTTCTTGTCGATCGTGCGCATCGCGGAGGTGGAGATCTTGAGCGTGACCCAGCGGCCACCCTCAACCCACCAGAAGCGACGCTTCTGCAGGTTCGGGAGCTGGCGGCGCTTGGTCTTGATGTTCGAGTGCGACCGGGCGTTGGCGACGCGGGGGCCCTTGCCGGTGAGCAGGCACTTGCGGGACATGGATACCTTCCAGACGTTGAGCTGACGGCGAGCCTGGGCCTGCGACAGCGAGCGGCCCCGACTAACGACGGCCAGCCGTTGGGTCAAGCGCAGCGATGTTCAGCGGCCCGGTCCGTCGGCGCGCACCTGCACCCGCCCGCGTTGTTCGCGTACGCCGAAGATCACGAGGCTCTGGCTGGGATCGGTGAGGCACGCGCCTGTGTCGAGGTGGAAGGTCCACCCGTGCGACGGGCACGTGAGCACGTCGCCCTCCACCGAGCCCTCGCCAAGCGGTCCGCCCGCGTGGGGGCACAGGCCCTGCACGGCGCGCAGCCCTGCCGATGTGCGCGCCAGCGCGACGAGCTGATCGCGAGCCGAGACCTCGACCACAGACCCGATCCGAAGCTCGTCCGAAGCCAGCACATCGACCCAGCCGTCTTCCGGCGCAGGCACCGCCTTCGGGCGTCGGCGCGCCAGCACCTCCTCGGCGTCGAAGGTCCCCGAGAGAACCCGCCAGAGCGTCTGCCGGATGCCGCCCGGACGACCGACAAGCCACTGCGTCTCGGGTGCGCGTGCCACATGAACCTCCCGCCTCCCGCTACAGCCCCAAGGTCGGTGTCGCCAGCAGCGCCGAACGGGCTACAGCACCTTCCCTCCCCGCCCCCCTCCTCATGCGCCGCACCCTCCTCCTCGCGCCGTGGCTGCTCGTCGGCGTCCAGCGCACTGTGCTGGCCGCTGGCACGGAGGATCACGCGCCTCCCCCACCCGTGGTTTCGGCCGACGCGCCTCTCCCGGCGGGAGCTGTCTCGGTGCACGAGGTGGCGGATGCCATGGCGGTCGGCGACCTCGACCTCGCACTGGCCCGAGCGGAGGCGGTCATGGGTCAGGGCCCTCCGCGCGCCGCCGCGTCGGCCGCGCTGGTGGTCGGCCGCATCCACAGGTCGCGAGGCCGCCTGGACCGAGCCCGCGTCGCGTTTGCAGAAGGACTGGAGCTGGGCGGCCCGCTGGCACCGTGGCTCGCCTGGCATCAGGCCGATGCGCTGTTGGAGCTCGGCGACGCCGAGGCCGCCCTCGTTGCGTGCCGACGCTACCTCACGCGTTGGACGGAGGGTCCACACAGGGAGTCGTGCCAGGAGTTGGTTGCCCTAGCGCTCGCGCGCACTGGGCAGGTCCAAGAAGCCGAGCTGGCTGCGGCGGCGTGGGATGGAACCCACAGCGAGGAGACCATCGGCGAGTCCGTGGGGCTCTCCATCGCGGCCGCCCTGGTCGCCACGGACCCCGATCAGGCCGCTCGTCGTTACCGCGCGCTCGCCACCACCTTCCACATGCCAGGCACTGCCGAGGCCGCCGACCGAGGTCTGGCCGCCCTCGCTGCAGCGGGCGTGGAGGCGGCACGGGCGCCGTGGACCCTCGGAGAGCGGCAGGCACGCGCCATCTCGCTGCGGGATGCGCGGGTGGGCGACACAGCGTGGCTGGCGTTCGAAGCCCTCGCCGCCGAACCGGATGCCAGCGAAGCCGCGCTGAACTGGGTGGTCTCTGAGCTGCCCGGCTTCGCGTCCGCCACCCGGCGTCAGGATGTGCTCGCGGGCTGGTGGGGCGAGCGGTGGGCGGAGAGCCCGGAGGACCCCGATCTGGCCTACCAGGTCTTCCGTGCGCTGGAGCGAGGGGGTCGGTTCGCAGACGCCTTTGAGCTGGGTCGGCGCATGGCGTCCCCGCCGCTGGGTACGGGTCCGTGGTCCGACGCGCTGGAGCGCGTAGCACGCGACGGCCTCCTCGCCCGGCAGTACGCCGCCAGCGTCCCGATCTTCGACGAGCTGGGGAAGGCCCGGGGCGCGGATGGCGAGCGCAACCGATTCTACGCCGCGTTCGCGGCCCTACAGGCGGGCGACCACGCGGGTGCGCTCGAACGCATCGAAGCGGGCCTCGCAACCGACAGCCTCGCGAGCGGCTACCGATACTGGAGGGCCAAGCTCCTCGACACGACCGATCCGGGCGCAGCCGCCGACGACCGTGCGTGGATCCTCCACCACGACCCCACATCCTGGTACGCACTGCTGCTGCGAGCGCCGTCGTCCAGCGCGCCGGGCGTCCGCACCGGCCGACATCCCCCGCGCGAAGCATCGAGCGTTCTTCCGGGTGTGGTCGATCACCCGGGACTTCCTGGCTTCGCGCCGTTCGGGTCCCTCCCGACCAGCGCGTTCCATGATCCGCTCTCAGCGCGCGAGGCGTTCGCCGATCTGCACCAGCGCTACGGCGCGGCGTTCCCTGAGCTCGACGCTGTGGCCGACCTCGTGGACATCGGGCTCGTCGAGCTCGCGGGCCCACTGTTCGAGTCCGTGGTGGACGACTGGCGCGCACGCCTTCGTCGCCGAGACAAGACGGCCCGCGACTGGGCTTCCCACTTCGATCGCGACCGCATGCGCCTGCTCTACCAACACACCCACGACCACGCGGACCTCACGCGGGTTGCCTGGGGCCTCGCCGAGGCGGCTGCCCCGTCGGAGCGTGCGGCCGTGCTCGCGCTCGCGCTGCCGCTCGCCCAAGCCCGGGCTGTCTGGAGTGCCGGCCATGAGCACGACGTCGATCCGATGCTGGTGCTCGGCCTCATGCGCACCGAGTCGATGTACGACGTGGACGCGGTCTCGCCGGTGGGTGCGCGCGGCCCGATGCAGATCATGCCCCGCACCGGCCACCTGCTCGCGCAGCGAACCGGCGACACCAGCTTTCACCCTGGAAAGCTCCACGACCCCGACCTCGCTATCGACTACGGCGTCCGCTACCTCGACCTGCTGATCACGCGCTTCGATGGTGCCTGGCCGCTCGCCGTAGCCGCGTACAACGGCGGGCCTCACAACGTCAGCCTGTGGAGGGGTGCGCTCGGGCCCGACACACCACTGGATGTGTTCGTGGAGCACATCCCTTGGAAGGAGACGCGGCGGTACGTACGCACGGTCAGCGAGCGGTATGCCGACTACCTCTCGGTGTACGCTCCCGACCATGTGCTCTACCTGCCGAACGATCTGGGCGGCGATGACCCCACCGTGGTGGACTTCTGATGACGAATCCTCCGAGTGATGCCGTCGACCCAGCGCCGCAAGACGAGCAGGTCGTGTCGGAGCCCGTCGCCGCACTGAACGAGGGGGAAGCGCGGCGCATGGACCTGGCCTGGGCTGGCTTCGTGCTCGCTGGACTCGGCCTCACGTTCCTCGTGCTGCAGGTGTTCAGCGGCGTGGGCGTGCCCCTGCTGCTGGCGGTGTGCATGGCGTACGCTCTCGATCCGATCGTCGCCCGGCTGGCGCGGCGGGGCGTCTCGCGAGGAATCGGCGCCGGACTGGTGCTCGGTCTGCTGGCCGTCGCCATGGTGGGTGCGTTCCTCGCTTTGGTGCCCGTGCTCGCCCAGGAGGCGGCGCGCCTCCCGGATCTCGTGCGGGACGTCGGCACCACGGCGCTGCCCTGGCTTGAGCGCACCACGGGCGTCCAGATCCCGTCGCTCTGGGGCTCCCGCGCCAGCGAGATGGGCGGCGACGTGGCCGAGCTACTGCGGCAAGCCGGACCCGCAGCCGCCTCGTGGCTCGCGGGCGTCGCCGGCGGCTCTGTCGCGTGGCTCTCTGCCCTGCTCGGGGTGAGCATCGCCCCCTTGATCGCCTTCTACCTCCTGCGTGATCTGCCCGAGGTGATTCAGTCTGGACGCGAGCTGCTCCCCCGTCGGGCGGCTCCGTTGCTGGAGCGTCGGTTTGCGGCGGTGCACGAAGCGCTGGCCGGCTTCGTTCAAGGTCAGCTCGCTGTCGGCGGGATCCTCGGCGTCATCTACGCGATCGGCCTGTCGGCCTCGGGCGTTCACCTGGGCCTCGTCATCGGGCTCATCGGCGGCTTCGGCAACCTCGTGCCTTACCTGGGCACAGCGATCGGCATCGCACTCGCCACCGCGGCCGTGCTGCTGCACTGGACGGGGCCGGGTGCGCTGATCGGCGTCGCGCTCACCTTCGTGATCGGGCAGACCCTCGAGGGCTTCGTGATCACGCCCAAGATCGTGGGCGGACAGGTGGGGCTGTCGCCCGTGGCCGTGATCATCGCCATCCTGGCGTTCGGTGAGCTGTTCGGATTCGCCGGTGTGCTGCTCGCCGTGCCCGCTGCGGCCGTCGTGAAGGTGGTCGGCGTGGTGCTGATGGAGCGCTACCAAGCCTCCGACCTGTACCGTGGCGAGGGCGCGTCGGCGTGATGCGCCCGTGAGCGCAGCCACCGCGTTACACGCCAGCTGATCAAGGGGACGGCGATGCTCCGGTTCCATGCGCGCACCGACGTAGGCCTCAAGCGCAAGCAGAACGAGGACGCGCTGCTCGCCCAGGAGGAGCACGGGCTGTTCGTCGTGGCCGATGGCGTGGGGGGGCGCAAGGCCGGCGAGCTCGCCAGCGCCCTGACGGTCGACACCTTCCAGGCTTACGCCCCTCGCCTTCGAGAGGCGGTCGAGGCCTTCGCCAGCGGCCCCAGCCGTGCGTCGCGGAACGAGGTCCTTCAGCTGCTCGACCAGGCGGCCAACACGGCGTCGAGCCGCGTCTACGAGACCGCCGAAGACACGGGCAGGCAGGGCATGACGAGCACGCTGGCGGCCTGTGCTGTGGGCGGTGGCGTCGCGTTCTTGCTGCACGTGGGCGACAGCCGAATCTACCTGCTGCGTGATGGTCAGGTGCAGCAGCTCACGGAAGATCACAGCCTGGTCAATGAGATGCTGCACGCCGGCACGATCTCGGAAGAAGAGGCCACGCGAAGCCGCTACCGCAACGTGATCACCCGCGCCGTGGGTCTCTACCCGAACGTCCAGAGCGACACCCTCGCGGTGGAGCTGCTCCAGGGCGACCGGCTCTTGCTGTGCTCCGATGGCCTCTCCGACCTCGTGTCCACCGAGCGCATGGCCGACCTCCTCCGCAGCCCCGACGTGAACGAGGCGGTCGAGGCGCTGGTGGATGCTGCGCTGGAGCGAGGCGGCAAGGACAACATCACCTGCATCGTGGTGGCGCCCGAGGCCACGCTCGACTCCGACGCGGTCGCCGCGCGAGCGCGTGTGCTGGAGTCGCTGTTCTTGTTCGCCGATCTGCCCCACCAGGCGCGCATTCGTGTGGGCCGCATCGTGGCCGATCGCGTGGTGAAGGCCGGCGCGGTCGTGATGCAGCAGGGCGAGACCGGCAACACGATGTACGCCGTGGTCCAGGGCAAGTTCGAGGTGCGGGTCGACGGAAAGACGGTTGCCACCCTCAACGAAGGCGAGCACTTCGGGGAGTTGGCCCTGGTGGATGATGCGGCGCGCTCCGCCACGATCGTGGCGGCCACCGATGGACGCCTGCTGGCGATCGAGCGCGACGCGCTGCGTGCATGGTGCTCGATGGAGCCGGCCGTGGGCACGAAGGTGCTGTGGCGCTTGGTCGCCGCGCTCGGTCAGCGGCTGCGCGCCACCAACGCCCAGCTAAGCGCCGCCGGCGGTCCCGTTTGACCCGTCGGATCCGCGTCGCCTGCAGCCCGGATGCCGACGACCTGTTCATGATGCGCGCGCTGATGATCGGCGCCCTCCCCACCGGCGACCTGCGCTTCGAGATCCAGACCGCACCCACCGACGCGCTGAACGCGCTGGCCCAGTCCGACGAGGTGGAGGTGCTGGCGCTGTCGACGGCCCACTGGCCGCGGGTGGCCGACCGCTGGCGGATGCTGCCCCACGGCGGGAGCATGGGTGAGGGCTATGGACCGGCCGTGGTGGCGAGGTCTGCCTGTTCTCTGCAGGATCTTCAGGGCAAGCGTGTGGCCGTTCCCGGCCTGTCCACCACGTCCTGGGCGGTGCTGCGGATGCTGGTGGACGTGGAGCCCGTCGAGATCCCCATCGTGCCCTACGCGCGCATCTTCGACGCCCTGCGGCGTGGAGATGTGGAGGCCGCGCTGATCATCCACGAGGGCCGGCTCACCTTTGAAGCCGAAGGCTTCGTGGCCGTGGCCGATCTGGGCATCGCCTGGGCGGAGCGCACGGGGGGCCTCCCGCTGCCGCTGGGCGCGAACACCATCCGACGCGACCTCGACCCTGACCTGATGGCTGAGGTGAGCACCCTGCTGCGAGCGAGCATCCAGCACGGCCTCGAGCATCGCGAAGAAGCCATTCCGTGGCTGCTCGATCGCAGCCCAGCGCTCACCACCGCGGCGGCCATGGACCGGTACCTCGCGATGTACGCGAACGCGCGCACGCTCGACTACGGGCCCGACGGACGCGCGGCGGTGCAGGCGCTGGTGCAGCGGGGTGCGGAGGCTGGCCTCTGGGAAGCCCGAACCGTGGACTGGGCGCCCTGAGCGTCAGCCGAGGCTGAAGCCCCACGAGGCGCGCAGGGCCGCGTACGCGTCGGAGTAGCGACCATCGGCTCGGCGAATCTGCAGCGTGCGATCGACGCGGTCGATCGCGCCAGCCTCTTCAGCACGCGCGCAGGTGAGCACGCCGATCATGGGCCCTTCGCCCTCGCGGAACTCCACATCCACACGATCGATGACCTTCCAGCCCGTGGCAGCGGGAGCGTGTTCGGTGCGCTCGTCGCGCGCGGCCATCACATAGACGAAGCGACCCTCGGGGGCGATCCAGCGCGCTGCGGCCTCGCAGTAGTCGTAGACGGATCCGCGCAGCTCCATCCGGCAGGCCGCGCGCTGGGGGTGCGGGCTCACCACGCCCTTGCCGAGCGGAATGTAGGGGGGCGATCCGGTGATGAGTCCGAAGCGCGTGCCTTCGGGCAGGATCGCGGGGTCGCGGATGTCGCCAAGGATGCGCTGGACGCGGTCGCCGAGGCCGTTGAGCGCGATCGACTTGAGCGCGAGCCTGTGGCTCACCTCTTGCGCCTCGATGCCGACGAGCTTGGCCCTCGGATCTTGCAGCATCGCGAGCGCGTACAGGCCCACGGATCCGATGCCGCTCCCCAGATCCAGCAGTGCGGGAGCGCTGGGTCTCACCGCCGCGGCGCACCACGCGGTGAGCAGATCGTCGGTGCTGAACCGGTGCCCACCTCGCAGCTGGTAGACCCACCACGGACCGATGAGCTGATCGACGGTCTCGTCGTCGGCGGGGTCAGCGTGGGATGGCGGGGTCTGGCGCACGGCCGCCTGCTATGCCGCCCGTCGATCCGCGCCAGGGGCAGGCGCGCGTCGTTGCGCCGCATTACCCGAACGGGTCGCGCGACCGGAAGGCCCGGGGGGATCGGCGCGGGAGGATCATCGTGAAGTCGTGGACACGCACGCTCAACCTAGACGACGCCCACACGCTGCTGGCGCTCGCTAAGCCGGGCCTCGATGCCGAAGCCTGGGCACAGCGCTGCGAGCCTGAGCTGATGTCGCTCTCGCAGCCCCGTCGGCGCGAGCTCGTTCGGATCCTGCGCGATGACTACCTGGAGCTCGATGAGGCAGGCCGCATCCTCGATGCGCTGTTCCTGTCCACGTACAGGCAGGCCCCCGCCAGCGCGCAGATCGACCTGGTCCACGTGCAGTGGGCGCTGTCGCACCCGCTCTCGTTGGTGGCGGTTGAGAAGCTGGTGGAGCCCGCCCTCGGCGCAGGCGACCCCGACATCCCGCTGGATCTGGTCGAGACGCTGGTGGATCGGCACGTCAAGACCGACTCGCCCGAGTCCAAGCGTAAGACCCGCACCGTGCTGCTCGGCGCGTTGGAGCGCGTCGGTGTGCTCGTCACCCGCGGCACGGGCCAGCACCGCTCCCTGCGGGCTGCCCGCGCGCGTCCGCATCCCATCACGTTCGGCTACCTGCTCCGGCGCGACCTCGCGCTGCGGGGCACGCCCACGATGATGATCTCCGAGGTCCCCGACTCCTCCTTGGCCAGCCGCCTCACGCTGTGCGGCGCAGCCCACGCTCGCGCCTGCTTGGCGTGGTGTGTGGCCAAGGGCACGCTCATCGTGAAGGGCGACGAGGTCGGCGTCGCGGCATGACCGCGCTCGATGCCCGCTCGGCGAGCGCCATCGCAGCAGCCATGCGCGCCGTGGCGCTGTGTGACGGTGCGCCCGACCCGCGCGAGATGGCCCTGATCGACGCGTTCGAGGCCGAGCTGCCTGGCGACGTCGATCCCACCCGCGTGAAGCTGACCTCCGAGGAGGCCATCCACGCCTTGCTGCACTCGATGTGGTTGGTGGCGTGGGCCGATGGCGGTGTCACGCCTGAGGAGCGCCGGATGGTGGCGGAGATCGCGCGCGCCCACGGGGTGCAGGACGCACGCATCCAGGAGGCCGAGCGAGCCGTGCGGGCCGAGCTGTGGCGCGCCACGCACGGCGCCCACCCGTCCAGCGCACCGCTCGCGTCCGCACGCCTGGGTCACGACGTCAGCGACGACTGAACCGTCCCCAGGCATCACGGGCGATCGCGCCGGGCTCGACGTCCGACATCACGCCGTGCACGAGCGCCTCGCACCATGCCCGGTCGCTGAGGCCCAGCTCCCCTGCCAGCCAAGCCACCCGGCGCTCCGGATCAGCGGCCTCCAGCTTGCGGGCGAGCGCATGCGCAGCACGCGCCTGTCCGGCGAGCAGCTCTTGCACCGAGGCCTGGAGCTGCGGCGCGAGCAGCGGTGAGGGACGCGCGGACATCCAGAACGAAGACTGACGCGCCAAGCGTCCCATGTGCACCCGCGCGAAGTGCACGAGCTGAGCGTTGGCCCCGCGATCCCCTTCCACCGACGAAGCGAGCGCCACCTGAAACCGGTCGGCCCCGTCCCCGCCTCCGAACAGCAGGAGGACGCGGCTCACCGTCCACCCTTCGAGTGAGCGCGCGTCGACCGGCGCGTGGGGATCGCGCTCTCCCACCACGAGGACGCTGATGCTGCCGCCGTGATCGGCGTCCCACGCCAGCCCCACCGGCGCGCTCCCCGATGGACGTGCGACCACGGCGTCCACGAAGCCGCGCCACCACGGCAGACGCGTGCCCCGCACGTGCTGAACGCGGAGGTGGTGCAGACCCGGCTCCGCCAGCGCCCGCTCGTGGGCGGTGGCCATGGCGATGAGGGCACGCTGGTCGGCACGAGGGGCCGCGTGGCCGTTGCCTGCGATCGCCAGGATGCGCGACCCCGGTCGCCGCTCCGCCTCCTGGCGAGCGGCCTCCACCCACGCCGCCACGCGATCTTGCACCGCCTCGGTGCCGACGATCACCTCGACGTCTCGGCCCTGCCGCCCTGCCACGGCTTGAATCTCGGCCACCCATCGGCGCCAGCCCACCCACCGCTCGAGGTTGTCGGCGGTGACATCGGACGCCTGCAGCGGCGGAGGCCAGCGCTGCGGACTCGGGCGAGGTGGGGATGCCGGCGGTGCCGCCGTCTTGGGCGGCACCACGCGCCACCCTCCTTCAGCACGAGGCGCCGCACACCAAGCACGCAGCGTCGCGGCATCGAGCACGCCGGTCTGCAGCATCGTGGCGCGCAGCCACCCACCCAGTGAGCCGTTCGCACGCTCACCGGGCGAGAGCGTGGCCAGCGCCTCCCTCCACCGCCCCACCAGCCAGTCGCCGACCGCGACGGCGCGATCCTGGTGCGGACCCAGCTCCCGCACGAAGCGGCGGTCCTCGCTTCGCAGGGCCTCGATCCAGCCCACCGCCGCACCCAGCAGCTCGGGCCTCGACCCGATGAGGCCTGCGCGAGACACCACGACCTCGACGTCATCCCCGGCGGCCTCGATCGAGACCGCCTCAACCCGCAGCGCCACGTCGACGTGCCGGGCGTCGCCCGTGCGCAGAGCGAGCGCCGGATCGCCCGCGACGACCATCGCGATCGAGGTGGGCTGACGGTCGCAGTAGCGCAGCACCACGCGGTCGCCGCCCTCAGCGGCAACGCCCTGGACACCGGCCAGCGTGGCACCCCGCAGCAGCTGAAAGCGCTCGATCGGCACCCCCGCACGTCGGGCCGCCGCCACAGCCTCCCGCCACCGTCGGCGCTCAGGATCGTCTCCTGTGCCCTCCCGACCTCCGCCGCGCCCGACGAGCGTGAGGCACCGGTGCGGATGGCCTTCTGGCAGGCGCGCCGTGCGCAGCACCAGCTCGGCGCACGCATCCAGCGTCCGGCGACTCTCCAGCGGCACGCGAACGGTGCCGCGCTCGGCTTCGTCCCACGCCAAGAGGTCCAGCACGCGCTCGATCGCGCTCGCCTCCGCGGCCACCTGGTGAGCGTCCCCTGTGGATGTCCCGGTCTGGCGACGCTGCGCCACGAAGTAGAGGTCCTCGCCTGGCCCTGCCACGAGCGACGGCATCAGCATCGTGAACGGTGCCTCAGCGCGCAGCACCTCGCCGCTGGCAGCTCGCAGCACGAGCTCGTCAGCGTCCACCCGCTCGAACGAGGCTAGCTGTCGGCGGGCCGTGTCGGAACCTGCGCCACCCGGCTCGCCGGCGTAGCCCACAAAGCGCCAGGGCTCGCTGCCCAGCGGCCTCTGGCTCACACACGAGAGGATCTCGTAGACCTCGGGCGACGTGTCGGCTGGGGGCAGCACGCCTCGCCACACGCCCAGGACCGTCAGGAACCGCACCGCCACCTGCCAGGCGGCGTCGGCGTTGGCGGGATCGTCGTGCTGGCCGGCCTCGAGGGTGACGCCGATCCGAGCACCCGGCTCGCCCGGATCCAGCCCCAGGTTGCCCAAGATGGCCCCGCGCAGCACCCCGTTCTCGTGCACCCCGGTGACACAGCGCAGCACGCCCAGCCGGGCCACCAGGTCCGCGTGCCGCCGATCGTCTCGGTAGATCACGTGTGGAGCGCTCGGGCGGCTGGTGCTGTGCAGGTCGAGCACGGCGTCACAGGCCTGCAGCAGCGGCGCGATCTGCGCGACGCGCCGCTCCTCCGACACCCAGGTGCCGGGGTCTCCACGGGCCAGCCTGGTGAGCGTGGCGCGGTCCCACAGGCGGTTCATGTCCACCCCGGCCGCCGTGTGGCGCCGACCTTCTGCCACCGCGTCGAGGTTGGCGTCGAAGGTCCACAAGGATCCGGCCTGAAGATGCGTCGCCACCTCCGCCACGAGGCGCTCGATCACGTCGGCGCCTACAGGTTCGTTGCCATGCTGACGCCCCACGATCGCCACCGCAGGACCCGGCACGACGTGCCCCTGTGCATCCTGCGCATCCCAGCAGCGCACGCCGGACACCGCCACCGGCCGTTCGACCCCCGTCACCGCAGGAAACCCAAGCGGCACGTTGCTCAGGCCTCCGAGCCCTTCGGCTTCTTCGCGGCCGGAGCCTTCTTCACCGTCGCGGCAGCCTTCGCCGCAGGGACCTTCTTCGCCGCAGGCTTCTTCGCCGCGGGGGCCTTCTTCGCCGCAGGCTTCTTCGCCGTTGCGGTCGCCTTCGTCGCAGGGGCCTTCTTCGCAGCCTTGGGCGCCTCCTCTCCCTCAACGGCCGCTGCGCCGCCCTTCTTGGCCGCGCCGCGCGGGGGCCGTGGCATGAACTCGAACCCGTAGCGACCGTTGGCGCGACGCACGAGCTTGCCGGTGAACGGACGGTTGCGCTTGGAGGTGAACCCTTCGAGGAACGCGGTTCCCCCCTCGGCAAAGTAGGGCGCAGCCTCTTCCGCCTGGATCGCGCGCTGGCAGATGACCTTCGGGAGCGCCGGACCCTGCTTCGCCCGGCCATCGAGCAGACGCTGACAGACGTAGCGCTGGTTGGTCTCCACCACGCCGCCGCAGTCGGCCTCGCCGCAAGGGCAAGGCCAGACGACCTCGCCCTGCTCTTCGGCCACCGCAGGCTCGGCACCCTCGGTGCTGCCGCCGAAGCTGACCTTCATCGTCCAGGCGCTGCCCGGAGCTTTCTCATCGGCCACCAGATCGATCGTGCCCTCGAGCGCGCGGCCGAACCGGTCCACAAAGCCCGGCACCGGCCCGATGTGGTGATTGGCCAGCACGCGCTCCACCAGGGCGCGGTCGATGTAGCGTCCGAAGCGGTCCTTCCAGAGGAAGAACTTGCACTGGGAGGTCTTCGGGTCGATGGTGTTGCGCTCGCAGCGGTAGCCCCAGCTCGACTCGACGACGTTGGCCTGGTCGCACGACGGGCACCGGCCGAGCGCCGGCTCGGCCGACCACAGGGTCTCGTGCTCGAACGCCTTGAGGGCGTCGACGATCTCGCGGGTGAACGCTGTGAGGCCGGCGAGCACTTCGCTCCGTGGTAGCTCACCATCCTCGACCTTGTGGAGCTGCCACTCCCACTGTCCGGTGAGCTCGGGGCTACCGAGTGCCGGCACGCGCGCGCGCTCCAGCACGTCCATCAGGCGCATGCCCTTGGGCTCCGCCCCGATCTTGCCGTCTACACGGCGCGCGTAGTGGGTGTCGACCAGGCGCTCGATGGTGTCGGCACGGGTAGCCGGCGTGCCGAGCCCCCTGCCCTTCATCGCGTCGGCGAACTCTTCGTCGTCGAGCTCCTCGCCCGCGGTCTCCATGAGGCGCAGCAGCTGCGCTTCCGAGAGCCGGGCCGGCGGACGGGTCTCCTTCTCGTCGGACGCCACATCGACGACCTGGACGGGCACGCCGTCGACCTCATCCTGGCCTTCGATCAGTGCGGGCAGACGCGAGCCCGCCCCCTCTTCCTGGCCGAGTGCAGCGAGGAAGCCCGGCACCTCGAGGGATCGCGCCGTGGTGCGGAAGCTCGCTCCCTCGACGCCGCTCACCTCGACCTCACGCTCCACCACATCCCAGACGGCCGAGCCCATCACGGACGCGAGGAACTGGCGCACGACGAGGTCGTAGATCCGCACGTCGTCGCCCGAGAGCGAGTCGGGCGGCTCCTGACCGGTGGGCACGATCGCGAAGTGGTCGCTGACCTTGCTGCCGTCGATCACGCGCTCGAGGTTCTGCGGCCCTTCGGCGAGGATGCCCTCGGCGAGCACCCGATAGTCGACGTCGCGCGCGAGCTCGCCCAGCACGTTGTGCAAGGTGGGGCCGTAGTCATCGGGCAGGTGGCGGCTGTCGGTACGGGGGTACGTGAGCAGCTTGTGGCCTTCGTAGAGGCGCTGGGCTGCGTTGAGTGTGCGCTTGGCCGAGAAGGAGAAGCGCTTGTTGGCCTCTCGCTGCAGCGTGGTGAGGTCGAAGGGCAGCGGCGGCGCCTGCTTGCTCTTGCGGCGGCGCTCCTTGGCAGGTGCCTGCTTGGCGGCCTGAACCGCAGCGACGATGCGCTGCACGCGCTCGGCGTCGAACACGCGGCCGGCACGCTGATCGCGGCCCTCTTCTTCCCCGAGCGAGGGATCGTGGAACCGACCCTCCCAGGTCTGGTCGCCGTGCGCAAACGTGGCGCGGATCTCCCAGTAGGTGCGGGGAATGTGAGCGAGCAGCTCCCGCTCGCGACGCACGAGGATGCCCAGCGTGGGCGTCTGCACGCGACCCGCCGACCACGCGCCCTTCTCCTTACGACCCTTGAGCCGCTTGGTGATCGCGCGGGTGGCGTTCATGCCGACCAGCCAGTCGCCCACGCCTCGCAGCCAAGCCGCGTCGGCGAGCGCGTTGTAGGCGGACCCGGGCTGGAGGTTGGCGAACGCCTCCCGAATGGCGCCATGCGTCATCGACTGCAGCCAGAGGCGCTGCATCGGCCGGTCGTCGAGCCCGGTGTACTCGACGATGCGGCGAAAGATCACCTCGCCCTCACGCCCGGCGTCGCAGGCGTTGACCACCCCATCCACATCCTTGCGGCGTCCCAGCTTGCGGATGAGGTCGAGGCGCTTCTTCTGGCCTTCGCGCGGCCGCAGCTCGAAGTGGTCGGGGATCATCGGCAGGGTGGCGAGGGTCCAGCCCTTCCAGGCCTTGTCGTACTCCTCCGGCTCAGCCAGCTCGAGCAGGTGACCCAACGCAAAGGTGACGATGAAGTCGTCGCTCTCGAAGGCCTCTCCATCGAGATCGGTGAAGCCGCCCAACGCCGCGCAGACGTCCTTGGCGACACTCGGCTTCTCAGTGATGACGAGCAGCTTGCCCACGACAGTCCCAGGAAAGGACCGCACCCTACTGGCGACCCTCCCTCCGGTCAAGGCGAAGACAGGGCCGTGATCCCCCGCGCGCACCGTCCCGCGCCCCGTTAGCAGCGAGCTTGTGACACCCTGGACCCCCGCCTTTCAGACCGCAACCCCACACGGCGTCTTGGCCGCGTACCACCTGCCGGATCACGCCGATCCCGTGCCGGAGGAGATCCTCGCGGAGTTGCTTCCTGCCGAACAGGAGCACGCGCGCACCCTGCGAGGCTTCCGGCAGGTGCAGTTCGTCGGCGGGCGGCTCGCGCTGCACGACGCGATCCGAGCTGTAGGCGCGCCGGAGCGCCCCGTGCTGCCCGATGCGCGGGGCGCGCCGAAGTTGGTGCCCGGCTGGGCGGTGAGCGTGTCGCACAAGCGCACCCTGGCTGTCGGGATGGTCGCGCGCGGCCACGATGGCACGCTGGGCGTCGACATCGAAGATCGCAGCCCTGAGCGCACGCACCTCGCCGACCGGCTGCTGCGTCCGAGTGAGCTGGAAGCGCTGCAGGCCCTTCCGGAAGACCGCCGCTGGCCCTGGCTGGTGCTGGTGTTTTCGCTCAAGGAGAGCGTCTACAAGGCCCTGGATCCTTACGTTCAGCGCTATGTCGGCTTCCACGAGGCCGAGGTGGATCTGCTGCTCGACGGCCAGGCCCGCGTCTCTTTACACCTCGACCCTGCCGAGGGTCCGTTCCACGTCGACGCGCGCTATCGGTGGGTTCCCAATCGGGTGCTCACGAGCGTGCGCATCCGTCGAGGCTGACATTTCTGCGTAGACCTTGGTAGGGTCCACGCCACCACTGTGAGCGTCCGATGTCCATCGCCACTCAGAGCACCGAGACCCTGTTCCAGAACTGGCGCCGCGGCGACGCCAGCGCCGGCCAGGCGATGGCCCAGCGGTTCACCGACTGGTTCTTTGCGATCAGCGCTTGTCGGCTGGGTGAAGGCGACGGCGAGCCCGCGTTCCGCGAGGCATGCAGTGCGTTCTCGCGCGGCGTTGGACGTGTCGCCGACGCGCGTCGTCTGCTGGGCTGGGCCCACGGCATCGTGCGCGAGCAGGTCTACCCCGTAGATGGTGGGCGCCGAGCGTCGGGGGATCCGCCCAACGCCTGGACGCGTAAGCAGCCGCCGCGCCAGCTCTTGCTGCACGCCCGGCAAGCGATCCCCGAGGTGATGGCGCTTGTCGAGCCCGGCTACCGCGACGGCCGCACCGCCGATCCCGCCGCCCTGCTGCACGCCCGCTACGCGCTGAAGTCCTGGCTCAAGCAGCGCTTCGAGATCCCGTTTCGCGTGCTGCCCGAGCGCGTCGATGCCGACCGCGCGCCCCTGCCCTTCTACGAGTCGGGCCACATGGCCGATGAGAACGAAGAGACCCACTTCGAGCTCTACATGCTGACCGACATGGAGGTCTGCCAGGACGTGGCGGAGTTCGCGCACTACGCCATCGCGCTGCGGGGCGGCCTGCCCGGCGAGACCCCCGTCGCGGCCAGCGGGGCTGCCACGGTCCCCTCGATCCCGTCGATCGCCGACACCCAGCCGCAAGACGGGGGTCCGACGGTGCCGCGCTACAACCCGGCGGTCAAGTCGGTCGCTAAGCCCGATGCGGGCGGCCTCCCTCCGATCGTGTGGGCTGCGGGCGCGGCAGCCGCTGTGCTGGCCGCCGTGGCCGTCCTCCTCTACATCTTGCTCGGCTAGTGGGAGCGTAGGTGGCCGACGACGACGACGACACCGTGGGCGGCGGATGGCACTTTCCCCCTGCCTCCACCCGCGACCTCCAGCTGGGGCTCGCTCGCGAGGCGATGCGGCACCATGACTTCCAGCGCGCGGTGCTCGAGCTGGAGGAGTTCCTCGACTCCCACCCCGATGATGAGCGTGCGCTCGTGCTGCTCGCCGGCGCGTGCATGGAGCTGCGCGACTGGGCTGTCGCCCGCGATGCCTGGGAGACGTTGATCGATCTGGGTCGCGACCGCGCCTCCACCTGGACCCAGGTCGCCGTGTGCGCGTTCGAGCTCGGCGACTTCGAGGCAGCAGGCCTCGCCGCCGACAACGCGATCGCCCAGAATGACGACGCCGGGGAGGCGTGGGCCATCCGCGGCGACGTGTCGGCCCGCATCGGCACCACCGAAGAAGCGCAGCACGCCTTCGAGCGCGCGTACGAGGTGTCGCCCCTGATGTTCGCGCTGCCCCTCACGTTGGAGTTCGCTGACGCGCGCGAGGTGCTCGAGCAGGCGCTCCGGGAGCTCCCCGAAGACGTCGCCGCGTTCTGGTCCGCGGTGCCCGTGCGCTTCGAGACCTTCCCCAGCGCCGAGGAGCTCAGCGCCACCGTGCCGCCTCTCACGCCTCGCGTGCTCGCCCTGTACGAAGGCGAGCCTCCGCCGCGTCCTTCGTCGAAGTCCCGCCCCCGGGCGCTCCGCATCTACCTCGGCAACCTCACCCGCCACGAGAGCTGGGATGTGGCGGTGGGGGCGCTGGCGGATGCGCTGGAGTCGGAGTGTGCGGACTGGCGGAACCCTGTGGACGTGGAGCCTCGTTAGCGTGCGAGCGCCTCTCCGAACCGCCCCGCGGTGTACGCGTCGAGCGCGGCCGTGAGCTCCGCCAGGTGCAGCGCTTCGCGCAGCCTCCCGGCCGCATCCACACGAGGCACCAGCAGCGCGTCCGCCTGCGCGCGTCGGCGCTCGAAGTAGAGCCGCGTGACCTCAACCACCACCTTCTCGCGCAGCTTGGCGGCATCCTGGGCCACGGCGATCGCTCGCAGCCGCTCCGATGACATCACCAGCTTGTCGAGGTCCCATGTGGCCCGAACGACCACCGTGCGGGTCTGCCCGACGTCGGAGTCGGTGAGCACGTCTTGCCGCGGACCCTGGTTGCTGGTGACCTCGTTGCCGTCGGCGTCGAACACCGCGAAGCTGTTGCCGTAGTCATCGGCCACACGCAGCTCGGCGCGCAGCTCGGGCAGCGCAGCAAAGGTCTGCGACGCCCGCAGCCACCGGCCGACGGTCTGCGGATCCACCTCGGCCGTGGCCTCTGCCCACACCTGCACCTGCCGAACCGAGGGCTCGTGATCAAAGCTAGCGAGAAGGGCCTCGGCCCGCGCCTCGGCGCTCGGGGCCTCCGGCGGGTTGTCTTCCGCCGCGCCGATGCCGAGCAGCAGCACCCATCCGAGCATCATCTCCCACCTCGCGGAGCCTGCGCGGCCACGGGGTGCAGCGCCTCCCACTCGGCCACAGCCAGGGCCTGGTGAACGTGCTCGGCCACGGTGGCCGCTCCGGAGAGCGTCGGACCCGCACGCGCGGCCCGCCTTCGCGACAGCGACGACACGATACCCGCCACTTGGTGGGTGCGGGACAGGCTGGCCAGACGGAGACCCGACGCATCTTCGACGTCCACCATCCAAAGGCCCTGACGCTCCCATGCGGCCGCTTGCGAGGTCGAGCGGGACGCCGCCGGGACCCACGTCGCCGTCAACCACCCCGTGATGGCCCCATCCTGCGCCTGGCGCGCCCCTGCTGCGCTTCCCCACGCGGCGCGCACCTCCACGGACACCTGGGGGACCCACCTCGCTGCAGCGGCCTGCCCGCGGCTTGGGAGGCGGCCTGTGAGCAGGTCGCCCAGGTCCATCCCTGTGGCTTGCTCCCGCGACGCCAACACGCCCGCGGCGTCCTCCCCCACCGACGGCGCGAGCAGCCACAGGTCTGCGCTCTCCACCGCCTCCCCCGTGAGGTCTTCGGCCTCTTCGACCTCCTCGACCTGGCCCGCCTCGTCCTCCAGGCCGAGCAGATCGTCATCCGACACCGGCACCGCCTCGTGGGAGGCCGCACAGGCTGCACCACTCCAGCCCGCGCCAGCCAGCGCCAGACCAGACCACCACGACGCGTACACGAGGGAGTTCATGCCCCCGGTTTATGCGCCGCCGATCCCTGCGACGCGGAAGCGCGCCTGCCGATGTGCCCTTCGCCTCAGCTCCGGATGCGGAACCGGAAGAAGGACTCGCCGACGATCACTTCTTCGCCGCCCACGAGGCGCTTCTCGGTGATGAGCTCGCCATCCACCAGCGTGCCGTTGGCCGACTTGTTGTCGTCGATGAAGAACTGTCCATCGCGCTTGAACACCTTGCAGTGGTACCGCGACACCTTCGAGTCGTTCTTCACCTGGATCGTGTTGTCGCGGCCGCGGCCGATCGAGATGACCTCGCCATCGAACCCGAACACCTGCTCATCGGGCGTGCCCTCACCGAGCACCATGACGCCGACGCCCACACCCGTGGTGACGGCGGCGGCAGCCGTGGCCACCTTCGCCGTGACGGTGACTCCGCCCACATCGTTGAGGTCCTCATCGCCGAACGAGATGCCCGCGATGTCGGAGGACGGCACGGAGGGCTCGTCTTCTTCGAACACGGCCGACACATCGTCGACGATGCCGGTGCGCAGCTCGGCGTGCACGCCATCACCACGCTCGGCGAGCCCCTCGAAGCCCTCGGCGTCGTCCTCGAGATCGCCCAGCAGATCGTCGCCGGCCGTCGGAGCGGGCGTGAGCGTGGGCGTGGGCGCGGACACCGCAGCCGCACCCTCAGGCCGCTTGGCCTCCCACGTGGCGATGGCGGCCGCGAGCGCCTCGGCGTCGGTGTCGATCTCCAAGAGGCGGAGATCCACATCGCCGATCTGGCCCTTCGCGCTGGTCGCGGCTGCTTCGAAGTCAGCCTCATCGAGCTCACCGATCTCGCGGCGAAGCTCGAGCTCCTCCAGCTCGACACGCGCTGACTCGACGGCCGACCCGACCGACGACCGCTGCGCGTTCAGATTCGACAGCTCGGCCGCCATCTGCTGCACCATCGGCACGATGAGTGCGACCACGGCGGAGCGCTTCTCCGTGTTGTCGGCGATGACCTTCTGGACCACCTCAGGGCGAAACTTGGTGCCCATGTCCTTGGCCTTCTCGATGAACGCCTGGAAACGATCCAGGGCCTCGATCTGGCTCGTGAACTCGGAGAGCAGCTGCGCCTTGTCCATGGAGATCACCCTTGCCGAAAGCGTGTTCAGACTCCCCAAGCTGTGGGGCGTCGCGCCGGCGGAGCATAGCCGAAAGGCCCCAGCCGGCCAAGCCTCCCGGCGGCCATGGCACGCCCTTGACAGTCCCGCCGCAAGCGAGGCGGCTTGAACCTGCGACTACAGGCGGTGGCCACCCATCGCGACCTCTTCGAACTTGGCTGTCGACTTGAGGAACACGAGGGGCACATCGCCCGTGCGACCGGCGCGCTGCTTCGCGACGAGCACGTCGGCACGGCCCTCTTCCACGCCCTGGCCCGTGTCGCGGTGGATGAACAGGATCACGTCGGCGTCTTGCTCGATGGAGCCTGAGTCGCGAAGGTCGGACAGCCGGGGTCGCTGCTCCTCGGCCTTCCGCTTCTCGATGTCGCGCGAGAGCTGCGAGAGCGCGAGCACCGGCACGCGCAGCTCCTTGGCCATGAGCTTGAGACCCCGGCTGATGTCGCCCACCTGGTTCACGCGGTTGGCGCGTGGATCGGTGGCTTGGATGAGCTGCAGGTAGTCCACGACGATCAGGCCCAGATCGGGCTGCAGCGCCGCCAGTCTCCTGGCCCGCACCCGGAGGTCGTCGACGGTAGCACCAGGGCGATCATCGACGAAGATGCGCGCCTCCCGCAGCTGCTTGTCGGCTACGTCGAGCGCCTTCCAGTCGCCGTCATCGAGGTGGGCCTTACGGATCTTGTAGCCCTCCACGTTGCCGGTCATGGAGAGCAACCGGGCCACGATCTCAGCGCGGTCCATCTCCAGCGAGAAGAACCCCACAGCGCGCCTGGGCGTGGAGTGCACGGCACCGTTGTAAGCGAGGTTGAGCCCCAGCGCGGTCTTGCCCATGCCGGGGCGGGCCGCCAGGATGATCAGCTGGGACGGATGGAACCCGAGGAGGATGTCGTCGAGGGACGAGAACCCCGTGGTGACGGCCGCGGCCGAGCGACCCGACTTCGAGCGCTCCTGCAGCGCCACCAGCTCGCGATCGACGATCGAGCTCACCTGCTCCCAGTCGCGCGCGACCTCGGTCTCGGCGATCTCCACGAACTGGTGGGCTGCGCGCCCGAGCAGCGCCCCCACGGGCTCGTCGGAGGTGCGGGCGGACTCCAGGACCTTCTCGGCCGCCTTGATCACACGGCGGCGTAGGGCCTTCTCCCGCACGATGCGGGCGTACTGCACGAGGTGCGCTCGCGACGGCACCTTGGAGCTCAAGTCCATCACGTAGGCGTAGCCGCCGTAGCTCTCGGCCTGCCCTCCCGAGAGGATGCGGTCGGCGAGGGTGATCGCGTCGATGGCGTCGCCTGCGACACGCATGCCCTTGAGCAACCCGAACAGCCGGGCGTGGTCAGGCCGGTAGAAGTCTTCTGTGCCGACCTCGCGCTCGACGGCCTCGAACTGATCGGGATCGATCAGCAGGCCACCGAGCAGGCTCTGCTCGGCATCGATTGCGGATGGTAGCGGGCCCGCCGTGGTCATTGTCGCTCCGAGATGCGCACTGTGGCATCCCAGCTGGCGCTCTAACCGACGCGGCTCCGCAGCATGGGAGAAGGCGGCCCCTCGGCAGGCGCTAGACGCAACCTGCCGAGGGGCTTCGCAGCACTCAGGCCCGCATCACGAAGACGCGAACCTCGGCGGTGACCTCACGGGTGAGGC
>CAYNFK010000069.1:0-23956 GCA_964396405.1 uncultured Enterobacteriaceae bacterium
TGGATGCCATCTCGCGCATGGCGCGGCTCTACCCGGTCAACGAGGCCGAGCTGATGGCCCGCCTCGACCAGAAGGAGGGGGTGCAGGCCCGCCTGTTGAAGCGGTCGTCGCCCAAGATCGATGGCGAGGAGATCCTCCCCGAGGAGCTTGCCCGCCGCTACGCGTCCTCCGTCGACAGCGCCGAGCGCAAGTCCTTGTGGCGTGCGCTGCTCGCCCCTTCCGGCGACCTCAAGCCCACCTACGCGGAGCTGCGTGAGCTGCGCAATGAGCTGGCGCGTAAGGGCGGCTGGCAGAACCACACCGACGCGGTCTTCGAGCCCTACGGCATGACCACCGTGGAGATGTTTGAGTTCATGACCGAGGTGGAGCTGGCGATGCGGCCGCTCTACCAGGAGCTGCACACCTGGGTGCGGCACGAGCTCGGCAACCGCTACGCCGTGGCCGCCCCCGACCTCATCCCGGCGCACTGGCTGCCCACTCCGCTTGGCGACGACTGGGGTGCCCTGGCCCCCGCCGAGGCGGGCAGCGTGGAGCCCGCGCTCCAGGCGATGGGCGCGAAGAAGATGATCCAGACCGCGGAGACCTGGTTCACCGACAGCGGCGTGACCCCGCTCGCCCCGGAAGTGTGGGAGCGCTCCAGCCTGTTCTCGGTGCCGCTTGGTGCCCGGCTGGGCAAGAGCCAGGGCGCCGCCACCTGGAACGTCGACCTGAACGGTGACGTGCGCATCCTGCTCAGCGCCAAGCCCACCACCGGGTGGATGTCGGCCGCTTACCGCGAGCTGGCCTACGCCCACGCCGCCGTCGAGCGCGCCGATGCACGGCTCTACATGCCGATCCGCATGGCCCCGCCCGACGCCACCATCAGCGCGCTCGGCATCTGGGCCGACCTCGCCGCCACCCGTCCCGGTCGCCTCGTGAAGGACGGCCTGCTCGACGCCGCTCCGCCCGACATGGCCGTGCTGATGGCCGACGCCCTGGTGTACGTGCCGTTCGTCCAGTTCGGCGCCGGGGCCGTGGTGCCTTTTGAGTACGAGGTCTACGCCGAAGGCCTGCCGCCGGGTCAGATGAACAGCCGCTGGTGGGGGCTTGTCGCCCGTCACCAGGGTGTGTTCCCGCCCGAGACGCGCACCGAGCGCTGGGCCGACTTCCTCGCTGTGGACTCGCTCCAGGCCGCCCCCGGACGCTACGCCGAGAATGTGCTCGCGGTGCTGCTCGCCTTCCAGCTGCACGAAGCCGCCTGCACGCGCGCGGGCATCGACCCCCGCAACGGCGATCTGGCGAGCCAGCCCGTCTACGGGCCCGTGTTCGAGCGCGTGGCCACTTCCGCGGGCGTGCTTCCCTGGCGCGAGGTGGTGCAAGAGGCCACCGGTGAGGCACCGTCTGCGGCGGCGCTGATCCGCTACTTCCAGCCCCTCCAGAACTGGCTGTCCACCCAGAACGCCCAGCGCACGCCGGCCCTGCCGCCCCTGCGATGACCCTCCCGGTCGTGCTCGCCCGGACGCCGTCCTGGGCGATCGTGGCGAAGCCGGCGCGGCTTGCCTGCCATCCGAGCGCGCTGGTGCGAGATCGGTTCACCCTGCTGAGGGCGCTGCGACCGCGCCTGCACCGTAAGGTCCACCTGGTGCATCGCCTGGATCGCGCGGTGTCGGGCTGCCTCCTGGTCACGTTCGATGGGCCCACCTGTGGGCACCTGCACGCGGCGCTCACGGGGCCCGGTTCGTCCAAGGTGTACGTGGCGCTGGTGAGGGGCTTCTTTCGGTGGGACGATCCCGTGGTGGTGGATGCCGATGTGCTCGATGAGGACGGATCGACGCTGACGGCGCGGTCGGTGGTGAGCTGCCTGGGACGAAGCCTGGAGCCTCGGTGCTCGCTGCTTCAGATCGAGCCCGACACGGGTCGATGGCACCAGGTGCGCCGGCACTGTCGGGATCTGGGGCACCCCATCTTGGGCGACAGCTCCCACGGCGACACCCGAGAGAACCGAGCGTGGCGGTTGTCGCACGGCCTCGACCGCCTCGCGCTGCACGCGCTCTCGCTCGATCTTGGCATCGAGCATGACGGTGCGCGAGTGGCGGCGTGGTGCCCGCTTCCTGCCGACCTCGCCGCGATCTTCCGGCAACTTCCGTGGTGGGAGGACGCTGTGGCGGCCGAGCCGAGGTTGGCCTTCCCACCCATGGCACTCGATGCCGAAGCAGGTCAGCGATAGGCGCTGCGGCCGCCCAGGAGACCCCGTGAAGCCGCTCCCCACCCCGCTGTCCGAGATGGCACCTGTCACGCGCGACCTGCACCTGGCGATCGATGCCCGCATGCGCGCCACGGGGGTGCCGGACCTGCACCCCGACGGACCCACCATCCTCCCCGATCTCATCGGGGCGGAGTCGATGATCGACTGGCAGGACGTGAAGGCTGATGCCAGCTTGCTCGCCCAGACCTGCTGGTCGGAGCAGCCCACCGTGTACGGGCGCTACGCGACCGATCCCGGCCAGCACCTGCTCGAGAAGGTCCGCCGGCTCTACGACGCCAAGGCTGTTGTGCTCACCGACTGCGGCGCCCAGGCGATCTGCCTCGCGATCGACGTGCTGCTCAAGCCCGGCGGGCACGCGATCCTCGCCCGCCAGATCTATGGCAAGACCCGCATCTACCTCGAGTGGTACGCCGACCGCATCGGGGCCGAGATCACCATCGTCGATCACATCGACGGTGCCTCGCTCCTCGAGGCCGCGCGACCCAACACGCAGCTCGTGCTCGCCGAGACCTTCAGCAACCCGCTGACCCGGGCGATGGACCCCGATGAGGTGTCCGACGCCATGCTCGCGCTCCGGGCGGGTCCAGCTCCCTCCGCGCGCATCGTGATCGACGACACGATCTGCACCGCGTGGGGCCCTAAGGTTCCGTTCCTGTCTCGGCCCGGTCTCGACGTCATCGCGGCGGCGGGCACCAAGGCGATCGCCGGCCAGGACCAAGACCTGCTCGGCTACGTGTGCACGCAGGATCTGGGCATCGGCAACGCGGTCATGGACCACCTCGCCACCCGCGGCGGCGCGCTCTCCTGGCGTGTTGCCGAGGTGGTCGCTGCCCGCTTGAACGAAGCCGATGCGCTGCACGCGCGTCGATGCCACAACGCGACCGCTGTGGCGGCCTTCCTCGCCGGCCACCCCGGCGTGTCGGCGGTGTTCCACCCCTCCTTGCCCGATCACCCTGACGCTGACGTGGTGGCGAGGGCGTATGCCCGTCCGGGGAGCCTGCTCTCGTTCCGTGTGGGCGACTGCGACGAAGCGGGCGTGAAGCACTTCTGCAACGTGCTCGCGATGACGCTGGTGTGGCGCTACGCGCTCTCGTTCGACGGCCTCGTGAGCAAGATCAACCACCACACGTCGGTGTCGGAGCACTTCACACCCGCGCCGCGCTTGCGTCGGCAGGGCATCGACCGCCTGATTCGCCTCGCAGCGGGCGTCGAAGACGCCGCCGATCTGGTGGGCGCGATGGCTTGGGCGCTGGAGCACCACACCTCGTTCACGCTGGAAGAGGTTGCGGCCTGGCAGAAGGCGCGCGCAGCCGATCTGGGTGTGCCCTGGCCTCACGCGCGCCCCTCCCATCGACCCTGATCACGGGATCGGATCCAGCGAGACGACCTGACCAGGGCGCCAGAACCCTGCGCGCCCCGCATCCGTCAATGCCGATGGTCGATGGATCCGCAAGGGGCCGCTAGCGCCTGCAGGCCACGATCCCCGTTCCAACGCCCCCACCTGCCGTACTCGGATCCGGCACCCGAGCGTTGCGGGTGGTTCGGGCCCGCGCTGCGTTAGCATCGGCCCCTTTCATCGGCGTTCCGAGGTTCTCCGATCGTGTCGGAACCTCGGGGCGCACCGCCCCGTCTGTCGGAGTGTTCCATGCGCCATCTTTCGCTGCTCTCCGCCCTGTCGCTCGGTGCCTGTACGCTGGAGACGAGCCCCGAGCTGGGCCCGGCGTCCCCGATCGAGGAGCAGCACGACGCCCCGCGCGCCCCTGCCACGGTGGTGGCCCAGATCGCGTCCGAGCAGCACCAGCTCCAGCAGCATGGCGACCTCCTCCGGTTGGTGAACCCCCACACCGACCTCGAAGTGCGCGTGCTCGGATCCACCACTGAGCTGGCTGTGCGCCACGGCGACGACCCTGCGCGGGCCTCGCTGCAGACGGTGACCGTGCGTCGTGGAGACGCCTTGGTCGACACCCGCGCCGGCGTCGGGCGCGTCGGCGCGTGTGACCCCAGCGACGTTCGCACCGACGTGGAGGGCGACTGCCTCCACCGCGCGGAAGTGGTGTCCGGTCCGGTCACCGCATGGTGGGACAACCCGGCCTCGGCCCCCCGCCAGGGCTGGACCGTGGACGCGCTCGGCACCACGGGCGACCTCCGCATCGACGTCGCTGTGGCAGGGCTGCCGGTGTCGATCGAAGCCGGCGCGCTGGTGGTCGGAGCGGGCGCGGGAGCCCTTCGCGGCGAGAACCTGCGGGCCTGGGATGCGCGTGGTGCCGACCTCGCCGTCACGCCGATGGCCACCGACGACGGCTTCGCCCTCGTGGTCGATGTGGACGGTGCCGCCTGGCCGGTCACTGTGGATCCGAGCTGGGTGCCCGGCGTTGCAACCTTCCAGGCCGATGCCACCAACGCAGCGTTCGGAGCCAGCCTGGCGATCTGCGACGTCGACGGGGACGGCAACGGCGACCTGGTCGTCGGCTCGTCGCTGTTCGACGGCGGCAGCACCGACGGCGGCCGCGTCTACGTCTACTACGGACCTGCGCTCACCACGGTGGTCACCATCGACGGTGGGCTCGGCACCACCAAGCAGTTTGGCGCTGCGGTCGCGTGTGGTGACTACAACGCCGACGACCTCGACGATCTCGCCGTCGGCGTACCGAACCACGACAACGGGCAGACCGACGAAGGCGCCGTCTACGTGTTCGCAGGCAATGGCACCCGGACCTACGGCACCGCCAACTTCATCTACGAGACCAACACGGCTTCCGATACCTTCGGAACCTCGCTGGCTTGGGGCCGCACTGCGGCCACCTCGGGCGCGGCGGTGGATCTCATTGTGGGCTGCCCCACCTGCGATGTCACGGCCAGCAACAACCAGGGCAAGGTCTTCGTCTTCTCACCGACTTCGGGGAGCTTGCCCGCGTCGGGCGCGGCAGCTTCGCAGGCCACCAAGGTCCTGAACGGCGCCGAGGCTGGTGCGCGTAACGGTCAGCGCGTGATCGCCGTCGACCTCAACAACGATGGCTACGAGGACCTCGTCACCGGCGTGCCCCTGGCCAACGGAACGGGCGGCACCGACTCGGGCGTGCTGCGCGTCTACCCCGGCTCGTCCACGGGCACCGCCACCGGCACCACCAGCATCCTGGCGAACGGCACGGCGAACACGGGCTACCTGGGCTCGGCGCTCGCGAAGGGCGACTTCAACGGCGACGGCATCGCCGACCTCGTGGCGGGCGCGCGCGCCACCGGCACGGGTGGTGAGGTGTGGCTGATCCACGGCGTGAGTGGGTCGATGCCCTCCACGATCGCGCAGAAGTGGAGCGCCGGCCAGGCGGGTGCCAACTTCGGCGTCTCCATTGCGGTCGGTGATGTCGACGATGACGGCCTCGATGACGTGGTCGCTGCCGGCGACCTCTACGACGGTGCCTCCTCCAACATGGGGCAGGTCCGGGTGTTCATGGGCCGCGTCACGGCCCCCACCACAGCCGATGCCACCTACGAAGGCGACAGCGCCAGCCTCGCGATGGGCTTCGCCGTGGCGGTGGGCTCGGTGCAGTCCACGGGAATCCCCCAGGTGTTCGCGTCGGCCCACCTCGGGTCGAGCGGCCAGACGGCCGAGGGCATCGTGGTCCAGCTCGACCTGCAGCCTCAGCTCGACGCAGACGACGACGGCTTCTTCGTCAACACCGACTGCGACGACGCCAGCGCGTCGGTGGGCGAGTCGGTCACCGCTTACGCCGACAACGACGGCGACACCTACGGTGCCACCTCGGCGGTCGTGTGTCCGCTGGCCGGGGGCGCGCTTCCGTCCCCCTACGTGGCCGCTTCGGGCGACTGCAACGACGCGAGCAGCCTGGTCTACCCGGGTGCTTCCGATCCCGTGGGCTCGGGCGTCGACCGCAACTGCGACAGCACCATCCAGTGCTACGCCAACGCCGATGGGGACGCCGCCCGCACCGCCGATGTCATCACCGGCATCGCCGGCTGCCTCGGGGCAGGGCAAGCACTCTCCACCCTCCCGCCCGGCGACTGCGCCGACGGCAACGCCGCGATCTTCCCAGGTGCCACCGAGATCGTCGACGACGGCATCGACCAGGACTGCACCGGCGGCGACATGTGCTACGCCGACCAGGACGGCGACGGCTACCGCACCATCCAGCTCGTGCCCTCCTCCGACCTGAGCTGCGTGGGCGCCGGTGAAGCGGGCACCGCCACCCCCGCGGGTGACTGCGACGACGCACTCAGCACCGTCTACCCCAACGCCGCCGAGCCCATCGCGAACGGGCGCGACGACGACTGCAACGGCACCGAGCTGTGCTGGCGCGACGATGACGGCGACGGCGCCAGTGCCGGCGGTGTGGTCACCTCGATCGATCCCGACTGCCTCGATGTGGGTGAGACCCCCACCTCGCCCCCGCCTGCCGACTGCGATGACAACAACCTCGCCTTCTTCCCTGGGGCCAACGACATCCCGGGCAACGGCCTCGACGAGGACTGCTCGGGTGCGGACGCCGAGCTCGGCTCGGGTGCCGATCCCTGCGACGGCGGCGCCGGCCCCATCGCGGGTGCCGAGGGTGTCGACCAGGACGACTTCACGGTGACCTCGATCACGGCACGCGACGCCGTGGGCTCAGCGATGGTGGTCGGCGACTTCAACGACGACGGCGTCGACGACCTCGCCGTGGGTGCGCCCGGCGACGACACGAACGGCGTGGAAGCGGGCGCGGTGTACCTGTTCTGGGGCCCGGTCTCGGCGCCCGATCTCGACGCGGCCTCGGCCGACGTCATCCTGCTCGGCGAGGCACCCTACCATCGCAGCGGCAGCGCCCTGGCCAACGCCGGCGACATCGACAACGACGGTGCCGATGACCTCCTGATCGGCGGTGCCACCGGCGGCGCGAGCACCGCGAAGGGCGGCATCGCCCACCTCGTCGTGTCGTCCACCCTGGTGTCGAATGGGGTGGTCGACCTCCTCACTGAGGCCACGGCTCGCTTCGTGAGCAACACGCTCGGCGATCGCCTGGGCTTCGTGGTCTCCGCCGCCGGCGACCTCGACGGCGACCTCGTGGACGACCTGCTGATCACCGCCCCGATCGCCAACTCCACCGGTGAGGTGTACGCGTACTACGGCCCCATCACCGGCACTCAGACCCCGGCCACAGCGGATGTCGTGTTCCGCGGCCTCCTCGCGGGTGCCCGGTTCGGCTGGGCCGCCACCGGCATCGGCGACTACGACGGCGATGGCATCGGCGACATCGCCGTGGGCGCACCGTTCCAGGCCACGGGCGGCAAGGACTCCGGCGCGGTCTATGTGTTCGCGGGCGACGCCTCGCTCCCGGGCGTCGTCACCGGCACCAGCGCCATCACCACGCTCTACGGTGGGATTCGTCAGAAGGCCGGTGCCACGCTGGCCCCCGCTGGCAACCTCGTGGGCTCCACGGCTGCCGACTTCTGGTCCGCCTCGGTGGACTTCGGTGCCAAGTCCGGCGCGGTCTACCTCATCGCCGGCGGCTCCATCACCGGAACGCTGCCGCTGGAGGCCGGCTACGCCCATCGCCTCACGGGCACCGGCGCCGACGACCTCGCGGGCTCCGCGGTGGTGGGCAACATCGACTTCGACGATGACGGCAGCCTCGACGTGCTCGTGGGCGGACCTCGCGCCACGGGTCTCGCGACGCAGTCGGGGGCCGCCTGGGTGGCCTACGGACCGTTCGAAGAGGCCGGCATCACCTACCTCCGCACCGAGCCCGGCTACGGCCAGCTCGATGGCGTGGCCTACCGCGACATCACGGGCACGGCGGTCGCAGCCGGTGACCTCGATGACGACGGCTTCGCCGACGCCGTCGTGGGCTCACCCTCGGCCACGGGCGGGGCGCTCGCTTCGGGCGTGGTGAACATCCATCGCGGTGGCAACGACCCCGCCAACCTCACCACCTACTTCCGCGATGCCGATGGCGACGGCTTTGGCGACGCCAGCAGCTCCGCTACCTTCTGCAGCGAGGTGGCCGGCTACGTGGCCAACGACGACGACTGCAACGACGCGCCGGCGGGTGGGGCCTCCTTCTACCCGGCCGCGCCTGAGGCCTGTCTGGGCGGCGTGGACTTCAACTGCGACGGCCAGGTCGGCGATGTCGACCATGACGGCGACGGTGTGACGGCCTGCGGCGGCGACTGCAACGACGCCGACGACGCCGTGCTCCCCGGTGCGGACGACCTCTGCTTCGACGGTGTCGACAACGACTGCAACGGCGAGGTGGATGGCTCCACAGCCACCGACGCGCTGAACTACTACGGTGACGCCGATGGGGACGGCTACGGCAACCGCGGCACCCCCCTGCGCGCCTGTGAGCCTCCGTTCGAGGGTCTCCTGCTCGTGGGTGGTGACTGCGCCGACCTCCAGGTCGCCATCAACCCCGCCGCGCTCGAGCTGTGCGATGGCGTCGACAATGACTGCGACGACGCGATCGACGAGCCCTCGGCCGACGACGCGCCCATCTGGTACCGCGATGGCGACGGCGACCTCGCAGGCGACCCCTTCCGCAGCACGCGCGCCTGCGTGGCGCCCAGCCTCAACGAAGGCGGCAGCTTCGTGGACTACGTGGGCGATGGCACCGACTGTGATGACGGCGACGCTGCGATCTACCCCGCAGCGCCCGAGGTCTGCGACGGTGTCGACAACGACTGCGACGGCACCTTCTACCTGGGCGGGAGCTTCAACCGCTCGGCGTACGACTTCACCACCTTGCAGGGTGGTCGCGTGGGCGATCAGCTCGGCTCGGTCATCGGTGTGCTCGGCGACCAGGACCTCGACGGCGACAGCGAGATCCTGCTCGGCTTCCCCGCGGCCAACGACGGCGCCGCCGGCGGCGGCATGGTGCTGATCGTGCGCGGCGCCGAAGCCGCTGGCAACCATGTGGTGCAGCCGGGTCGCCTGTCGGGCGGCACCTGGAGCATCCGCCTGCTCCCCACGCGCCAGGGCACGGCGCTCGGCAGCAGCTTCGCTTCGGGCGACCTCAATGGCGACGGCATCGCCGACCTGGCGGTGGGCGCACCCGGTGCCCGCGTGCCGAACGCCAACCAGGGCGCGGTCTACATCTTCTTCGGCCCCCTCACGGATGGCACCCGCACCACCGACGGCGCGAACGTCGTCGTGCGCGGCTCCGCGGGCAACGCCAGCGCGGGCAGCGCTGTCGCCATCGGTGATGTGAACGGGGATGGCTACGGCGACCTCGTGGTGGGCGAGCCCGGCCACGCCGACAGCCAAGGCGCGGCCTACGTCATCTACGGCACCGACACCCCGCTCTGGCAGGGTTCGATCGCGCTCGCCGGCGCGACGCGTCTCACGGGCGGCGACAACAAGGATCGTCTGGGAAGCGCGCTCGCTGTGGCCGATGTCGACGGCGATGGATTCGCCGACGTGTTCGCCGGCGCGCCGAACGCCCTCACCCTCAACCAAGGCCAGGTGCTCGGCTGGTTCGGCGCGGGAACGCCGTTCTCGGGCACGCCCGCACCGGGCGTGGCCATCGCCGGTCAGTCCACCAACGATCTGTTCGGTGCGGCCCTGGCAGGCCTCGGCGACGTGAACGGCGACACGCGCTCCGACCTCGCTGTCGGCTCGCCGTTCAACGGGGCCCACGTGCTCCTGAGCAGCGCCACGCGCTGGGTCTCCGGCAACGTCACCACCTTGGCAGGCACCCACTTCCTCGGCCGCATCGCAAGCCGGGCGGGCAGTGTGGTCTCTGCCCCGGGCGACGTGAACGGTGATGGACTCGCCGACCTCGCGCTCGGCGCCCCCGACGACGACACCGCGGGCCGCAACTACGGCGCGGTCTACATCATCTACGGTCGCACCGACTTCGACGACGTGGTGTCCCCGGGCACGTCCTTCGATCTCAACACCCTCGAGACCTACGGCACGGCCGGCGCCACGCCGTCGGCCACCGTCTCGGCGGGCAACGCAGCGGTCTATGAAGGTGCGCGCATCTACGGGTTGTTCGAGGACGACGTGTTCGGCAAGGCGATCGCCGCCGGCGACGTCACCGGCGACGGCTTCGCGGAGCTGCTGGTGGGCATGCCCAACACCACGGCGGCCGGCATCACCGACGCGGGCTCCTTGGTGGTCTTCCGCGGTGGCGAGTACGGCACCGATCTCGGTGCGGTCGACATGACCACCTACTGGTGGGACCGCGACGGCGACAGCTGGACCGAAGGCGTGTCCTTCCAGTCTTGCCCGATGCACGTGCCCGCTCCGGGCGGTGTGCCGCAGGCTTACGCCACCCGCACCCGCGCCGACGACTGTGTCGACAGCGACGAGACCATCCACCCCTGCGCGGACGAGCTCGACGGCGACGCGATCGACAGCAACTGCGACGGGTCCAACGATCGGGTGGCCGACTTCGACGGCGACGGTCTGAGCTTCGGCACGGAAGACTTCTACGGCACGTGCACTGAGCTCGCCGACACCGATGGGGATGGGGAAGACGACGACGAGGAGATCTACCGCGGCTCCGATCCTCTCGATCCCTTCGACTACATCCTCGGCTCGGACGATCTGGTGGCGGGCGACCTGCTGGTCACCGAGATCATGATCAACCCCGATGCCTGCTCGGACACGGCCGGTGAGTACGGCGAGATCCTCAACACCTTGTCCGTGCGCGTCGACATCGGCGGCGTCACCTTCTTCGACAACACGGGCAGCACGCTGCTCTCGGGGGGTCCCTTCGTGCTCGCGCCCGGTGAGCGCGTGGTGATCGCCCAGTCCGTGCCGCAGTTTGCTGGCTGCTACCCTGGCCTCGGTGCTTACGCGCAGAGCGGCTTCGCGTTCGGCAACTCCGGCGACAGCTTCGGGGTGCGTGTGGGCTCCACCGTCATCAACGAGGTCGACTTCAACGCGTGGACCATCGTGGGCGGCTTCTCCTACGAGCTCGACGACGGCGACGGAACCACGTGGTGCCTTGCCGATGCCCTCACCCCCAGCGGTGACCGCGGCTCGCCGGGCGCTGCGAACGGCATCTGCGGCGCATCGAGCATCGCAGGCCTCGACGACCTCAACCCCGGTGAGCTGCTGATCACCGAGGTGATGGCCGACCCCGACCTCTGCCCCGACGATCAGGGCGAGTACGTCGAGGTGCTCTACAGTGGCGCGGTGAACCTGGACCTCACCGGGCTCACGTTCGTCGACGCCAGTGGCAACACGGCCGTGCTGGGACCGGTGATCGCCGGTCCTGGCGATCGTCTGATCTTCGCTCGCGTCGGCACCTCGTTCCAGACCTGCTACGGCTTCGCGCCCGATGGTCAGTTCACCTTCGGCCTCGACAACACCGGGGGCGACCTGGTCCGGCTCACGGACGGCACCAACACCCTCGACGAGGTGGACTACCGGCCCTGGACCGTCACGCCGGGCGTGGCCTTCGAGCGCGACGACGCGGTGGCCTCGCGTTGGTGTCTGGCCGTCGATGCCATCCCCTCCTCGGGCGACATCGGCACCCCGCTCGTCCTCAACGGCAGCTGCGTGGTCGATGACTTCGACGGCGACGGCGTCACCGACGCAGCCGAGTCCTGCTTGGGCATCGATCCGTTCCTCTACGACTCCGACGACGACGGCGCGGGCGACGGCGTGGAGATCGCGGCCGGCCACAACCCGCACGGTGTGGGCGTCAACAGCTCCGCCGATGAAGACGGCGACGGCCTCACCGACGCCGACGAAGCGCTCGCTGGCACCGACCCGTGGTCGAACGACTCCGATGGGGATGGCCTGCTCGATGGCGAGGAAGGCGCAGAGGGCACCGGCATCTGCCTCGCCGACACCGACAGCGACGGCGCACCGGATGGTGTGGAAGTCGACAACGGCTTCGATCCCACCGACCCCCTCGACCACCCCACGCTCGCTGCCGATCTGGTGGCCGGGGACGTCACGGTCAACGAGTTCATCGCAGACCCGTCCGGTCTGTGTGACGACACCAACGGTGAGTACATCGAGCTGAAGTACAACGGTGCCCAGATCGCGGTGCTCGACGGCCTCACGATCACCGACGCGCTGCCCAACAGCTACACGATCTCCGGATCGGTGGTGGTGGCGCCGGGTGGACTTGTGGTGATCGCGCGCTCGGGCACCTTCCCCGACTGCTACGGCTTCGCGCCGGCGGGCGTCTCGAACCTCGCCCTCGACAACGCGGGCGACTCCCTCACGATCACCGTGGGCGCCACGCCGATCAGCTCGCTCACCTACACCTCGGGCAACGTGGTGGCTGGGCGGTCTCGCGAGCGCGACGACGCCAACGCCAACAACTTCTGCGTGGGCGACGACCTCACGGCCAACGGCCAGCTCGGAACCCCCGGTACGGCCAACGGCGTGTGCCCGGTCACGGTGCCCGGCGTCGACACGCTGGGTGCTGGCTCACTGCAGGTCACGGAGCTGATGATCAACCCCGGTGCCTGCGGCGGTGACGACAACCTCTACGAGTACTTCGAAGTGCTCTACACGGGCACGGGCTCGGTCGACCTTCAGGGTCTTCAGATCGCCGACGGTGCCAGCAGCATCACGCTCGGCACCTCGCTCGTGATGAACGCCGGGGAGCGGGCCGTGTTCGCGCGCACCACCACCGAGTTCACCGCCTGCTACGGCATCACCCCCGACGCGGTCTTCACGCAGTCGCTCAACAACACCGGCGACAGCATCACGCTCTCCAACGCCGGCGGCGTGATCGACTCGGCCAACCTCATCGGCTTCGCCGTCACGGCGGGGTCGGCCTGGGAGCTGTCCGAGCCCTTCGAGACGCCCGACCGCTGGTGCTTGGGGGATGCGGCCATCGGCGCAACGGCCGACCTCGGAACGCCCGGCACCACGAACGATGCGTGCCCGGTGCTCCCGGATCCGCCCTCGGTGATCATCACTGAGCTCAACCACTACAACGTGTCGAAGCCGCAGAACAACTACCTGGAGCTGTTCAATGCGGGTGGGTCGGACGCCGACATGACCGACTACGCCATCCGGATCTACAGCAACGGCTCCACCACGGTGAGCCAGACCATTGCCCTCTCGGGCACGCTGCCGGCCGGCGAGACCTACATCCTCGCGTACCGCACCAACCCGATCTGGTACCTCGCAGGCATCACCAACCCGCCCGACCACACCAGCACGAACCTGCTGTTCAACGGCGATGATGCTGTGGCGCTGGCCTACAACAGCTCCAACGTCGATGTGTTCGGCGTGATCGGCGTTCAGCCCAGTCCGTCCACCTCGTGGAACCACCTCAACACCGTGGTGATCCGAGGCTGCCACGCCTACCAGCCCAGCACCTCGTTCGTGCTCAGCGACTGGGGCGTGCAGAGCTCGTACCTCCTGGGCACGCTCGACGCGTACGTGCCGTGCCCCGAGGGCGACTGGACCGGCGACTTTGACGGTACCTTCAACGTGGGCGGCACCGACTACGCCTGCCCCGGCACCATCACGTTCACCACCGACGCAGCGGCCCAGACGATCAGCGGATCGTTGAGCTGCACGGCGGCGGACCCGGGAACCACGCCGGTCACGGCAACGGTCACCGCCCAGTACGACCCCTTCCTCTATGGCCTCGGCAACGCCGCGATCGGCGGCACCACGGCCTGGGGTGGCGGCATCCGCAAGCCTGGCGCCAGCGGCAATCCCGGCCCCTCCGAGATCTACGGTGCCTTCACCGGCCACCTCTTCGGTGGCATCGGTCAGCTCTCGGGCGACTGGGCGATCATCCCGGCCCCGTAGGCCTGCGCGCTGCCGGCTCCGTTCGGGGGCCGGCAGCAGCTGCGCTTAGAGCGGCTGCCACACCCCGTCAGGACCGTAGATCTCCACGGTCTCGTTGCCGATGCCCACGGCCAGGTGCGTGGTGCCGTCGACGTGCAGGCGGCCCTTGGCCCAGGTCTCGGTGTTCATGAAGTCCCGCACCTCGATGGTGTAGACGCCAGGACGCACGTCGAGGGTCTTCTCCTTGTCGAAGCTCTTCGGCTCCCACACGAGCCGGCCATCCACGTAGACATTCGCCCAGGCCCCTGCCAGCGACCGCAGCGCCACCTGCACCTGCGCGGGGGGCGGTGGGGTCTGCACCACGGGCACGGGCACGTAGTTGGGCTCCGGGGGCGGGGGAGGCGGCGGCGGGTAGTGAGGCGGCTGCGGCGGCGGTGGTGAGATGTGGGCGCCGGGGAGCATCAGGTGCACGCTGCGACCGTTGTTGGTCTCGTCGCGCTCGGGCACCGTGCTCCGCGGGTCGAGCGTGGCCTGCAGCGTGACGGGGCCGCCGAGCTGGAGCACCAGGTCGGGTGAGCCCTCGAAGTCGAGCACCGAGGCCCGGAGCTGACCCGCGTAGCCCTCAGGCACCACCTGACCGAGACTGCGCTCCAGCACGAGGTCGGGGCGTGCGGACCCATCGCGGCGCAGCTCGACGCGCAGCACGGCACCCGCGGCTTGGGCCGGCCCACCGAGGTTGGCCAGATCGACGATCACCGAGGTGCTCGCTGTGTCGTAAGCGAGCTGGGTGATGGCGAGGTCGGGGAGGACCTGCTGCTGCACCTGCCCGGGCCGCGGGGGTGGAGGGGTGTAGGGAGGGCTCGGCGGCATGGGCGTGGGCACCGCCGGTGGCGCGATGGGCTCATCCGGAGGGACGTCGGTCGGCACGACCTCGGGCACGCCCGGCTGCGGCGTGGCGGGCTCGGGCAACGCGAGCGGGAGTTCCTGAGGTGCCGGCTCGGGGCCTGCCAGCAGAGGACCACAACCCATCAGCACCAGTGCGAGCAGACCGTTCCGCTTGTCCATCGTCCTTCTCCCTGCACGCACTGACGATCCATGGCGGACGAACCTTCAGGACCATGGGAACAATCTCGTCGGCATGCGTGATAGGGTCGTACCCGCATCGGGTGGAGGTTGTCATGCGACACGTGGTCGGACTCTCGGTTCTTGTGCTCCTGTCCTCGGTCGCTTGGGGTGCGAGCCCATCGAAGATGACCGATGAAGAGCTAGTGACTGCCTTGCTCTCCGACAAGTCGCAGTCCAACCGCGAGAAGGCCGCCGACGAGATCGGCAAGCGCCAGCTGGAGTCGGCGATCCCCAGCTTGCTGGAGGCCTGTCGCCCCGTGGAGCACGAGTTCGTCTGCGACCACGCGCTGCGCGCGCTCGAGCAGATTCGTGTGCCGGCGTCGCGCGAAGCGATGGCCGCCGTGCTGCTCGATGAGCGTCTCAAGGAGTGGAAGCGTAAGACCGCCATGCGCGTGCTCGGCAGGGCGGATGAGTCCTACCTCGCAGCGGTCGCGCCCCGTGCGCTCACCCGCTACCGCTCGATGGATGGGGACTTCGGCGCGCCGCTGGTCGAGAGCCTCGTGAAGGGTGGCAACACGGCCGTGATGGACCTCACGATTGTGATCGCCACCGATGTCGCCGCCCACCGCCGCACCCGCGTCGCGGCGCTGGATGCTGCGGAGGCCTTCAAGCACCCGCGCCTCTTCGAGGCCTACGTGGCGCTGCTCGACGACACCGACAAGGCCATCCGCCTGCGCTGTGCCCAAGAGCTTGGCCGGTCCGGGATGCCGGGCAACGTGGTGGTGGCTCCGTTGATGAAGGTCGCTCAGTTCGATGAGGTCGGTGAGGTGCGCGTCGCGGCCTTCAAGTCGCTCAAGCACTACGCGAGCCCGCAGCTCCTGCCGCTGCTTCACCACGCCGTGATCAACGAGCGCAACGTCATCGCCTGGGCCCACGCGCTGCAGCTGTTCCAGGCCCTGGCCGATGCCTCATCGCTCACGGTCCTCGACTCCCTGGTGCGCAACCCCAACATCATCGACGACGAGCAGATCCGCCTCATTGGGGCCGCCGTGCGCATCGGCGACCCCATGATGATCTCGGCACTGCAGGTTCGAATTGACGACCCCGAAGAGGTCGAGACGGTCAAGGCCGCGGCGCGCAACGCCATTGCCCTGCTTGGCGGCTCTCCGGCCGACCGCCTCAGCTTCGTGCAGACGCTGGTGGTGCCTGATGTGGTGATGTGGGTGCCCACGGTTGAGGTGGCGCCGCTGCCTGCGCTGTCCATCCAGGTCGATCCCATGGGCGTGGTGCAGTGGGGAGCCATCGAGGCCACCTTCGTCACCCCGTCGGTGTCGATCCAGGTCCGTTAGGGCGCGCTGCGCACCAACCGGAAGCCCACAGCCTCCGAGGTCTGCGAAGCGCGCGCGAGGGTTCGGAACGCCAAGCGGGTCTCGCGCGGAGCGCTGTTCCAGCCCCCGCCGCGCACCACCCGTCGCTCGTCCTCAGGACCCAGCGGATCGGTGCCGCTCGGCGGCGGCTCGCTCCATCCATCGTGGCACCACTCCCACACGTTGCCGAGCACGTCGTACACGCCGGCTGCGTTGGGCTGCTTGCGACCGCCCGGACGGGTGGCGAGGCCCGGCACGGCGTCGGTGTTGCCGCAGAACCAAGCCTGGTCGCCGAGCGTGGTGCCGTTGTCGAGGGTGAGCGGGGTGTCGCACCGGTCCCGATCGGCGGTGCTCTCCAGGTTGCCTCCTGAAGGTGTGGCGGCGGTCGCCCCGGCGCGCGCCGCCACCTCCCACTCGGCCTCGGTGGGCAGCCGCCAGCCGTCGCAGGCGGTGGGCAGGCCTTCCGGACGACACGTGCTCGGGGTGTCGTCGGCGGGCTCCGTACAGCGGTAGCAGAGGCTCAGGCCATCGGCGGTCGACGAGGCGTTCGCGAAGCGCGCCGCGTCGTGCCACGAGACGCGCTCCACGGGGCACCGGGGGCATTCTGCCCACTCGGATGGCTCCGCGCCCATCCACGCGGCGTAGCGGGCCTGCGAGACCTCCAGGGTCATCATCAGGAACCCTGTGGTGAGGGTGACCTCCCGCTCGGGCTCCCCTGGCGTGCGACCTACCTCGCCGACTGGGCTTCCCAGCACGCGGGTGCCGGCTGGGAACGCCACGGTGGGCGGTGCCGCTCGGTCGCCCGAGCCGTCGTAGGTGCCCGTGTCCGCTGGTTCGGTGTCGACGGGATCCGTGTCCTCCAGGTCGGTGTCGACCGCGTCCGTGTCGTCGCCCGGCGCGTCGGCAGCCGGGGAACAGGCACCGATCGTCCAGGCGAGCCAACGAAAGGGCGTGCGCATCGGGCTGGGCCTCGGGGTGGGTGAGCGCTAGGCTATCGCTGTGGGGCCGTCGGACCCACGCAGGAGGAAGCCGTGCGCGCAGGACTCGTCGTGGGAATGGCGGTGGCCTGCTCCACCGACGCCACGTTCGTGAACATCGACCCGCCCGTCTTCCTCCCCGTCGAGCCGCCGAGCTTGGGCCCCGATGAGGTGGAGGACGTGCTGCGCCAGCGCATCCCGGCCCGCGTCGACGTGCTCTGGGTGGTCGACAACTCGTCGTCGATGTTGGCCGAGCAAGAGCAGCTCGCAGAAGCGTTTCCGGCCTTCTTGGACTTCTACGTGGGCTCCGGGCTCGACTGGCAGGTGGGCGTGATCTCCACCGACACCGAAGATCCTACCCAGGCCGGCAAGCTGCAGGGCGGCGCCGGCTACCTGTGGGTCGACCCCTCCGTGCCCGACCCGGTCGCGACCTTCGAGGAGATGGCGCTGCTCGGACGCGAAGGATCCGCCGCCGAGAAGGGTCGGCGCGCGATCTGGCAGGCGCTCACCGACCCGGAAGCCACAGCGCACAACGCGGGCTTCTTCCGCGATGACGCGCGCCTGACGATCGTCATCGTCTCGGACGAGAACGACGCCACCCGCCAGGACCCCTCGATCACCGCGCTCGGCGAGGTGCTCATCGACCTCCACCGCCCCGTCACGATCTCGGCGATCATCACGCCCGACACCCCCTGCGGCATCAACAAGCCGGGCACGGAGTACCGCACGCTCGTGGAGGCCACCGGCGGCCTGCTCCTCGACATCTGCTCCGAGGACTGGTCGCCGCTGCTCGCTGCGCTGGGCGTGCAAGCCGGCGGACTCTCGCGCACGTTCTACCTGCCGCGGGTCCCGGTCGCGTCCACCCTAGAGGTGTGGATCGAAGACGCGGGTCAGCGCATCGAATTCACGGCGGAGGACTGGTCCTACGATCCCGTTGGCAACGCGATCGTGTTCGCCAGCTACACGCCGCGAGCCGCCGCCGACGTGCACGTGCGCTACACGCTGCGCGCCACGCTGGATGGGGGCGGGCGGTGAGGTCCTGGACCGCCGCGTGGCTCCTGACCGCGTGCTCCCAGCCGTCCTCGGGCGACGCCCTCGACGACACCGACGGAGCTGAGACCGACCTAGGACCCGCGCCCGAAGGCCAGCCGCCCGATCAGCCCGGTCCGTACGCCGTGGGCGCCACGACGCTCCGCATCGATCGAAGGGGTCAGGAGCCCCTGGTGGTGGAGGTCTGGTACCCGGCCTTTCCTGCAGTGGGGGCCGTGCCCGGCCGGTACGAGGAGGGCGTCCTTGGCTTTGCAGGCGGCGCCTTCCGCGATGCACCTGTCGATCCGCGCGGCGGGCCCTATCCGGTGGTGGCGTTCAGCCACGGCTTTGGCGGCCTGCGCTTTCAGTCCTTCTTCCTCACCGAGCACCTCGCCCAACACGGGTTCGTGGTGGTGGCGCCCGACCATGCTGCCACCAGCCTCGCCGACTTCCGACCCGACCAGACTGCGGTGTCGGCGGCGAGGCGACCCAGCGAGCTGGCCGAGGCCGTGGATGCCCTCACGGAAGGGGTCGTGCCTGGGCTGACGGTAGACACCCGCACCTACACGGCCGTGGGCCACTCCTTCGGCGCGTGGACGGCCTTGGTGGTCGCGGGCGGTCAGCTCGATCTGCCGGCGTTTGAGGACGTTTGTGCGGCGCCTGGCTCGCCGCGTGCCTGCAACTTCTTCGAGGGCCTGTCGTTCGACGGCCTGCCCCTCGAAGCCGCAGTACCCGACCCCCGCGCCACGGTCGCCGTCGCGCTCACGCCGGGTGCTTGGTACGCTTTTGGAGCCGATGGGGCGGGGCTTTCCACCGTGCGGGCGCCGCTCGTGATCGGGGGCACCCTCGACGACGAGCTGCCCTACGATCCCGAGACCACGGGCACCTACGCCGCGCTCTCCGCCCCGAAGACGCTGGCCGCCGTGCAGGGTGCGGGCCACTGGTCGTTCACCGACCTCTGCGTGCTCCTGCCGCTCGCCGACTGCGCGGGCGAGGCCAAGGGTTACCTCGACCCCGCCCGCACCCAGCAGCTCGTGCGCACCAAGGTGCTCGCCCATGTGGGCCTGCACCTCACGGGCGATCCTCGGTGGGCCGAGGGGCTCGGCGCCGAGCCTGACCTCACCTGGGAAGACGCTCGTTAGCTCGCAAAACGCCCGGCGTGGAAGTCCTCGATCGCCGTGTGGATCTCGGCCATCGTGTTCATCACGAACGGGCCGTACTGCACGATCGGCTCCCGCAGCGGCTGTCCCGCCAGCACGAGGGCACGACCGCCTGCGGGCCCTGCGGTGAGCGTGATCGTGTCGCCGTCGCCGAACACGGCCAGGTGGTGCTCAGTCAGCGGGGCTTCCCGACCCGCGAACTGCACGCTGCCCTCGAACACGTACGCGAAAGCGGTGTGGCCCAGCGGCACGCTCACCGAGGTCGCGCGACCGGCCTCCAGGGCGACGTCGAGCATGGTGGGCTGGGTGTCGACGCCGCCCACAGGACCCACCACGCCGCCGTGCGTTCCTGCGAGCACCTTGACCACCACGCCGTCTTCCGCCGTGACGGTGGGGATCTGCTCGGGTGCGAGGTCCTGGTAGCGTGGGGGGCTCAGCTTCTTGGCTGCCGGCAGGTTCACCCAGAGCTGGAAGCCCGCCATCCGGCCGGCCTCCTGCTGAGGCATCTCGGAGTGGATGATGCCGCGACCTGCGGTCATCCACTGCACGCTGCCGGGTCCGAGGTTGCCGGTGTTTCCCACGCTGTCGCGGTGCTGCATCCGCCCGGCGAGCATGTAGGTGACGGTCTCGAAGCCGCGGTGGGGGTGGCTCGGGAAGCCTGCGAGGTAGTCCTTCGGGTTGTCGGTGCCGAAGGCATCCAGCATCAGGAACGGGTCGAGGTTGCGCAGCGTGGCGGTGCCGATGCTGCGGCGCAGGCGCACACCAGCGCCATCCGAGGCCTCCTGGGCGGCCACCACCTGGGACACGATGCGGGGATTCATGAGCACTCCTTGGGATGCGCCTCCCCTAAGACCGGCACGGGGGTCTACAAGGGCAGGAATCCCGGACGGGCTGTTGCCCTGGAGTACACGATCAGCCGCCCGGCGCGTAGCCTACGATGACGGCCCGTGGCGCACAGCTGGGCGCTGCGGTGGGCACGGCGGTCGCGAGCACCTGGAGCGAAGGGCCCACGATCGTGCTGTTGTCGATGTCGTTGCCGTACACGAAGCTGGTGCCAGCGTGGCCGCGGGTGATCGCGTGGTCCACCGAGCCGATGGTGACCGTGTAGGTGCTGCCCCGGCGGTTGTCGATGTTCTGGCCGCAGGCCTGCGTGCCGTTGTCGACGTGCTGGAGGCCCGTCAGCTCCGTGAGGTCGAAGGCCTTGTTCTTGGACCACGTCATGTCGTCGCCCTGCAGCACGAGGCCGCCGCCAGCGTCCACGAAGTCCTGCAGCACGTCGCGGGAGGACACGTCATCCCACGGGTAGCCGGGGTTCGCGAACCATACGACGTCGTAGCCCTCGATGTCCTCGGCGATCAGGCCGTCCACGGGCTCGTCGAGGTAGGTCACCTCCAGGGTGTCCACGTCGGCGAGCAGCCACTGCACGAGCTCGTGGTCGGTGACGTCTTCGCCGTTGTGGCCATCATCGAGCACGATCAGCACGCGCGGACGCAGGCGGGGGCTGGCCCACTCCACGGCCTGCAGGGCCAAGCTGCCGGCGAGCTCTTCCGAGATGCCGGGGTCGCCCAGGGTGACCAGCATCGTGGCCACGCGGCCCTTACGCTGCACAGTGACGGGGCAGGGGTAGCTCACGTCCTGCTGGGCGGTGCCGGTCACGGCGGGCGAGCCGTCGCCCGGATCCCACGACCAGTCCACCTGCACCACGAGCTCGCCGCACTCCAGCTCGGGCAGCTCCACGCACACCTCGTGGGTGGCGTCGAAGTAGCGCTGGAGCACGTCGAAGGCCTCGGGGATCTCTTCGTCCACAGCGATGGGGCGGTAGCGGGCGCCCGTGGAGAGCGCGAGGTCGCCCAGCGCCACGTGGTCCACGTCGTCGCCGAGGCCGATGGTGTAGACCGGAGTGGTGCTCGCGGCCCCTTCTTGCATCAGGTCGGAGAGGGAGGTGGCCACGCCATCGCCCGGGTACGCGCCCACGTTGTAGGAGACGGCCTGTTCGTCGGCGCTGTTGTTGTCGACGCCGTCGGTGAAGGCTGCCACGCCGAGGGGGCGCTCACCAAAGCAGAAGTCCTGGATGGCGGTGCGCGTGCCGTCGGGGGCCACGGCGCCGCCGAGCGTCTCCAGACCCATGCGCACGCCGTCCCACAGGGCGGTCCAGCCATTGGCGATCTCGAGGCCGTCGATCGCAGCGTCCACGGTCTCCACGTCGGCCGACAGGGGCTGCACCACGCGGGCGTTGGTCGACACCCGCACCAGGCTCAGGCGACCCCCGCGTGCGAGCACCTCGTGCGCCATGTTCTTGGCGGCCTCTTGAAGGCGCTCCAAGAACCCATCCTCGGAGCCGGAGTTGTCGACCACCAGGGCCAGATCGCCGGTGCGGCCGTCATCGCAGGCCACCACGTACGACTGGGGCGGGAGCATCGTGAAGTGACCGTCGACGCCTTCCGCGGTGACCGAGACGGTGACGTCGAAGGTGCCTTGCCCACAGGCGATCGGCAGGTCGCCTTGGGTAGCGAGCAGGTCGAGGGCCAAGAAGCCGCCCTGGCCAATGCGGAGGGCCCGCGACTGCTGAAGCGTGACGCCAACAGGCGGCTCGCCGCAAGCGCCGAGCATGGCCAGCACGAGAAGAGGTGTGATGCGCATCGGATCCCCAGCGTAGACGCAAGCGTCCCAGTCCCAGGGTGTTCGGATCCGCAGTACTCGCCTTGAGGTCCATTTCCAACGGGATCATCGGGCCATGTGGGCCGCTCCCGTCCTCGCGTCCGGTACCCGAGGCGCGCGCCGCTAGGGGCACGCCGTGAGCGCGTCGATCCAGTCGCCCACAGCATCGCGGGCCGCCGTGTGGACCACTCGGGTACCCAGCTGCGGCATGCGCAGGGTGGGATCGGTGGTGGCCATGCGCGCCCACAGCACCGAGTTTGCGGCGTCGCCGGGTCGGATCCGGCGCGGATCGACCAGGGTTCCCGACGCTCCCGAGGGCACCACGCCGCAGGTGGCCGTGTTCGCCAGCGGCGTCTGCCACCGCAGATCCATGTCCGAGAGCCCGCCGCCGCCGGGTCGATGGCACATCGCGCAGTTGGCGTGCAGCGTGGCGCGGGCGCGGTCTTCGTCGGTGCTGTTGCTGTCGAGCTTAGCGAGCGCGGGCAGGTCGTGACTTGTACCGAGCGGGGCCGTGAGCAGACCGATCGCCTCGAAGGTCGCGAGCTGCTGCGCCCACACGCCGTCGTACGCGAGCGGCTGGTTGAGCTGCGCCGTCTCCAGGCCCAGGCTGAACCCAGCGGCCGACGTGTGGCACAAGAAGCACTCGGCCTGGGTGGGCACGTCCCAGGTGCGGCCCGGGAGCGTGAGCGTGGCCCCATCCGTGAGCAGCACGGCGTCGCTGCCGTCTGCGAGCCAGCGGTAGGTCCACGCGCCCCAGTTGCCGTCGTCGTGGCGGGCCATCAGGCGGGTCTCCACCGGCTCACCCTGCCACGCAAACTGCTTGACCAGCACGGAGCCCACGGGGAGGGTCCAGTCGCCGTCAGCCTCCACGTCGATGGTGCTGCCATCGGGGAGCGCGAGCCATCGCGTCTTCGCGAGGCCGTCGGACCACAGATCCACGCGAGGCTCGTACGGAACGAGGCCGGGGCCGGGCAGGGATGGGTCGGAGGCGTCCATGCAGCCGGTCTCAGACAGGTAGGTGGGCGGTGGCGCGCCCGTGGGCGCACCCGCGGGCGTGAGACGGCGAATCGAGCCGTCGTAAGCCAGCACCAGGATCTCGTCGTTCTCGTCCTCCACGAGTGCACTGATCTGCAGGCCCGGCTGAGCCACAAGCTGGGACGACGAGCGCGCCCCGGTGGTGGGGTCCGTGAACAGCGCCGACAACGAGCCGGTGTAGAACTCGGCGTAGACGTAGGCCCCGCCGAGGTCCACGAGGTCATCCCCTCGGTACACATGGCCTCCGATCACCGAGATCGAGCCGGCTGGGTGAGGGAGCTCCCACACGGGCGGGCGGTAGATGGGGTCATCGCAGGGCGGGGCGCCGGCGGTGACGTTCGCGCAGCGTGTGCCCTCCATGATCCGCCAGCCGAGGTTGTCACCCACGTCCACCAGCGTGATCTCCTCGAAGGCGTTCTGGCCCACGTCGCCCACCCAAGCCTGGCCGGTGACCTCGTCGATCGACCAGCGGTAGGGGTTGCGCAGCCCGATGGCGGCGATCTCCGGGAGGCCGCCGCCGCTGGCGTAGGGGTTGCCGGGCGGGATCGCGTAGGGGAAGCCACCGTCCACGTCGATGCGGATCATCTTCCCGAGCAGGGTGTTCGGGTCCTGCGCGCGGTTGCCGGGGTCATTCGCGGAGCCACCGTCGCCGAACCCGAACCACAGCGTGCCGTCGGGGTGGAACTGCAGGGTGCCGCCGTTGTGGTTGT
>CAYNFK010000070.1:0-23165 GCA_964396405.1 uncultured Enterobacteriaceae bacterium
ATCAGCTCGGCCTCGTTGACCGGGTAGAGCCGCGCCATGCGCGAGATGGCATCCAGCGCGGCCTTCTCGGCGACGGTGGGCGCCTTCGCATTGGCCCCCGCATGCTGAAGATCGCGGGCCTCCCGGACCCACCTCGGATCGGTGGCCTTGGCGCGCCACGCCTCGTAGCCACTCACCGCCTGCTGCGCGCGGGTGGTGTCGCCGGCCGCCACTTCGGTGTGCGAGGTCCACTCTGCGGCGCGCCAGCGCGTCCATGCAGGGACGACCTCCTCCGAATAGCTTCGGAACAACGCCTCGTAAGGCGTCTTGGGTGCATCGGGATCGGAGCCGGCGCCACAGGCGAGCAGCGCGAGACAGAACAGGGTTGAGAGGCGCACGGGGCCAGCTCCGGCTGAGAGTGACGGCATGATCGCGCACCTACGCCTTCAGCGCAAGGCCCGCACGTCACGACGAAACGTTCACGTTGACCCCGCACGATTCCTCCCGATACCGGACGGCACGGAGTGACCTGCTTGGCGCGTGTCCAGTTCCTGTTGGAGTTTCTGCTCGCCCCCGACACGCTCGGGTCGGTGACGCCCTCAAGTCGGGCGCTGTCGGATGCGGTCGTGGCGGCGGCCGAGGTGTTCCCAGGGCACCGCGTGGTGGAGCTCGGGGGCGGCACAGGGCCGGTCACCGACGCCCTCACCCGCCGGCATCCTGACGCCGATCTGGTGGTGTTCGAGCCGGTCCCCACGCTGGCCAAGGTGCTGCAGCACCGCTTGCCGCAGATCGACGTGCGCGTGGAGCCTGCCGGTGCCGACCTCGCCCAGCGGGTCGCGAGCGGAGACGGTCGCCCCGTGGATCGCGTGGTGAGTGGCCTCCCGTGGACGATGTGGCCCGCGCCGCAGCAGGCCGCCGTGCTCGACGGCATCGTGCGCGCGCTCGCACCCACAGGTCGCTTCGTCACCTACACCTACCTGTCCTCGGTGCTGTCTCCCGCGGGCTTTCGCTTCCGGCGCCTGGTCGAGAGTCGGTTCGCACGGGTCGGCATGACACCCGTCGTGTGGTCCAACCTTCCTCCTGCCGTCGTGCTCGTCGCCGACGGCCCGATCGGCGGCTGAGGATGGCGAGCTGGAGCCGGCGCTGGGGAGGGGTCGCCTTGATGGTGACGCTGCTCCCGTGCTTGGCTGCCGCGAAGCCCAAGAGCAAGGCCGACGCACCCACCGAGGTCGCGGCGGTGAGGGTTCAGGTGCCCCAGCGTGCATCGCCCCTCGACGCGCAGTTCAGCTGGCCGTCCTTGCGCGGCTCCGATGAGGGCCTCGACATCACCCGCATGGTCCGGTCGCGGGTGCGCTTTGGCATCACGTTCGACCGGAGCTGGCTCGCGATGGCCGGCGTCCCGGCGCGCCACGTGGTGCTCGCCGTGCTGGAGGCCGATCCGCGCTGGCGTGTGTCCGACGTGGAAGGACCCCTGGCCGGCACGTGGAGGCAGAGCGGCGACGACGGGTGGCAGGTGCCGCGCACGGGCTTCCACGCCTCGGCAACCGAGCGATGGCGGGTGCAGCTCCGCTTGGAGGCCTGGCCCAACGATCACGTCTGGGCCACCAGCGACCGCGTGGTGCGGGTCCAGGCCGACGACTCCCCGATCGATCTGCAGGGCTACGTCGACGACGCCGGCACCGGCATCTACGGCGCGCGCACCACGGTGCTCTCGATCCAGGGTCCGCTGCTCGGCCTCGACATCTACGAGATGGGACCCGACACCGGGCGTCCCCGCACGCTCGATGCCCTCCCGAAGATGGCCGACCAGGTGGGTCGCATCCTGATTCGGCTCACCGACATCGAGGAGTTTGGCGTCGATGAGATGCCGCTGCCGCCGGGCGAGCCCAGCTCGGGGGCGTGGCTCAAGGTGGAGGCCCCGGAGCCCGGCGTGCTCGACATTCGCGGACGCGTCAACCCTGGCTTCAGCGGCTGGACCTGGGTGCGACTGGTGGGACCGAGCGGCACATGGGCCGAGTCGGAGGTCGGCTCAGGCACGCGCGAGCGCATCGGCTGGGATGCGGACCCCACGCGGTCCTTCTGGATTCAAGGCGCGTTCGCTGCGCCCTCCGGCCCAGGCTTTCCTGCCACGGCCGAGGTCTGGACTCAGCCCGATGACGGCCGAGACGCGATCAAGGTCGCGGAGTTCCCGGTGGTTGTGCCTGCTCGGTGAGCCGTTCCGGGAGGGCGGGCAGACCCCGACCCGCCTGCCACGACATCCATGCCACGGCCACGGTGGTGAGCGCCCAGTCGAAGTGGAAGTAGCTCAAGATCAGACCGATCGAGAGGTGCATGCCCAGCAGCAGAACGGCCACGATGAGCCGGTGGCGGGGCCACAGAAACAGCAGGGCACCCAGCTCCAGCGCCAACGAGAGGGCGAGCATCACGCCAGCCACAACGGGTGCAGAAGCGACCGCCCACCGCAGGCCCGCCAGAACGGAGCCCTCCGCGCGCTCGGCCGCCATCAACGAGAGCGCCGGTCCATCGACCCACGAGAGACCCCCGGCACGCAGCTTGGCGAGTCCGCCGAGGAAGTAGGATCCCGCAACGACGCCGCTGGCCGCTTCAATCCCTGCCACATGGGGTCGCAGCGGCATCGCAACCCGCCCAAGCTCGTACGCGACCAACACCGCAAACGGCATCATCTTGCCGTGGGTGACGGACTGCGCGTTGGCGAGGAGGCTGCCCTCCGCGTGCGCGAAGCAGACGGTGAGTGCGAAGGCCACCAAGGTGGATCCCGCGGTCCAGCGCTCGAAGGTCCACGCCACGAGCGAGACCGTCACCAGCGCGATGCTCAACCACACCACCGTCGGGTTCGTGAGCAGTGCAAGGTTGAACACACGCGCCAAGCCCGTCGGAAAGGGCAGCACGTCGACCCGCGGCAACACCGAGACCGTCCCGAGGAATCCGTACCAGACTCCAAGGGCCATCAACATCCGCGGCGCGCGTTGACCGTTCACCGAGGACGCGCTCGACCTGTTGCGACCACCCGACGCTCCACCCGGCGCACGCCCTGGTTGTCGGAGACAAAGTGATCGAGGGCGAACGTGAGCTCCACCTCGGGCTGTGGACCCGCGCCCGACCACCCATGCCCAGCCACCCACCACACGTTCTCGTCGGCTACGTAGCCGAGCGAGCACGGCATGCCGGGTCCGAGCCTGAGCGCGTCGAGATCGATGCCCTCGAAGTCCACAAAGTCAGACGTCTCCACCAGCTGACCGTCCGCGAGCGTGCGGGGTACCCACCCCTCCCTGTAGCCCGCGATGTCGGCGAACATCGGCACGTCGGTCCACGGAAATCCGGGTGACAGCACCAAGGACATCACCACGTGCACCACGGCGGTGAACAACGCGACCCGCGGTGGAGGACGAAAGTGCAGGTGCGATCCGACCAGCGCGGGACGTATTCCGTGCAGGTGGTTGCACCATAGAGCGTTCTGCGGGGCGCGTCGCTGCGCAAACCCCACAGACCGTCAGGCTTTCGTCAACCCACCGGTCTTCAGCGATGCACCGAGCGCACGAGGTGTGCGGAAGCGGCCCACAAAGCAAGCCATCCGCCCAAGGCACGGGCATCACAACGACGAAGGCCGAGCCCCGAAGGCACCGTGCCCAGCGCTTCCGCACGCGCCGCACGTGCGGCGAGGCGCACCGGATCGACCGCTGCGGCGGGGTCCCCCAAGCATGCCTCGACGGGCAGGCCACCCCACGCCGGAACCCGATCCTGAAGAGGTGCGAGGCGCGCGTCGCGGGCGACGGCGACCAGGCGGCTGCACCCGGCCTGCGCGGCCCAGGCCGCAAGCGCCCACACAGGATGAGCGGGTGCGTGCGCGTCTCGACGCCAGGACTCCGCCTGCGCGACACCGTCCTTCCAGTCGTTCACGGACACGCCTTGCAGCGCCAGCCCCAGCGCGACCCCCGGATCGCTCAACCCGGCCTGAGTGGAAGACCCCACCGACACCACGCGGTGCACGCTGCGACCCGGCACCACGTCGTCGGGTCCGAGCGTGATCCTCGCTGCGCCCAGATCCACGCGGGCGGTGTCGAACGCGCGGCCGATCGCGTCGTGGACAGACCCCGCCGTGCGGCCCGACACCACCACCAGCGTGCGATCCAGCACCGGCTCCAGGCGCCCGAGCGCGACCAAGAGACCGTCCTCCTCAGGGCCCGGCAACGTCAGCGCGAGGGCGTCGGGCGCTGCCACCAACCGCGACGCACCCAGCGCCCGCTCGCCATGCGGCGTCGCCCACAGCACGTGCTCGAAGCGCTGCCCCGCCGACGACCGCGGCGCGCCGGCCCGTACCTCGCTCACCCAGGTTGCGACGTCCTCGTGGGCCTGGTGTGCTCGCACGGCGATCGCGACCGAGAGGGCGCGGTCGGGCGCCGCCCAGGTGCGGTCGCTGACGTACCCTTGCTCCTCGAGCGCATCGGCCTGTCGATCGGCCAGCCGGTCCATGGCTTCCCACCGGGCGGCCCACTCGGGGTGCACGACGGGGGCCGTGGCACCCCAGACCCACCATGGCAGGTGGAGAGGGGCGAGGGTCCAGGGGGGGCCGTCGGTGATCATCGCCACGACCTACCGCATTGGGCGGCCGCTGGCCGTCACCCACGTTGGCCCGCCGGGATGCATGGGATAAGCGCGCCCGTCGCTCGGAGCGCCCCGTTGTCCCTTGCTCAACGTTCCCTCGTCGTGGCGCTGCTGGCTGCGGGTTCGGCCCAGGCTGCGGAGGTCCGTTTCGACGGTGCCTACCAGGCCCGCGCCCGCATGTACGACACGCTCTCCCTCGACCGCAGCTACGAGGCCTCCGAGGAGTTCTCGTGGATCCTGCAGCACCGTCTGTGGCTGCGTCCCAAGCTGTACGTCTCGGATGCCGTGGCAGCGTTCGTCGACATCAAGGCCCTCGACAATGTTGCGTGGGGCAGCGAGCGCAACAGCTGGCTGGATCCGGTCACCCAGACGCCGGTGGCCGGCCTGTTCTCGGATGAGTTGATCGCGCCGCAGAACGACTCCGACACCCCACCTGTCGACATCACGCTGTGGCACGCTTGGGCCGAGACCCGCACCAAGTACGGCACGTTCAAGGTGGGCCGCATGCCCCTCGACTGGGGCCTGGGCGTCTGGCAGAACGATGGTCTGGAGGTGAACCAGGAGTACGGCGACAGCGCCGACCGGGTGAGCTGGGAGCACGTCATCTCCAGCGTGTGGGTGCGCGCCGCCTTCGACCTCAACACCGCCGGCCTCGTGAACCAGTCCGATGAGACCTGGTCGCTCAATCTTGCAGGCGCCTACCGCACCGAACGCCAAGAAGGCGGGCTTCAGTTCCAGTACCGACGCAGCAATGCCAGCGGTGAGCAGTTCGATCTGTTCACGCTCGATGGCGCGGTCGACCTGCACTTCGGGTTCATCGGTGTGGCCGCCGAGGGCGTGTTCCAGTTCGGAAACGGTGACCTGCCCGGCGGCTTCAACGATGTGAGCTACTTCGGCGCGGGCGGCGCGGCCGATGTGAGCCTGGAGCTCGAGAAGTTCGACGTGCACGTGCACTTCGCCTGGGCCACCGGCGACAAGACCCCGGCCGACGGTGACGTGCGCGGCTTCTCGCTCGATCGCGACTACAACGTGGGCATGTTCCTGTTCGAGCAGCCGATGCCCGTGCTGCGGTCCACCGTGCCCGGCGAGGCACGCAGCTACGCGGTCACCCAGACCGGCGACAGCGTGTCCAACGCGATCGTGCTCCGCCCCACCTTCGCCTACCAAGCGGTGCGGGGTCTGTGGATCGACGCGAGCGTGGCGGCGGGCTGGCGTGCTGCGGCTGCGCAGACGCTGATCGATCAAGGCCGCGGAGGGCACGTGGGCGTCGAGGTCCAGGCGGGCCTGCGCTGGCTCGGCACCGAGCACCTGGAGCTGTGGGGTCACGCCGGCCTGTTCGTGCCCGGTCAGGTGTACGGCAACTTTGCCGACGAGACCTTCACCAACGGCTTCCGCGAGATCGCGGGAGGTGGGCAGATCCTCACGCGCGTGCACTTCTGATGCACGGCATCCTGACGGCCCTCACCACGCCGTTCGACGCCGCCGGCGACCTCGATCTGGCCTCGTTTGAGCGGTGCGTGGAGCGCCAGCTCGCCGCGGGGGTCCACGGTCTCGTGCCCTGCGGCACCACCGGCGAGACGCCCACCCTGTCGGCCGACGAACAAGATCGCCTGGTGGAGGTCACCGTCGCTCTGGCGGCGGGGCGTGGGCCCGTCGTGCCCGGCGTGGGCACGAACGACACGCGCTCCACGCTCCAGCGCACGCAGCGGGTGGCCGAGCTGGGCGCCAGCGCCGGTCTGCTCGTGCTGCCCTACTACAACAAGCCCAATGCGGACGGGCTGCGCGCCCACGTGAGGGCCGTCGCCCAGGTGGGGCTCCCGCTCGTGCTCTACTACGTGCCGTCTCGCACCGGTCAGGCCGTGCCCGCTGCCCTGCTCGCTGAGTTGGCGAACCTTGACGGTGTGGTGGCGATCAAGGAAGCCACGGGCGACCTCCGCTACGGCACCGACCTCATGGCGCGCACGTCTCGTGCGGTGTTGTCGGGGGATGACTTCAGCTTCCTCGGGTTGCTCGCACAGGGCGCCGCGGGCTGCATCTCGGTGATCAGCAACATCGACCCGGTTCGCACGGTGGCGATCTACGAAGCCCACGTAGCGGGCGATGCCGCCACGGCGCGGTCCACGCTGATGGAGCTCTGGCCGCTCATCACCTTCCTGTTCAGCGACTCCAACCCCGTGCCCGCCAAGGCGGCGATGGCCGAGCTGGGGTTGGGATCGGCCGCGATGCGCTTGCCGCTCGCGCCGTGGAGCGGTGCTTCTCCCCGCTCGCTGCTGGTCGGGCTCGGGCTCGTCTCGTGACCCGCGTGGCCATCTTGGGCGCTGGCGGCCGTCTGGGGCGTCGTCTGGTGGCCCTCGCCTCCGAGCACGGCATCGAGGTGGTGGCGGCTCTGGCCCATCCGGGCAGCGCTTCGCTCGGGACGGATGTGGGCGTGCTCGCCGGCATCGGCCCGGTGGGTGTGCAGGTGGTGCCGGCCAGCGTGGCGGCCCTGGGTGGGGCCGAGGTGATCCTCGATGTCTCCGCTCCCGGCGCGCTGCGGTCGATCGCAGGAGGACTCGCGGGACGCGCGGTGGTGAGCGGTGTCACGGGCGGAACCGCCGACGACGAGGCGCTGTGGGCCAGCTTGGCCGGCGCGGGCCCCGTGCTGCACGCCACCAACTTCTCGCTCGGTGTAGCCGTGCTGGTCGACCTCGCTGCGCGTGCGTCGCGCGCGCTCCCCGACTTCGACCTGGAGATCGTGGAGACCCACCACCGCCACAAGCGCGACGCCCCGAGCGGCACAGCGTGGACGCTGGCGGAGGCGGTCGCCGGAGCGCGGGGCCAGGTGGCACGCGAGGTCGTGCGCAGCGGTCGATCGGGCGTAGGCGAGCCCCGCCAGGATGGCGAGATCGGGATGCACGCGCTGCGCTGCGGCGACGTGGTGGGCGAGCACACGGTGTGGCTGTCGGGCAGCGGCGAGCGGGTTCAGCTCGGCCATGTGGCCACCAGCCGCGACACCTTCGCCCACGGCGCGCTGCGTGCTGCCGCCTGGATCCACGGCCGTCCTCCGGGCCGCTACGATCTTCGTTCCGTGCTCGGGCTCGAGGGGGCCATGCAAGCACCCCGTCAATCCCCCGACGCCCGTTAGGGCTCGGGATACCCACCCGTCCCGTGGAGGGGCCGTGCGCGCTGCTGTCGTGATGTTGGCCGGACTCGCTGCGTTCAGCAGCGGCTGCACGAACAGCTGCCAGGTGCTCTGTGAGCACATGGCTGAGTACGCTGGCGAGTGCGGGGTTGAGTTCTCCGCGGCCGATGTGGAGAGCTGCAAGGCGGCCTACGCCGACCCGGGCGAGGATGGAGCCACCTGCCGAGAGTGGGGTCAGCCCGACGTGCTCGAGCGCCAGTGGACCTGCGAAGACGTCACGCTCTTCCAGTCCCTGTTCGAAGAAGGCGGCTGAACCTCATAGGGGGCTGTCACGGGGGTGAGCGTGCCGGAGTCCTCGACCATCGGGCGCTACGCGCTGCTCGACCCGCTTGGGCACACCGAGCCTGTTCGCGCCGTGGTCGTGCCGCCGTCGAAGACCGCCGACGTGCTGTGGATGTGGGTGCTGCCTCCGGGCGCCGGCACGGACGCGGAGGTGCTCCGCAACCTGGCGGATGAAGCCAGCGTCACCCTTCCTGCGCGCCATCCCAACCTGCTCACGTGGTGGGACGTCGGAAGGGACGCCGCCCGCGCTTACGTCGTCACCGAAGCGGTGACCGGTCGCAGCTTCGAGCAGATCCTCGCAGCCACGCGGCGAGCGGGCGTGCAGGTGCCGCAGGCCTTCGTCGGCTGGATCCTGTTGGGCGCGTGTCGCGGTCGACACCATCTGCACGCGCGCCGGGATGCGCGCGGTCGCCCGCTAAGCCGTCAGGCAAAGCCGATGGACCCCTCCGACCTCTACGTTTCGCTGGAGGGCGAGGTGAAGCTCGCCGGGCTGCGCACGTGGTCGGCGCTGGCGCACGCTGCTGCCCGCACCCCTGCGACGCCTGAGCTGGTGTCGAGCCCGGAGCGCCTGCGTGGCGATGTGGAGGACGAGCGCTCGGATGTCCATGTGCTGGCCCAGCTCGCGTTCATGGCCCTGTCGGGGAGGTCGCCGTTCGAGGGCGAGCAGGTCTCCAGTCGACTGGCGTCGCAGAAGGCAGGAGCGTTGTCCTTGCGGGCCTCACGATCGGATGTGTCGGCAGAGCTCGACGACCTCCTGAAGCGGTCGCTCGCGTACGACCCCGCGCGCCGTCCCGAGAGCTGCCGCACCCTTGGAGAGTCCCTGCGCGCCTTGCTCCTCGCCGACACCTCCGAGCGTCGCGTGCAGGCTCAACTTGGAGCGTGGCTGCACGATCTGTTCGCCGTCGAGATCGCGGAGGAGCGGGCCGAGGTCAGCACGGCGCTGGCGGCAGTCCGTGCCGCCTCCGACGCCGCCTGGCTCGGCCGTCATGCCCGGGAGCACGCGTCGAAGCGGCAGGGCATGCTCCCAGGCCTGCTGGCAGCTGGACTGGTCGCCCTCGTGGCGGTGGGTGCCACAGCGGGAGCCGGGCTCTCGGAGCCCGTCGTGCCCCCCGTTGAGCGCGTCGAAGGGGCCCACCTCGTGGTGCGTCCCACCCCGGCCGGGCGTGTGATGCTCGACGGACGGGGGCAGGGTTCGGGCAGTGAGGTCAAGGTGCAAGATCTGCCTGCGGGCACCGTGCCCATCCGGATCGAAGCGGACGGGTTCGAGGCTTGGCTCGGCACAGCCACCCTGGTGGCGGGCGGCACCACGACGGTGGAAGCCAACCTCGCCCCCATCGTCGTCGAGAAGCCCGTCGTGCTCTCCATCACCAGCCGTCCCTCCGGCGCACAGGTGCGCGTGAACGGCGCCGCTGCCGGCACAACGCCCACCACCTACCGCCTCGCTGCGGTCCGATCGGACGTGCGGGTCACCTTCCAGCGTGCTGGCTTCTCTGAGCAAGCGGTCTCGCTGACGGGGCTGAAGCCCGGCGCGCGCCGCAGCGTGAGCGTGGTGCTGGTGCCGGGGACAGGGCGGGTCGCTGCCACGGCCGCCGCGCCAGCCACGGGCACGCTCCGGGTGTTGCTGTCGGGTGCATCGTGGGCATCGGTGGAGGTCGACGGCGTGCCGCTCGGGCGAAACGCCCCGCTCGCCGGCGCACGACTCAGCGCGGGTCAGCACACGATCCGCATCCGCAACGAGGGCGATCGAATCGACCACGCCGAGACGATCGAGATTCCGCCGGGCGGAGAGATCACGCTGCGCGTGAGCCCCAAGTGACGTCCCGTTCCGTCGCTGGCCCGATGCGCACCCGTCCTCGCGGCGCTACGCAGGCCGGCATGAAGCGCGGCATCCTCGGACTCACCTGGTTGGCCTGGGCCTGTGGCGGCACGCCGCCGCCCTGCGATGCGGAGACCTGCGCCGAGGCGTGCGACACCCTGGAAGCTGCGTGGAAGGCCAAGGTGCCGCCGGGCGGTGAGCTGCTCACCAGCTACGAAGCCCGTGTGCTCGGGGGGCTGCTCACCGACACCGTCCATCAGGTGGCGCTCACAGAAGGCACCGAGCTGGAGGTCTGTGATCTTTCGGGTCGCTGCGGTGCCGCTCTCGCCCCAGCCGATGGAGGCCCGCTGCCCGCTGGCACCTACAACGTGCGAGGCACCTTCGACGTTCCTGAGCGGGGTGAGTGGGCGCTGCGCGTGTCGGCCCAGTGCGCACCCGCCCAGACGGAGCCTGTCGTCACGATCCTCCCGGTGGTGTACCGGCCCGGCGGCACCCGGGTCGACAGCCTCGTCACGCTCGTGGCACCACAGCCCGGAAGATCTGCCACTACCTGCGAGATCTTGGTGCGAGACGCGGCGACCAGCGGCACCACGTGGCCGCTGAAGGTGTTCCTGCAGGGTGCCCAGCAGCGGGTGCCGGGTCGCCCGCCGCCCTCGCCCTGAGCGTCGCGCGCCCCGGGTGAGCCCGGGCCCTGCGTCAGGGGGCGGTGCTCGCCCTCGCGCGCAGACGAACGGCCGTCGCAGCGAACTCCGTCTTGCCCGTGCGCTTGGCCACGGCGTCGTAGTGCTCAGCCGCGTCGAGCCAGCGCTCCGCCGCCACCGCCGCCGCACCCGCCGCCAGCTCCGCCCTTGGGTCGGGGATTCGCTGCGCGAGCGAGCGCGCCTCCAGGTAGGCCTCCGTGGTGCGCCCCGAGCGGGCCATCAGCTCCACGTAGACCACGCCGCCCTCCAAGAAGGACGGGAAGTGATCGACCAGCGCGCGCCCGCTCGCGATGGCGCTCCCGAGGTCGCCGGCCTGGGCCTGAGCCTTCACGAGGGCGAGCGCGAGGGACCGGTCCACAGGTCGCTGGGCGACAGCCCGCTCCAGCAGCGGCACCGCTTCTGCGGCCCGGCCCTGGCGCGCGAGCAGCAGGCCCAGCGACGCCACGATCTCGTCATCATCGGGCGCCACGCGCTGCGCGGACTGCAGATCGGACAGCGCGCCAGCGGGGTCGGGCGCAATGCGCACGTGAGCGCGATCAAGACGCGGTGCCACGGCGTTCGGGTAGCGCGCCACCAGCTGGTCCAGGAGCTTGAGCGAGGCGGCGGCATCTCCTGCGCTGCGGGCAGCCTGGAGCGAGGGCAGAGCGGACGCCGCGAGCGCGCCGGAGGCGAGGTCGCGGGCCGTGAGGGATGTGACGCGGGCCCCCCGCAGCGCAGGGTCGATCGCCAGCGCGCGGCGCGCGTCGGCCAGCGCGGCGACACCGTCGCCCCCGGTCAACAGCAGCGCTGCGCGCGCCTCGTACAGGCGCCCATCCCACGGCGCGAAGCCGATGCCACGATCGAGCACGGCGCGCGCCTGGGCGGGATCGCCTGCCGCAAGCACCAGCCAGCCCTCGCTCAGCGTGGGCACCCGCTGCACCGCTTCGGCAGCCACGACCTCGGCCCCCTCACGATCCTCCGCAGCCAGGAACACCGCAAGCAGACCGCCCCACGCCTCGGCGAGGCTGGGGTCGCCCGTGAGCGCGCGTCGGTACGCATCGCCGGCCTCGCGCAGCTCGCCCTTGGCCCGATGCACGGCGCCGAGACCCATCCAGGCCCGCGCGTGGCTGGGGTTGAGCTTGAGCGCCGCCTCATACGCCGCCACTGAGCCCGCCGCGTCAGGCAGGGCCCTGCCGAGCAGGTAGTGCGCGTCGGGGTTGCGGGGGTCGGTGCGGACCCGCTGCCGGTAGTGGGCCGACAGGGTCTCCGGTAGCCCAATGGAGAGCAGAAGGTCGATCCACCGCTCCTGCCGATCGAGGTCGGTGGGGTGTGCGAGCGCTTCGGCGCGCACGGCGGGTGCTGCGGCCTCGAGATCGCCCGCTCGCAACAAGGTGAGCGCATCAGGACCGTCAGCCCTCGCCGAAGCGACGACGAACCAGAGAGCCAGCAAGAGGCGCGCAGACAACATGCGCCGTGCTAACCCGGGTTCGTGGGCCGATCGTCCTCCTTGGGCGTGGGTCGGAACCGCGTCGGAGTCCCCTTGACCCGTTCTTGGCTGCTCATGCTGCTCTCGACGCCGGCTGCAGCAGCCGATGTCGGCCTGCTGGGCGTCCATGATGGTGCCCTCGACCCTGCCGGCCAGCGCGCCCTGTCGCGTGCGCTGGCCGAGGTCCTCGAGGGCGCGGGCCACACCGTGGTGCTGCCGGAAGCCATCGCGCAGCGGATCGCGGGTCAGGAGCAAGACGTGCTGGCGCGGGCGCTGCAGTTCGACGGTCGGCGGGCCGTGGAGCAAGGCACCGCCTTGCTGGAGACGGGGGACGCCGCCGCGGCCGAGCGCCAGTTCGAGCTGGGCATCGCCGCCCTGCGGCGCTCCGCCCGCTACGTGCTCAACGTCGACGCCCTGTGGGAAGCCCATGTCGCGCTGGCCGAGTCCCGGCTGGCCCAAGGTGACGAGATGGGCGCCCGAGACGCGCTCGCCAGCGCCATCGCGCTCCTCCCCGAGCTCGCTCCTGTCGAGGCCTCCGAGGCGCTCGCCGACCTGTGGGAAGACGAAGCCCTCGCCGGCGCCGACGAAGGCTCGCGCGTTCGGGTTTCCGTGGCGGGGCGCACCGGTGCCTCGGGCTGGGTGGATGGACGCCCCGTGGGCGAGCTGCCCCAGGAGGTCCCCAACCTGCTCCCTGGCTGGCACGCCCTCGTCGCGCGGGGGGAGGACGGCACCTACGCGGCCCGCGGCGTCGAAGTCGGTGCCGACCGGGCCGCACCGTCTCCGCTTCAGCTCGGCGTGCCCCGCGTCGACGACGATGCGCTCACCGATGGTGAGCGCTCTCAACGCACGGCCACGATCTACAGCGCGATCGGGAACCACGCCGACCTCGACGCCGTCGTGCTCGTCGGGCGGGTGGGCGGACGACCGACCGTGCAGTGGCTCGACACCGCCTCGGGCATGTTCAGCGAGCCGTGCACGGGCCATGGCACGGGCGGATCCGAGTGGACCACGGCCCTCGAGCGCTGCGCTACGGGCACGCAGCCCAGCGCACCCGCCGCGCTACCCCTCGCGCTGGCCGACAACCTCGTGCTGGGCGCGCTGCTGGTGCACCCCACCGCGCAAGCGCCCCTGCCCACGCTTGCGGACGCGCCGCCTTCCGAGCTCATGGCTGAGCGGCAGGCCACCCCGTCCAGCACCGCGCCGGCAGCCCGCACCGTGCGCTGGCCCGTGTGGGTGGGCGTCGGGCTCGGCGTCGTGGCGGCTGCAGGCCTCGGGTTGGGCCTTGGCGTCGGCCTAAGCCCGGGCGCTCAGGGGCCCGTCTCAGGGACGATCGTGGTGCGCGCGCCCTGATCTTCGAGGAGGCGACTCGATCGGCGCGCCCAGTCTCCGATGAGCGCTTCGCCTTCCAGGAGGGTGCGCTCGCCCTGCGGGCCTTCGAGGGTCATCTCCCACACGCAGCGCCCCAGGGAGATCCCCTCCGCGAACGAGGTCACGTCGATCCGCTCAGTGCGACCCTCCGTGGCGGGCAGCGGGAGACGCGCGGACGTGTAGAACTCGATGGGATCGGCCGCTCCGCTCGATGCCGACAGACACAGCACCTTCGCGTCCACCGTGGCGTCGCCCGTCTGCGCGGCTTTGGGCGTGCGGTACGCGAGGTTCAGGCGATGAGGCCCAGGGCCGAGCTCCGGATCCGTGGGGCCGCGCACAAACGCCGCGCAAGGTCCAGCCGCACCCCCGCACACGCCGGAGCCGCCTTCGTCACCGCTGGGGCCCTTGCGCAGATCACCGAGCAGATCGCCCAGCGACATCACTTCGGAGGCCGACAACACCATGGGCTGCAGCACATCCGCGCCGCCCTGAGCAAAACCACGACACTCCCGTCGACACGCCGCCTCATCACAGGGCGGAGCGGGACACGCAGCGAGCAGTGAGACGAGCAGGGTCAGCTTGTTCACGGAGGCCTCGACCCGTGACTATCGCGGGGCACGCCCGTTGCCCGACCAGCCTCCACACCGATACCAGGGGTGACCGAGCGCGTGCAGCGCCCGCCCCCTCCCCCGCGCCTCCCTCCCGGGCTCCGCCCATGCGCATTCTCGGCATCGACCCCGGCTCTGTGGCCACCGGCATCGGCGTGGTCGAGTCGTCCCGTGGGCGATGGCACCTCGTGCACACCGAGGTGCTGCGCACACGCTCGGACGAGCCCATGGGCGTGCGGCTGGTGCGCATCTTCGAGGGGGTCACTGCAGCGCTGGAAGCCACCCGTCCCGACGCAGTGGCCATCGAGGAGATCTTCCGTCACAAGTCGTCCGAGAGCGCGCTGCGGCTGGGTCAGGCTCGCGGTGTTGCGCTGCTGGCCGCCGCTCGGGCGGGCTGGGAGGCCGTGGGCTACAACCCCATGGTGGTCAAGCGCACCATCGGCGCGCACGGGCGGGCCGACAAGGATGCCGTGGCCCGCGTGGTGGGGATGATGCTCGGCACCCAGGTCTTGCTCGCGCCCGATGCGTCGGACGCCCTCGCGATCGCGCTCACGCACGGTGCGCACCTGCGTGCCCACAGTCCGGGGGCCGCATGATCGCCCGACTGGTCGGTCGCCTCGTGGCGCATGAAGGCCACCGCGGCATCCTCGATGTGCGCGATGTGGGCTACGCGATCCACGCCCCTTTGGGCGCGCTGGCGTCGTGGGCTCGATCCGAGGTTCCGGTGGAGGTGCACGTCGTCACCGATGTGCGCGAAGACGCTATCGTGCTCTACGGCTTCGCCACCGACCTCGACCGTCGCGGGTTTGAGGCGCTGCGGGAGGTCACGGGCGTGGGCCCGAAGCTGGCGCTGTCGGCGATCGATGCGCTGGGGTTGGAGGGCATCGCTAAGGCCGTCGCAGCCGACGACATCGCCACCCTCTCGCGGCCCGCTGGCGTGGGCAAGAAGCTCGCCCAGCGCCTCGCGCTCGAGCTCAAGGGCAAGCTGGTGGTGGGCTTCGAGACCACCACCCAGGTCGCCCAGCCCGCCCCGAAGGACGACGCGCTCGACCTCGCCCTCGCTCGGCTTGGTTACGGTCGTGCCGAGATCCTGCGCGCCCGGGAGCGCCTCGCCGACGAAGGCATCGAGACCAGCGCTCCCGTTGCCGACCGCCTGCGCGCGGCGCTGCGCCTGTTGTCAGGTGGGGGTGGCGCGTGAGCCGCCTCGTCGATCCCCGCGAGACCGAAGCCGTCGACCCCGCCCTCCGGCCTCGTCGCCTCGACGAGTACGTGGGCCAGGAGCCGATCACCCGCAACCTGCGGGTCTACATCCGCGCGGCGCTCCAGCGCGGTGATGCGCTCGACCACGTGCTGCTCGCCGGCCCGCCCGGCCTCGGAAAGACCAGCCTGGCCTACATCGTGGCGGAGGAGCTGGGCGTCGAGGTTCGCACTGCGTCGGGCCCCACGATCGAGAGGGGCGGCGATCTGGCCGCAATCCTCACGTCGCTTGGACCCCGAGAGGTGCTGTTCATCGACGAGATCCACCGCCTCCCACGCGCTGTGGAAGAGGTGCTCTACCCAGCCCTGGAAGACTTCGAGATCGACGTGGTGCTCGGCAGCGGCCCCGGTGCCCAGTCGGTGAAGCTCCCGCTGCAGCGGTTCACGCTCGTGGGGGCCACCACGCGCACCGGCCTGCTCACGGCGCCCCTGCGGGCCCGGTTCGGCATTCACTGCACGTTTGAGTTCTACGCCCCGAGTGAGATCAACAAGATCCTGGCCCGTAGCGCCGAGAAGCTCGGGGTCCACCTCGATGAACAAGCCCGTCAGGAGCTGGCCCAGCGCTCCCGCGGCACACCCCGCATCGCCAACCGCCTGCTGCGCCGTGTGCGCGACTTCGCCGAGGTGGAGTCCGATGGGAAGGTGAGCCTGCCGCTGGTGCAGTCGGCGCTGGAGCGACTCCAGGTGGATGGGCGTGGCCTGGACCGCATGGACCTGCGCATCCTGGAGGCCATCGCGCTCAAGTTCGGCGGGGGTCCCGTAGGCCTGGAGACGCTGGCAGCGGCGCTCGGGGAGTCCGGCGACACGCTCGAAGAGACCCACGAGCCCTACCTGCTGCAAGAGGGCCTGCTGATGCGCACCCCCCGCGGACGGGTGATCACGGCCCGGGGCCGCGCCCACCTCGGTCTGCCGCCCGTGGTGGAGCCCGATGACGGCCAAGGGAGCCTGCTGTGAAGCTCTCGATCCTGTGGGTGCTGCTGCAGGCCTGCGGCGCCACGCACGCGCCCACCACCACCTTGTCGATCGCCGGTCACACCCTCGAGGTGGAGATCGCCGATGACGATGCTGAGCGCAGCAAGGGCCTGATGCACCGCGACACCATGCCCGACGCGCGCGGAATGTTGTTTGTGTACGAGGACGACAAGCCCCGTCGATTCTGGATGAAGGACACGCGGCTGCCCCTCTCGATCGCGTTCCTCGACCACAAGGGCAAGATCGTGCGCCTCGCCGACATGCAGCCGTTCACCACGGAAGGCACGTCCAGCCTGTATCCAGCGCGCTTTGCGCTGGAGGTGAACCAGGGCTGGTTCGCCAAGCACCAGATCACCGTGGGCACTGTCGTGGAAGGGCTGGACGACGTGCGCAAGGCCTCCACCGAGGCGCCCTAAGCGGCTCGCGACGAAGAAAAACGCATCGGCAACATTTTTCCGATCGCGATCTTCCGATCGGATCCGGTAGAGTGTCTCCACTGCGGAGGCTCGGATGCGTGCATGGGGTGTGGGCTTGGTGGCCCTGTTGGTGTCGTGCGGCGTGAACAACGAGCCGCCGATCGACGACCGTCCGATCGATGAGCCGATCGTGGGCGGACCCGGCGTGCGCGAGACCCCGGGCCTTCGTCCCGCGCTCGCCGTCTCGGGCGACCCGTCCCCTTCGGGCATTGCGATCCCCTCCGAGAAGGATGGCACGCTGCTGCTCGCGGATGTGGACTCCGGCGAAGTCCTGCACATCGCCGAGTCGGGCGGCGCGGCCATCCTGCAAGCGGGCCTCCCTGTGGGCGTCGAGCCCACCCGTCTCGTGCGTCGCGGGTCCAACGCCTGGGCCACGCTGCGCGGATCCGGCGAGCTCGTGCGCCTGGGCCTCGTGAATGGCGCGCTCGTGGAGCAGGATCGCGTTCGCGTGGGCGCCGAGCCCTTCGACGTCGTCGCCTCCTCGTTCGCCGACCGCATCTACGTCTCCCTCTCGCAGGAAGACGCGGTCATCGCGCTGGACGCGCGCACCCTGGAAGAGATCGGCCGGTGGATCCTGCCGGGCGAGCCCCACGATCTCCTCATGCTGCCCGACCGCGGCGATGGCGTGGAGCGCGTGGCGGTCGCGCTCGCGCGGTCGCCCCAGGTTGCGGTGATCCAGCCCGTGAACGGCACCCTCGAGTGGTTCGACATCCCCACCACCACCGAGTTCACCATGGCCGGCGAGGAGATCCTCCACCGGCCCCGCATCACGGGCGACATGGTCATGGACGGCGCAGGCCGACTCCTGGTGCCGGTGCTCTTCGCCGACACCGATCTGCGTCCCCGAAAGGACGTGCCCGCCCCCGACGTGATGCCGCCGACCCTCCCGCCCGACGCCGAGCCGGGCACAGACCCTGCCGATGGCACCAACGGTGAGCCCCCGCGCGACACCGATGGCGTCACCAACGACACCTTCGACGGGTTCCCCGGCGAGACCGGTGGTCGCGGCGATCCTTGCGGTTCCACCGGCGGCGGGGCGTACGGCCAGTCCTTGGATCCCGACTGTAAGGATCCCGGCTCGCTCGGGCGCTTCACCCCGGTCGTGGCACGCATCGGCATCACGGAAGGCAAGGCGGCGCTCATCGAGCTGTTCGCCCTCGGCACGCAGATCGCGGGCTCCGGCCGTGTGGTGCGTGGTTACCCCACGTCGATCCAGGTGAGCACCGTCGCTGCGCCGTCCGAGCTGGTCTGGGTCACCATGCCCACCGAAGACGCCGTGGTGGTGCTGGCCCCCGACCTCATGGGCATGATCCCTTCCACCACGAACGGGGGCCCCGCCGGCGGTACCGGCAGCTCCGGCGCCACCGAGCCCTCGCCCGGCAACGCCGGCGACGACGCCAACGGCGACGGCATCTCCGACCAGAAGGATCCCAGCGGGTTCTCGAGCCTGCTGTTCGCGCCGCGCCTCGCCATCGAGACCGTCGGCGGTCCTGTGAGCCTGGTGCCCCGTGATGGCAACGTCGCTCCGGCTTCGTGGACCCTGCACGATCGCACGATCTCCACGTTCACCAACGTCGGCGACCTGGTCCCTGCGTTCTTGGAGCGCGGCGGTCAGGCGGCGTTCGAACTGCGCGGTGACCCCGTGCTGAAGCTCGCCCGGGTGCTCGACCAGGGCTTGGTGGACGGGCGGCGCAGCTTCATGTCGGCGAGCGACCCTCAGATGGCGGCCAGCGGCTCCGGCGTGAGCTGCGACACCTGCCACAGCGAGGGTCGTAACGACGGCAACACCTGGCTCTTCGAAGACATGCCCCGCCAGACCCCCAGCCTCGCCGGCCGTGTGTCCGACACCCTGCCCATCACGTGGCTGGGGAGTGTGCAGACCGTCGCTGACGAAGTCATGGCCACGAGCTCGGAGCGCATGGGCGGTGAGGGCCTGCACCAGGCGCTCGCGCTCAAGATCGGGACGTTCGTCGACCACGGCCGGCCTGTGATTCGCCCGCAGCCTGTGGGCGAGGTCGCCGTCGCCCAGGTGGCGCGCGGCAAGGCCCTGTTCAACAGCGCCGACGTCGGCTGCGCCACGTGCCACAGCGGCACGCGCGCCACCGATGGCCGCAACTGGCGGGTGGCCGGGTTCACGGTGGCCACCAACACGCCGACGCTCACGGGTGTCGGGGCCACGGCGCCCTACTTCCACGACGGCTCGGCCACCACGCTGATCGAGCTGCTGCGCCGGTCGCGCGATGGCTCGATGGGCAACACGTCCAAGCTCAGCGACGCCGACCTCAAGGACCTCGAAGCGTACCTGCTCACGCTCTGATCAGAGGCGCGCCAGCAGCGCCCGGCGACGGGCGCTCGCTTCGGCCAGGGCTTCTCGCACCCGCGGCTCAGCGCACACGCTGGCCGCGAACGCACCACGCTCCCCGCGCCACCTACCGGCCACCATCACCTGCGCGAGCGCACGGCCGCCGAAGGCCAGCGCCCGCAGGGGATCGTCCCCAGGCCAGGCTTCGGGACCCGAGAGGTCCCAGAGCAGCAGGTGCGCCAGCTGCCCGGCCGCCAGGCTGCCCGAGGGCACCGCGGGGTGGAGCGATCCGGGGATCGACGTGATCCGCTGCAGCAGCTGGGCAGGGTCGGAGAGCGCCTGGGTGCCGGTCCTGCGCGTCCCACGCTCGGCTTCCAGGGCTACGGCGGCGTCGAGCCCCCCCGCCTCCCAGAAGGCCTCCACGCCCAGCCCCGACACCCGCTGAGCCGCCACAGCGCGCAGCTCGCCCCGCACGTCGAGCGCATCCCCTCCGGCCGCACCATCCGTGCCCACACTCCACCGCCGCCCGAGCGCCGACCACCGCGCGACGGGCGGCACGAACCCAAACGTGCCCGACGACGTGGGGCAGGCCACAAGCTCAGCGGAGGCTGGAAGCGCCGCCACCGACGCACGATCGGCCCACAGCCCGTGCACCAGCCGCCAACCGGGCCCCGCGTCGAGCACACCGAGCGCCGCGAGGTGCGCGAGCGGGAGCCGGCCCGACCGCGCGTGCAGCCGCCGCACCTCGCTGATGGACTGCGCCACGTGGGTGTGAACGGGCAGGTTCCACCGCGCCGCCAGCGCGGCCACCTCCTGCCAGAGCCCGTCGGAGACGGTGTCGGGGGCGTGCGGGCCCAGCACCACGCCACAGCCCCGTGCGGCCAGCGAGGGGTCGCCGGCGAGTCGCTCGGTGAGCTGCAGCGCCGCATCGCAGCCGCCCAGCCCGGGCCCCGCGAGGTCTTGCAGTGCTGGCGCCACCACCGCCGCGAGCCCCATCGCGTCGCAGGCTGCGAGCACCTGATCGGCAGCGTAGTAGTGATCGAAGACCACCGCCGTGCCCGACAGCAGCGCCTCGATCGCCGCCACAGCCGAGAACGCGCGGATGTCGTCGGGGGTGAGCGCACGCTCCACCCGGAAGAAGAGGTCTTCCACCACGTTGCCGGCGGCCGCCGACGCCACGTCGAGTCCCCGCACGACGTGCAGCGCGAGGTGGGTGTGGGCGTCGACGAAGGCCGGGGCGAGGAGCAGGTCGCCGACGTCGTCGTCGCCGGGTTGAGGGGCCGCATCCGGCTCGACCGCGTGGATGCGGGCGCCCACCACGTGCACGCGTGCAGGCCCCACGCGCAGGCCGTCCCCGGCAGGCAGGACGGCGTGGCGCGCGGCGATCACCTTCATGCCGAGGCCGTGCCCCAGTCGACCACGGACCACCCGCGCTCGGCCGCCGCGCGGGCGAGGCGCCGATCGGGGTGCACCACGACCGGCATCCCGACCGCTTCGAGCAGGCTCAGATCGCTGTAGCTGTCGGTGTAGAAGGCGCAGTCGGTGAGCGCGTGTCCGTGGGCCGACGCCCATGCCGAGCACCCGGCGAGCTTGTGCGTGCCGATCGCGTACGCCGCCACACGACCCGTGACCCGACCCTGGAGGACCTCCACCTGCGTGCACACCACGTCGTCGAAGCCCCACAGGCCGCGCGCGCGCTCGGCGACGAACTGCGAAGCCGACGTGGCCAGCACGAGCGTGGCCCCCTCCCTCCGATGCCGCTCGAGCTCGACCAGCGCCCCAGGGCGCACATGCGACGCCACGTCCTGGTCGAACCACGCCTCGATGCGACCCCGCAGCTCGGCCTCAGACACCCCGGCGTAGACGCTGCATGCGCGGTCGAGCGCGTGGTCGAGGCTGGACTCCCCGAGCGCGTACCGTGCGAGCCAGTAGGCCCCCACCGCTGCGTCCCAGGTGCGCACGTGCCCCGTCTTCCACTCGTGCACGAGCCAGAGCTGACCCGAGTTCACGTCCAGCAGCGTGCGATCAAGGTCGAAGAAGGCCGCGGTCATGGCTTGTTGGCGTCGTCCCAGGTGTCGGGGCTCACCACAGGGCCCAAGATCACCGGCACGTTGCCCGCCGATGCCGTGGGCTCCACACGGTACAGGCGATCGAGGAGCATCTGGATGCCCGCCAGCCGCGTGTCGACGATCGACCAGACCCGGCCATCTTCGGTGTGGATGCGCACGCTGGACTCCAGCCCAGCGCCGCGGGAGCAGCCCACGATCTCCGACCACGGCAAGAAGGCGGGGCCTTCGAGAAATCGACCCACGAGGCCTTCGTCGTAGAGTCCAAGGACCTCGGCCTGATCGACCCCCACGCGCATGACGCCGGTGGCACCCGCAGGAACGTAGGGCACCAAGTCCCGGCTCTGCACCGGACCGTCGGCGAAGTCGGCGGCGCCCCAGTCGTAGCGGCCCGCAGCGTCGCGCAGCGCCCCCGGATCCATGCGACGCACCTCTCGCCGCGTCAGCTCGTGCAGCACCTGATCCACAGCGCCCCGCGGCAGAGCGAGCGCCTCGGCCAGCGTGTCGAGGAACACGCGCTCGGTGGGGTCCATGTGGTCGTCGCGGGCCGCCATGCGGGCGGCATAACGAAGCGCCGTCCACGCCTGATCCGGAGCATCCAGCGCCCCCGCGATGCGCTCGAGGTCGAGCGGACGCCCCGCGACCTCGCCCAGGTAAGCACGCACCCGGCCATCGGTCCAGGCCGGCACCACACGCTGGAGCATGGCGATCTCGGACTCCTCGAACACGCCGTCTTGCGAGGCCATGTGGACCAGCAGCTCCAGCAGGGCATCATCGGCAGGACGGCCCGGTAGGATCGAGCTCCCCGCTACCGACTCCAGCATCGAGACCGCGCGCGCGATGCCGCTCATGGTGCCTCCCAGGCCCTGTCTTCTACGTCGTTTGACGCCACCTGCCACCTTGGCGTGCTGGGCGGGTTCGGACGGGTCAGGAGGGCGTGGGAGGTGAAGGTGGAGGTCCTGGGCACAGCGCGCGCCTCACCGCGGGAGGCCCAAGAGCGCCTCACCGCTGCACTCCCGTCGGTTCGCAGCGTGTGGTTGCCCACCACGGCCGATCTGCAGCGCTGGGACCTGAGCACCGCCAAGCTCTACGTGCGCTGGACGCCCGATGGCGGCCTGGAGGTGGGCCCCCGGCTCTACAGCCTGGCGGCCGCACGCTGGGCTCCGGTGTGGCGTGGGCGTATCGAGCCCGCGGCGACGGGCAGCCAGTTCGTGGGCTCGGTGCGCTCTCAGCCGCTCGCGCTGGCGCTGTTCGTCGGTTGGGCTGTGGTGCTGACCGTGTGGGCGCTGGTGGAGCTGCGCACCGGCGCCGACCTGCGCTGGGTGCCGTGGTGGAGCGTGCTCGCGGCGTTCACCGCGCTGGGAGCAGGCCTCTCCTGGGTGGGAGGCGGACGCGCCCTCGCGGCGGCCCTGCCCGAGCTGCTCCGGCTGGCCGACGACGCCGGCGCCGGCGGCGACGACTGGGGCTAGCTCACCCGACGGCGGCGACCGATCATGGCGAGGCCGATCGCAGCGAGGCCGAGCGGCGCGCCACCCGTGTGCGCGCAGCCCTTAGCTCCCGCTTCCGCCTCATCTTCCGTGATCACACCGTCGTTGTCGGCATCCACGTCGGCGAGCTCATCGGGCGACACGACGCCGTCGCCATCTTCGTCGGCGGTGCAGTCGGGATCGGGATTGAGGCAGTTCTCGTCGCACACGAGGTCGCCGTAGTGACGGGCGAACGCACACTCATCCACCTCGCCGTGGACGCGCTCCACCTGCTTGAGGATCCAGTCGCGGAAGGCATCGGTGCGCGTGCTGCCCGAGGAGACCAGGCAGGGGTCGCTGGTCTGCCGAAGGCTGAACACGAAGCTGTGGATGCCCCACTGCGAGACGCGGCCATGCTCATCCACATGGTACTGCGGGCCGCCCGAGTCGCCGCTGCAGACGTTCGAGTTCGTCTTGTTGTCGGCAGCGTTCACGTAGATGAACTGGTCGTCGGTGCTGGAGACGACGAGGTTGCCTCGGCGCTTCAAACCGCCGCTGTTCTGAGCCGACGAGGAGGTGATGCCAAAGCCCACCGACACCACG
>CAYNFK010000071.1:0-22561 GCA_964396405.1 uncultured Enterobacteriaceae bacterium
ACCAGTTCTGCACCGTGCTGTACTTGATCTCGCCGTTGCCTTCGGCCACCAGCTCGACCACCGCAGCGTGGAGCTGAGCCTCGTCGCGCTGAGGGGCCGTGCAGCCCTCGAGGTAGCTCACGTAGGCGCCATCCTCGACCACGATCAGCGTGCGCTCGAACTGGCCGGTGTTGCGCGCGTTGATGCGGAAGTAGGTGGACAGCTCCATCGGGCAGCGGACGCCCTTCGGGACGTACACAAAGCTGCCGTCGCTGAACACCGCGGAGTTCAGGGCTGCGTAGTAGTTGTCGTACATCGGCACCACGGCGCCGAGGTGCTTCTGAATGAGCTCCGGGTGCTCGTGCACGGCCTCCGAGAGGCTCATGAAGATCACGCCCACCTCGGCCAGCTCCTTGCGGAAGGTGGTGACCACCGACACGGAGTCGAACACGGCATCCACGGCCACACCGGCCAGCGCGGCGCGCTCAGAGAGCGGCACCCCCAGCTTCTCGTAGACCTCGAGCAGCTTCGGATCCACCTCATCGAGGCTCTTGGGGCCATCGGTGGGCTTCTTCGGCGACGACCAGTAGGTGATCGCCTGGAAGTCGATCGGAGGGTGCTCGGGGCGCTGCCAGGTGGGCGGCGTCATCGTGAGCCAGTGGCGGAACGCCTTAAGGCGCCAGTCGAGCAGCCACTCGGGCTCGCCCTTACGCCGCGAGATCTCGCGCACCACGCCCTCGTTCAAGCCGGGCGGCAGGCGATCCTCTTCAATGTCGGTGCTCCAGCCGTGCTCGTAGGACTTCTCGAGCTGGCTGACGACGGCGCCATCGGTGGACATCAGTGACCTCCTTGGGCGAGCGACACGCGCGGCAGGCCACGCGAAGCAGAAGCGGTGGGAACGACGGCACGGACGGTGCGCGCGAGCTCCAGCAGGGTGACGCCCACGAGCGCCTCCCGGACGGCGGCGTTGATGCGGGGCCAGTGCGAAGAGAGATCGCAGCGCCCCTGATCCAGGCAGGCCCCGGTGACGTGGCTGCAGTCGGTGATCGCCACCGGGCCCTCCAGCGCTTCCACCACATCGACGACGCTGATGGTGGCGGGATCGCGGGCCAGCGCGTAGCCGCCGCGCGAGCCGCGATGCGACACCACCAGACCCTCCCGCGCCAGCACCTTGAGCACCTTCGCCACGGTGGGGGCCGGGATGCCCGTGCTCTCGGCCAGATCGGAGGCCGGATGCGTGCACACATGCTGCGACCTCGCCAGGTGGGCGAGCAGCACGAGCGCGTAGTCCGTGAGCTTTGCGATGCGCAGCAACGTCGTTCCGAGCGGGAGGACTCATACAGGACCAAAATGGTCCGCTTCCTCTCGTAACCGGTGATCGCAGCGATGCACACGCCGCGGATGCGACCCCGGAGGAACGTGAAGCCTTAGGACATCGGCGGCGGCGGCGTGAGGGCACCCACCACCAACAGCGTGGCCGGAGCCGTGCCCGTGGCGCGCAGCTTGCCCACTTCGCCCCGCGCAAGGCGCGCGCCGGTGGTGAGCGTGCGGCCCTCCGCGACGATCGTGCCGGCCACAACGAGCAGGGCCACGGTCTCGGGCACCTTCCAGTCGCTCTCCGGCTCGACGTGGGCGCGCCACGCACCGCCCTGAGGGGTGTCGACCAGGGTGTCGAGCCAAGTGCGCTCGGGCACCATGCGGGTCTGCAGATCGCACCAGTCGACCGAGCGCTCGATGGAGACGCCCGGGATCGCACGCGGGAGCACGGTGGGCTTACGCACCCGCACCCGCACCTTGTCGACGCTGCCGGCGGGCGCAGCAGGCGGGGGCGGCGCGAGCAGAAGGCGCGCGGCCGCCACGGCCAGCGTCTCGATCAGCCTGTAACGGCCGTGCTCAGCGAGGAACACGAGCTGGTCGCGCACCGAGGCGTAGTTCACCGACCGGGACAGATCGCCCGTGGAGGCGCCGTCGAGGTCGACCTCCATCTCGACGTCGATGCGGATCGGCTGGAGCGTGCGCTGCTCGGGCTCGGTGATGCCCACCACCACGTCCACTTCCACCGCTTCCAGCTCGATGCGATCGGCCATGCCCGCTCCTGCTGGCCCGCGTCTATCCCGTCGGTCCCAACACGTGGCACCCGTGGCCCAAGGTCGGTACACTCCGCACCTCTCGAGGCCGTCCCCCGTGGCTCGTTGGCTCCAGGCACTGCTCGGCGGGTTGGCCGCCCGCCCGTTGGTCCTCGCAGCCGCTGTTGGGGCGGTGGTGGCGTACCCTGTCGCTTCCGCGCCCACCGGCCTGTGGGGTGCCGCCGGTGGTGTGGCAAGCCTGCTCGTGCCCATTGCCGACCTCCGTCGGGTCCGACGGACCTGGCTCGCGCCGCTCGCTTCGACGATCGGTGTCCTGGGTCTCGCCGCACTGGCCATCGGTCAGCGCCCCGACGAGCCCGCATTCGGCTTGGTGATGCTGATGGCGACCACCTGGTCGCTCCTGCACGCGTGGCGCACGGTGCGCGCCCCTGTGCGTTCAACGACCCCGACCGGCAGCACGTCCGAGCTGCCCTCGCCCGCCGGGGTGCTGCTGCTCGCCACCGCGGTCCTCACCTTTCCTCAACAACTGCCCGTGCCGCGTGTGCTGCTGTTCGTGGTCCTCGCCGTGCTCGGCCTTCCTGTGGTTCGGGCAGCGGACGCCCGCCGGGCGGACGTCACCTGGCTCGACCTGGTGCTGGACTCCCCCGCTCGGCTTCTCGTGCTCTCGTTCGCGTTGTTGGGGGGCGTGGGGGCGCTGCTGCTGGAGCTGCCGTTCGCCTCCACAGGGCCCGGCTCGATCGCGCTCATCGACGCGGTGTTCACCGCCGTCAGTGCCAGCTGCGTGACCGGCCTCGCCGTGCTCGACACGCCCACCGCGTTCACGCTGTTCGGCCAGGTCGTGATCCTGGCCCTGATCCAGTTCGGTGGCCTCGGGATCATGACCTTTGCTGCCGCTGCCGCCGTCTACCTCGGCCGACGCCTCGGGGTGCGGGAGGAGGCGCTGGCCGCCAACCTGATCGGGGGTCCGTCGGCGCGCGATGACCTCGGCGGCGCGCTGCGCACGGTGTTCAGGGTCACGCTGTGGGCCGAGCTGATCGGCGCGGTGCTGCTCGCACCGCTCTTCATCGCCCACGGCGACGGTGTGCCCATGGCGGTGTGGCGCGCCGTGTTCACGTCGATCTCGGCGTTCTGCAATGCCGGCTTCGCGCTCCAGACCGACAGCCTCATCTCTTACCAAGGCAGCCCAGGCATCCTGCTCACGGTGAGCGCGCTGATCGCGCTGGGCGGACTCGGCCCCCCCGTGGTGGTCGCGGCTCCCCTGCTGCTCCGCGGGCGCGGCAGCTTGCACGCGAAGCTCGCGATCGCCGCCACCGCCGTGCTGCTCGTCGTTCCTGCGCTGTTCTTTCTGGTGATCGAGTGGGAGGGAACGCTGGCAGGGATGGGCGTCGTCGACAAGCTCGCCAACGCCTGGTTCCAGTCGGTCACCCTGCGAACGGCAGGGTTCAACTCCATCGACTTCGCGGCGATCCACCCCGCGACCTGGACCGTTGCCATCTTGTGCATGTTCGTGGGGGGAAGCCCCGCTTCCACGGCGGGGGGCATCAAGACGACCACGGTAGCCACCCTGGTGCTCGCGGTGGTCGCGGCGGGAAAGGGCCGCTCAGAAGCGTCGGCCTTCGGACGCCGCATCCCGCACCGAACGATCTACGAGGCCGCAGCGATCACGACCGTGGGCGTGCTCTCGGCGGTGGCCGCGCTCGTGGCGATCCAGGTGACGCAACCGATCGCGCTGGACCACGCCGTCTTTGAGGTCGCCTCGGCGCTCGGCACGGTGGGGCTCACCATGGGTGCCACCGCCAAGCTGGACGGGATCGGCAAGGTGCTGATCGTGCTCTGCATGTTCGCCGGGCGGGTAGGACCTCTCACCCTGTTCATCTTCTTTGTGGGTCAATCCAAGCTGGGTCGACGCTATCCCCTCGAGACCGTGCAGGTCGGGTAGGAACACGATGTCCGCGCAACAGGCTCTGATCATTGGACTTGGGCAGTTTGGCATGGCGCTCGCTCACTCGCTGGCGCGCCACGGCACCGAGGTGCTGGCCGTCGACCGCCGGCAAGAGCGGGTCCAGATGGCCGCCGCCTTCGCTAAGGAGTCGTTGGCCATGGACGCCATGGACGAGAGCGAGCTGGCGCACCTGCGTCCAGCATCGCGCGACTTCTGCGTGTGCGCGATCGGCGACGAGAGCCGAGAGTCGTCGATCGTGGTCACCGCGATGCTTCGGCAGATGGGCTGCAAGCGCATCATCGCGCGCGCCACCGACGAGATGCACGAGCGGATCTTGCGCCTCGTGGGCGCGCACGAGGTGCTGAACCCGGAGCGCACGCTCGGCGAGCGGCTGGCGGCACGCTTTGCTTACCCCGGCGTGCTCGACGTGGTGCCTCTCGGCGACGACCTCCTCATCACGGAGCTGACGCCGCCCGCTTCCACCCTCGGGCGCACCCTGGTTCAGCTTCACCTGCCCAAGAACTACCAGCTCACGGTGCTGGCGATTCGTCGGACGGTCGAAGGCCACGGACAGATTCTCCTGCCACACGCCGAGCTACGGGTTCAAGCGGGCGATGTCCTGGTGTTGGTGGGGCCCGAGGGGGCAGCCCGCCGCTTCGCCGAAGGAGGCTGAGATGGGTCCCTCGTCCCAGGCCCGCATCGCGATCGGGCTGCTGCTCGGCCTCCAGCTGTTGACCTCGCTCGCCGCGGTCGTGCTGCTGGGGAGGACGAGCCCCGCCGTCGAGCGCATCCTCCGCGAGAATGTCGACAGCACCGAGGCCGTCGAGGAGATGTTCGAGGTGCTGACGAGCGGCCACGAACCCGCGCGCTTCCACGAGGCCCTCCAGCGCGCCAAGAACAACATCACCGAGGCCCAAGAAGCGCCGCTCGTGACGTCCATTCAGCAGCACGCCGCGGCGGCACTTGCTGGCGACGCACGCGCTCGTGCCGACGTCGCCGAGGCCCTGCGCGGACTTGGCGACGTCAACCGCGCGTCCATGGACCAAGCGAACGCCGAGGCCGCCAACCTTGGCCTTGCTGGGGCGTGGGCCATGGCGCTGCTGGGATTCACCGGGTTCTTGCTCAGCCTCATCCTCCGCCGGCAGCTGGAGAGCCACGTGCTCGCGCCCGTGATCGAGGTGGACGAGGTGCTCGCGGCGGTTCGTGCGGGTGATGAGTATCGACGGTGTTCTGCGCCCGCGGAGGTGGCCCCGAGCCGGGTCAAGGACAACCTCAACTGGGTGCTCGACCGCCGGCTGGGGCGCGCGCACGCCGACGGGCAAGAGGGGGCACTACGTGCCGCTCTCAACGCCCTTCTCGATGCCCGAACCACCTCCGCAGCGCTGCTGATCGACGCCCACGGACGCGTGGTGGCTGCGAACGCAACAGCCCTCGCGGAGGGCATGACCGGGTCCGACCTCGAGCGCGCCGCCGAAGCGTGGTCGCTGACCGCGCTCGACCACAACCTCCGGCTCGCTGAGCGCCGGTCCTCGTTGGGGCCCGCCGCCTGACACGTTGGGGTGGGGTGCGGCGAGAACGCGGTGCTCGCACGGGGTGCCATAGAGTAGGATGCGCGCCATGGAAACCTGTCGTCCCGGCTTCTGCGGCGTCCCTTTCGTCACGCGCTTGATGCGGCTCGTGGAAGCGCGGGGGGCCGACCCGTACGAGGTGGCCGCCAAGGCCGGCATGAATCCCGCGTTGCTGCGCCTCGAGGGGTCCATGCTGCCGATCGCCCCAGCGATCCAGATGTATGCGGTGGCCCGCGATCTGCTCAAGGAGCCGCACATCGGACTCTACGCATCGGACCACGCCGATCTGTCGGCGGTGGGCACGCTCGGGTTCATCATCACGAACTACCCCACGCTGCGGGAAGGGCTCGACGAGGTGTGGTCCCTGAGCACGTCCCTCACGCCCGAGCTGGTCACGAGCGCGGAAGACACAGCCGTCGGCCGCATCTACAGGATGCACATGGACATCCGGGGTGCCGCGGACGGACACGAAGCCGCGCTCACCGAGTTCATCTGCACGAGCCTTCGGGTGGCGCAAGCGGTGTCGGGCCCTTGGAAGCCGCCGCGCGTCGATCTCCCTGGTCCCACAGTCGATGTGGCGCCCTACGTGGAGCGGCTGGGCGTGGCACCCACCTTCGGCCACACGATCGGCGCGTTCGTGGTGCCCACCGAGGTGCTGGAGAAGCGCTTCCCGAACGCCGACCCCGTCCTGCGGGTGCACATGCGCGACGCGGTGGAGCAGCAGGTGCGTTCTCGCCGAGAAGCCGCGGGCATGGGTCACACCCTGGTGCGCCTGCTCAGCGGCACCCTGGATGTGGGACTCGCCGAGTTTCGCGGCGCGAACGGGCGTGTGGCCCTCACGGAGCGTGAGCACCAGCTGCTGTCGTACTTCGCCCTCCACCGCAACGAGGTCGTCACCCACGCCATGCTGGAGCAGGACGTGTGGTCGCTCTCGCGCGACGAGATGAGCTTCGCGCCGGCCGTGGCGATCCGTCGGGTGAGGCAGAAGATCGAGACCGACCCCACCCGTCCGGTGAATCTGGTCACGGTGTTCGGCGCGGGCTGGAAGCTCGTCGCGGGCTGACCCCGCCGCGCAGCCGCGTCAGGTCAGTACCGAGCCGAGAGTCCCCCATCGACGTTGAGCACGACGCCGTTGAGGTAAGGCGCCTCCAGCGCGACAAAGCGCACCAGCCGCGCCACATCCTCCGGCGTGCCCACCCGGCCCATCGGAATCCGCCGGGCGAGACGCGCACGGGTGTCGTCGTCGTAGTCGGCGGGCCACGCCACCTGACCCGGACTCACCACGACCGACCGCACCGTGGGGGCCAACTCCACGGCGAGCGAGCGCGAGAGCGCCAGCAGCGCGGCCTTGGACAGCGTGTAGGCGGCGTGGTCGGCGAGGCTGCGCTCGGCCCCAATGTCGCCGATCGACACCACCAGCCCGCCTTCGCCCGGCGAACGCCCCGCCGCCGATCCGCCCGCCCGCAGCAGCGGCAACAGGCCCTGCGTGAGCAAGAACGGACCGCGCACGTGCACGCCCCACATGGTGTCGAGGTGCTCGACGCTGACCTCCTCGAACGCCTTGCGCTCGAAGTGCGACGCGTTGTGCACGAGCACATCGAGGCTGTCCCAGCGGGCCGAGACCTGCGCAGCCATCGCGGAGACATCGTCGGCACGTGTGAGATCGCCCCGCACCAGCCAGCCCGTTCCGCCGGCCGCCTTCACGGCCGCCAGCGTGCCCTCGGCCCCCCGCAGGCTGCTGCGGTGGTGGATCGCCACCTCAAAGCCGCTGCGGCCCAGCTCCACAGCGATGGCCCGACCCACCCGCTGACCGGCCCCCGTCACCAGCGCCCTCATGCCGTCTCCCCGGGCGTCGACCGCCCCACCACCCACGAGGCCGCGCCCAGCACGACCACGGCGAAGAACTTGGACTCCCGCACGCACCACGTCACCCACGGGGCCGCATCCTGCACGTAGAGCGCGAGCTCCTTCATCGCCGCGAGGTCGAAGGCCCACACCGCGATGGATGCCCCCACCGGCACCGCCCACGTCCGCGCCAGACGCCCGGTCTCCAGGCCCACCACCACCGGCACGAGCGCCAGGATCGACCACACCAGGTGGTGCTCGTACGTGAACACCGGGATCACCAGCATGGCCGATGTGACCGCGCCGATCTGCCCCGCCGTCGCGAGCGCATCCGCGGGCGCACGCCGCAGCGTGGTCCCCAACAGCACCACGAGCGCGAGCGCCGAGAGCTGGCTCAGGACCCGCGCCGTGTCCGAGAGGATCAGGTGGTTCGTCCCAGCAGGAAACGCGGCGTCGAACAGGTTCGGGAGGCTGTGGTTGCCATACAGATCGATGCCCACGCCCAGCCCGTTGTAGCGGCCCGACGTGAACGCCGGCAGCACCTCGCTGTAGAACGTCCACTGGAGCGCCGGACCCACGAGCGCCAGCGACAGCACCGAGAGCACCACCGCCGCGCCCACCGACACCGCCGCCGCCTTCCACCGTCCGCGCAGCAGCCACCACGCCACGAGCAGCCCGGGCGACATCTTCATCATGCACGCCAGGCCCATCGCGAGCCCTGCGACGCTGCTGTGGCCTCGCTCCTCACGCTCCAGCGCGACCACCACCAGCAGCACCACCGGCAGGTTCATCTGACCCATCAGGTGGTTGTTGGGCAGGGCCGTGAGCGCCGCCAGGGACGCCGCCAGCGTCCAGCCCACCGAGCTGCCCAGACCCCGCCACCAGCGCCAGAGCAGCAACCACACCAGCAGCCCGAGCAGCTCGTCCACCGCGTACCAGACCCTGTAGGCCGTGGTGAGGTCGAGCGGCAGCACCCACACCATCGTGAGCAGGTAGGGCGGCGGGTAGAAGAAGGGGTGAACGCCGGCGCGCGTGGCTTCGTCCCGCGCGGAAGCCGCCAGCTCTGCGCGGTCGTACGGGTTGCCCCCGTCCACCGCCACCTTCACCGCATAGTAGTAGGAAGCGAAGTCGCGGCCGTGCTGCTCGCGGTGGGCCTGCTTGAGGTCATGCCCCACGGCCAGCGCGTGCCACACGAGGGCGGCCACGAGCAGCAGCGAGGAGAGCGCGCGGGACGGGATGGGCATGGGCGCGGACGTAGCCCCGGACACCCGCGAACGCACGGCACCGCTTGCGGGTCGCTCCCGGGTGACTACGAACACCGCTGAACGGAGGCCCCATGGCCATTCTACGGGTCGCGCAGATGGGACATCCCGTGCTGCGCCGCGTGGCGGAGCGGGTCGACCCCGCCGAGATCGCCACCCCTGACTTCCAGCGCTTCCTCGACGACCTGCTGGAGACGATGGACGAGTACGACGGTGCCGGCCTGGCCGCGCCCCAGGTGCACGAGTCCGTGCGGGTGGTGGTGCTCACGCTCACCGCCGAGCGCGGGCCGGAGTTCCTCATCAACCCGGTGATCACGCGCATCGAGGGTCCCACGGCGCGCACCCTGGAAGGCTGCTTGTCGGTGGAAGGCCTTCGCGGCGTCGTGGAGCGTCCGGCGCACATCCGCCTCGATGCGCTCAATCGCCACGGCGAGCCGCTGGCCCTGGAGCTGCGGGGCTTCCCTGCGGTGGTGGTGCAGCACGAGTGCGACCACCTCGACGGTGTGCTCTACGTCGATCGTGTCGACAAGGTCACGCTCGGCTTCACCGACCAGGTGGAGCGGTGGGGTCCCCTCGACCAGCAGCTGGATCCCCCCCACCCCACGCCGCCCAGGGTCCCGCCCGAGGTGATCGTGCTCACCGAAGGTACGAACTGATGGGCCTGCTCGACTGGATCCGACCCTCCCCCGAGAAGCGGCTCGCCCGCGCCCGCGACCTCCTGGTGAAAGGTGCATGGGCCGAGGCCCGCCTCGACGCCCTGGAGCTGGGCAACCTGCACGGCGCTGCCGATGTGATCGCCTCGGCCGAAGAAGCGCTCGCCCGCACCAACCTCGCTGCGGCCATCTCGTGGGCCCAGGCCGGCGACCCCGAGCGCGTGGAGCTGCACCTGGACCTCGCGCAGCGCTTCCGCAGCACGGGTCTCGAAGAGGCCTTCGAGGAAGCGCGCGCCACCATTCGTGACGCCCTCAGCGCTAAGGACAACGCCGCCAAGGCCCGCGCCCGCGCCGAGGCCGAGCAGCTCCTGCACGTCGACGGGCGCTTCCGCGATGCCCACCCCACCGACGAGTTCCCGCTGCCCGAGGGCATCAGCGAAGACGAGGCCGACGCCATGCGCGCGCGCCTCGCCCTGCTGCACGAGAGCTACCCCGAGCCCCTCCGCGACGGCATGATCACGCTCGGTGCCCCCTTCGTGAAGGCGGTGCTCGATCTGGAAGACGGCGACGCCGAGGCCGCGCTCGCCGCCCTGGTCGCGATGCCCGACGATGAGCCCCTCGTGCTGCACGAGCGGGCCCGGGCAGCCCACGCGCTCGGCGATCCGGCGGCTGCTGCACGCACCTGGCGCCAGTTCGCCGAGATCGCGGGGGGTCACCACGAGATCGGCGCCACCCACACGGCGTTGCTGCTCGCGCAGGTGGAGGCCCAGAACGGCCAGCTCGGGGCCGCCTTGGCGGTGCTGGAGGCCCAGCGCGCCACGTCACCGAACTTTGGCGGCGGGCTCTACGCGGCCGTGCTGGAGGGCCTGGGTCGTCTGCCCGAGTCCGAGGGTGTCCTGCGCGGGATGATCCAGTCCAGCGGTCCCCACCCGTCGATCTACGGCGCGATCGCCCGTGTACGCCTGCGTGGTGGTCACCGCATGGGCGCGATGCAGGCGCTGGAGACCTGCCTGCACGAAGCGAAGTGCTCCGGCGGCAAGTGCGGTCACACGCCCCCCGACGTGGGCATCTACCGCACGCTCGCCACGCTCTACCTGGAAGACGGGCAAGACCGCACCCGCGCCCTGGAGCTGGCCGACACCGCGCGCTCCATGACCCGCGAGCCCACCTGGGAAGACGCGTACCTCGTGGCGCTGGCCGCGCGGGCTCGGGGTGAAGCGCTGTGGACCGACCTGGCCGGTCGGCTTCGAGCGATCACGCCCGAGGAGGATCCGCGCGCAGCGCGGCTGGCGCAGCACCTGCCCGCGTAACCGGGTCGATCAGTCGGCCCAGGCCTCGTTGGTGTGCGGTTCCTGGTGGCAGGTGCCGGTGCAGCGCTTGTTCGTGACCGTGATGTTGGGCACCGTGGACACGTCCTTGATGCCGTTCACGTGAACCGCGGGATCGACGATCTGGTTCGCCTCGTTCGTGGTCGCGAGGTGGCACTCGTAGCAGTCGATGTTCTCTTCGAGGTGCTTGTCGTGCGGCGGCGAGAGCTGGCCCCACCGACCCGGGGTGGTGGCGGCCGCGTGGCACTGCGCGCAGCCCAGCACCGTGTCGTCGTGGTCCATCATGCCGTTCGGGCCCCGCCCGTTGCCGTGGCAGTAGAGGTTGCTGCACGACCCGGTGGAGGCGTTCCACACCGCCGCCTTGGAGAGCCCACCCACGAACGACATCTCCGCCACCCCCGGCGTGGAGTCGGCGATGAACAGGTGGCCCGGCGAGAGCACGTCGACGGGCTTCGCGTGGCAGGTGGTGCAGTCGAAGGCGGTGTGCAGCGCGGTGTCGGTGGTGTGGGCGCGGTGCGGGATGAACGAGGCATCCAGGCCATCGTCTTCCCCCGAGATGTGGTAGGGCGGCGAGCCCGTGCCGTCCTCTTCTTCCCCGTGGCAGAAGGTGCAGTCGGTGCGCCAGCCCTCAACGTGGCAACCGTCGCAGGAGGGGATGTCGCCCACACCCATGAGGTCGGTGCCGTGGCAGGTCACGCACTTCAGCGTCTGGAGCTTCGCTTCCTGGCCGTGCGCGGGCGCGAGCGCGTACCCTTCTGCGTGGAACGACTCCCCGCCGGGATCGATCACCTCGTCACACTCGCCCGAAGCGCCATCGGAGATCCACTGGCGAAGCTCCGCCAGCGTGGCAGCATCCACGGTGCCGCCGGGCGGCATCTTCCCGCCTTCGTCCGTGGTGAGCTCACCCGTGAGCTTGCGCTCGAGGAAGGAGGCCGCGACGTTGCCCGCCACCACGAGCTGCAGCGAGGGATCGGTGGCCGAGACGACGCCCACGAGGGCTGCCAGCGGGTCGGTCTCGAGGTCGAGGTCGCCCAGCGGGGCCGCCGAGCTGTGGCACACCACGCACTCGTCCACGAACAGCTGCTGCACCGCGCACCAGCCCACCTTCTCGGTGGTGTCGGTGTCGGGGGGCGCACCATCCACGCCGAGGAAGTAGTCGTCGCAGCCCGCCAGCAGTCCGACCCACATCCACCAGCGCATCTGACCTCCGAAGCCGCCGCAGCTTAGCCTGCTGGGCAGGCCCATGGAGGGTCGACCAGCGCGTCGGCCAGATACCGCACGAAGCGTGCCACCTTCGGGGAGAGGTGGCGATGCCGCGGCCAGAGCGCCCACACCCCCAGCTGGTGGGCGGGGCAGTCCCCGAACAGGCGCACGAGCCGCCCTGCGCGGACCTCCTCGAGCGCCATCCACGACGGGTGGTAGCCCACGCCGCAGCCCGCCACGCAGGCCGCCATGAGGGCGTCCCCGTTGTCGCTCTCCAGCCGACCGCTGACCACGACCGACTCGGGCCCGTTCGGCGTGGGCACCGACCACCGCCTTGGGTCCGCTGAGAGCGTGTAGATCAGGGCCTCATGGCGGGCGAGATCCTGCGGCTCCGCCGGGGTTCCATGCTCCGCCATGTACGCCGGCGAAGCCAGCAGCCACAGCTCCGACGACGCCAGCCGCTTAGCCATGAGGTCGGCCTCGGGCAGCGCGCCGATGCGCACCACCAGGTCGTAGCGCTCGTCCACGAGGTCCACCTTCCTGTCGGTGTAGGAGGCCTCCACCGACAGGTCGGGGTGCTGGCCCGCGAACGAGGCCACCAGCCCCGCGAGGTGCTTCACGCCGAACGAGCCCGGCAGCGAGATGCGCAGGCGACCGCGGGGCTCGTCGAGCTCCCGTGCCACGATCTGCTCGGCATCATCAAGCATCTCCAGCGCCGCCCGACAGCGGGCATGGAAGGCCTCGCCCACCGCCGTGGGGGCCACGTGGCGCGTGTTGCGGGTGAGCAGCGCGGCGCCCACACGATCTTCGAGCGCGCTCACGCGTCGGCTGGCGTAGGACTTCGACAAGCCCAGCGTCTTGGCGGCCGCGGTGAAGCCGCCCTGGTCCACGACCGCCACGAAGATCTCGATGTCGGAGAGGCGGGCCATGGGCGGTCCTTGGAGCGGTCCTTCGGCACGAGGGTAGGACGCAGTCCGTCACCGCCGTACCACCAGGGCCCAGCCCACGCCGCCATTCGCGGCAGCGTCGACGGCGAGGGCCTGCGAACCGATAGGAGGGAACCCGGAGGCTCACGTGCGCATCGTCATGCCGGGCGGGACAGGGCAGATCGGGAGCTTCCTCGCACGCCACTTTCGTGCTGCCGGCCACCAGGTCGACGTGATCGCGCGGTCGGTCTCGGATCCTGCGCTGCGCTGGGACGGCCGCAGCGATGGGGCGTGGTTCGACGTGATCGACGGGGCGGACGTGGTGTTGAACCTCACGGGTCGGTCGGTCAACTGTCGGTACCACTGGGCCAACCTCAACGAGATGATGGCGTCGCGCATCGACTCGACGCTCGCCGTGGGCCGCGCGATCGCGGCGGCCAAGCACCCGCCGAAGGTCTGGCTCCAGGCCTCCACCGCGACCATCTACGCGCACAACCTCGGCGAGCCGTTCGGTGAGTCCGGTCGCATCGATCCCCAAGACCCCAACAGCCCCGCCTACTGGGGCTACAGCGTTCACATCGCGCGCTGCTGGGAGGTCGCCCTTGCGTCGGCCAACACCCCCCACACCCGCCGCGTCGCGCTGCGCACCGGCTTCACGATGAGCCCCGATCAGGGCGGCGTGTTCGATGTGCTGATGGGGCTCACGCGCCGCGGGCTCGGAGGACCGTTCTACGGTGGACGCCAGTACGTCTCGTGGCTCGTCGACGAAGACATGGCCGCGATCCTCGACTTCCTCATCGAACGCGACGACATCGTGGGGCCGGTGAACCTTACGGCACCGAATCCTCTGACGAATGCTGCCTTCATGGCTGACATTCGGCGGGCTGCGGGCGTCCCGTTGGGGCTGCCTGTGCTCCCGGGCATGGCCGAGCTGGGTGCTGTTTTGCTGGGCACCGACGTGGAGCTCATGCGTAAGAGTCGGCGTGTGGTGCCCACCAAGCTGCTCGATGCGGGCTTTCGGTTTCGATGGACCGACTGGGGACCCGCCGCTGACGCACTCGCCGCCCGGTGGCGTGCAGGCGACGTGCTCGGACGCGCGGCGCTCTAGCAGGCCGCAGGCGACTTCGGCCGTGGTACCGTCGGCTCGCCCAACCACGGAGCGTCCCATGTCCCGCACCCTCGTCGTCGTCCTCATCACCCTCGCCATCGGCGGCGCCATCGCCGGCTACGAGGCCCAGGCGCAGGATCCGGCGCCTAAGGCCTGTATGGCTGTGCAAACCCCTTGGGCGCTCAAGAAGGACATCGACAGCGACATCGCCGAAGGCAAGTTCGTGACCATTCCAGCCGGATGGACCCCCGTCGGGGCCACCAGTTTGGGCAGCGTTACCTTCGTGATGATCTGCCGGTGATCGGGCGTTGTGGGATCGCCCCCACCGTCTGCCGCCCCAAGGTCCTGCGCTGACCGGTGGGTCCGGACCGGGACCCCGTTCCGGACTACCCCTGAGGGTGCAGCAGAAGTCCGAGGGGGTGCAGCGAGCGTCCCGACGGGTGCAGGAGAAGTCCCAGGGGGTGCAGGAGAAGTCCAAAGGGGTGCAGAAGAAGTCCAAAGGGGTGCAGGGGCACAAAGTGCGCTCACCCCCGCGTCGACCGCCGGCCCGAAACGACCGGAGCGCTACGGGCAGGGCGCCGCGGTTCCGTTGCTCGTCCACGACCCGATCGACAGCCCAGTCGCCGCCTCAAACGCCGTCTTCTCCGACAGCGGCAGGCACCGGTTGCTCCGCCAGGTGGCCCCGCCGCTGCTGTAGGAGGTGAGCCCGTGCAGGCCGGAGATGTCGCGGAGCGCAGCGTTGTTCTCGACGTAGACGTTCGAGGCGATCGAGACGAGCCCCGAGAGGCCGTCGAAGTCGCGCAGCACCGGGTTGTCTTCGATGTAGAAGTTCCAGCCGATGGTCTGCACACCTTCCAGGCCCGTCAGCGAGGTCAGGGTGTTGTTCGCCGAGATGGTCACCCCCCTGGTGATCGCCGTGACGGATTGAAGGGCGCCCAGATCCGTGAGCACCTTGTTGTCGACCAGCTGGAGGTAGCCGTCGAGGGTGGCGGGTGCTGTGAGGCCGTCGAGCGACGTGAGCAGGTCGGCCTCCTCAATCGACAGGCCGCCCAATGAGGTGAGCGCGCCCACACCATCGAGGCTGATCAACGACGGCACCCGCAGCAGCGCGAAGCTGCTGCCCACGGACCTGAGCGATCCCAGGCCCGTGAGATCGCGGAGGTCGGGCAGATCGAGGATCAGCAGCTGATCGCCGGCGGTCGTCAGCGCGTCGAGCCCCGAGAGGTCCTCGAGCAGAGCGCACCGCTCGATGCGCACCTCGCCGGTGACCTCCCGCAGCGTGGACAGGGACAGCAGGTCGGGGAGCGGGGCGTCATTGCAGGAGATGCGAAGCTGGCCCTCGATGCGCTGCACACCCGTCAGGCGAGCGAAGTCGGCCGTGGAGCCGATGGTGACCAGGCCGTAGACCACGGCGGCACCGCCACCCGTGCCTCCAGGCGTGCTCGACGCGCCGCAGTGGCCAGCACGCCGTCACCGTCCCGATCGAGAACGGTGACGATCACGGTGCCGCCGGCGGGGCAGGCGGTGGTGTCGGCCGGGTCGAGTCGGACCAGGGAACCTGGGGCCGCAGCACAGGCCGAAAGCGAGAGCAGGAGGAGGGTTCGCATGGGCGCTCCGGGCGGGCACGCAGCATACATCGGGTCGGCGGCGATCGTTCCGTCGGGAAGCGACCCTCAGCAGGTGGGTGGAGTCACGCGCAAGAAGAGGGTGTACAGTGCGCAGGGAAGGTCTCCGTGCGCGCGTTGGCTCTCACCGTGCTGCTGCTCGCCTGCCGTGACGAACCGGGGGATCCGGGGTCGTTCCCGGTCGACACCGGCAGCCCCGACGCGCCGTTGAACGATCCCGATGTGCCTTGGGTGGAGGCGCCTGAGCTGGACACTCCCGGCGACCCCTCGGACACCCCTTCTGGGTGGCAGGTCGAGAACGTCTGGCGTGGGATGGTCGGCTGCTCAGTCTGGCACGAGAGGCCCGATGGGGGAGGGTCCGCATATGACGACGTGTGGGGGCTCGTAGTTCTCGTCGAGGCCGACGACGAGGGCCGGGCCCGGATTCCCAGCACCTGTGTTCCGAGCCGGCTGGACGACACCTTCGGGACCATCTCCCTGGGACCGGTCACGTGCTCGGACTGGGTGCGCCTGAACCCTGCGGACCTAGGGTCCGCCCCCGAGGTGAGCGTGGCGTATGAACGGCGCACGCCCGATGGCGGGACCACGCTCCGCTGGAACGCGGATCAGCGCGAGGATGGCCTGCGCATCAGCCTCTCCAAGCTCACAACCTTCGCGGACGGCGCATCGACATCCCGTTTTTGCGATGGTGTGTTCCAGTGGGTGGACGGTCCCGAACCATGATCCCACCTCTCCGCCCTCGCTCCGCCCTCAAGAGCCTCCGCGTAGGAGATGCGTCCATGGGGGAGTGGGACTTCGTGCGCCTGCTCCGGCCGGATGGAACATGGACGTCGCCCACCCGCCGACCTCGCGAGGGCGTTGCCCAACGGCCTCCGCTTCTGTAGGCTGCTTGGTCGCACAGGGAGGAGGCATGAACCGCTCGATCACGTGGCTGCTGACCCTCGGTCTCTGGGGCTGCGCGCCGGAGGCCGACGACCCCAAGGACACCGACGACTCCGAGGTCCCAGTCGACTCGGACGACTCCGACACCACCGACGACTCCGACACCACCGACGACTCCGACACCACCGACGACTCCGACACCACGGATGACTCCGACACCGACCCCCCGCCGGTCGCTCCCACCGTAAGCCTCACGGGCCCGGCCGCCCCTCGCCTCTACGCGGGGGTTCCTTTCGCCCTCGCCGCATCGCTCACCGACGCCGACGCCGACGTCACCGCGCTCAGCCTCGCCTGGACCTCCTCGCGCCCCACCGACGACCTCAGCGCCCTCGCCACCACCGCTGCCGCCGACGGCTCCCTCACCACCACCGCCACCCTCAACGCCGGCGCCGTCGACCTCACGCTCACGGCCACCGATGCGGACGGCCTCTCCGGCACCGATGCGCTCTCTCTCGAGATCCTCCCCACGAACACCGCCCCGGGCTGCAGCATCACCGCCCCGATCGAGGGCACGGTGGACCCCACGCTCGACCTGTCGGGCACAGCGTCGGACGCCGAGCAGCCAGCCGACACGCTGCTCGCGGCCTGGTCGAGTGATGTGGACGGTGCGCTGGGCGCCGCCACGCCCGATGGCACGGGCGCACTCACCTTGCCTGTGGTCACGCTCTCGGGAGGCACCCACCTCCTCACGCTCACGGTCACCGACGAGCTGGGCCTGGCGTGCACCACCTCGGTCGCCGTGCTCGCGGGTCGGCCGCCCGAGCTGTCCGACGTGCTGCCGGTCGACGACGACCTCGTGCTGTTCGGCAGCCCGATCCGGTTCTCGGTGGTGGCCACCGACCCCGACGAGCCCGCCACCGCCTTGTCCGTGGCCTGGAGCTCCGACGTGGACGGGAGGTGGGGCAGCGCCGTGCCCGACGTCTCGGGCGCAGCCTTCGTCGAGGCCTACCCCAGCCGCACCACCCACACCTGGACCGTCATCGTCACCGACAGCACCGGCCTCACCGCCTCGGCCACCGCCACGCTGTTCCTCGATGGTCCGCCCGATGCCCCCACCGTGGAGATCCAGCCGCTGCTCCCCTCCACCACCGACACGTTGGTGGCCACGGTCACCGCCTCCGCGACCGATCCCGACGGCGATCCCGTCGACTCCACGGTGCTCTGGACGTCGCCGGGGCAGCCGAGTGTGGCGGGCACCACCCTGGCGGCCGAGCTCACCTCCCGCGACCAGGTGTGGACCGCCACCGCCACCAGCTCCGATGGCTTCCAGACCGCCACAGCGGCCGCCAGCGTCACCATCGGCAACACCGCGCCCACGGTGGCCTCAGTCGCTGTGCAGCCCGACCCGGCCACGATCCTCGACGCCCTCTCCTGCACGCCCACCGGGCTCGCCGATCTCGATGGCGACAGCGCGGTCTGCGTCTGGTCGTGGACCGTCGACGGCCTCCCCCACGCGGCCGCGGACTCGACGCTCGCGGCGGGCGATGTGCCCGCCCACACCAGCGTCTCCTGCACCTGCACGCCCAGCGACGGCACCGCCAACGGCGCCGCCGTGACGTCCCCGACCCTCACCCTCTCGAACACCCCGCCCAGCGCGCCGGGTGCCGCCGTCTCCCCACCCGAAGCGCCCGGCGAGCCCCTGCGCTGCACGATCGCTTCCGCGTCCACCGACGCCGACGCCGACGCGCTCTCCTACAACGTGAGCTGGACGGTGGACGGCGATGGGGTGGTCGGCAGCACCGACGTGCTCGATGGTGACACGATTCCCGAGGGCACCACCGCTGCCGGCGAGGTCTGGGCGTGCGTGATCACCGTCGACGACGGCTACGGAGGCGAGGTCGCCAGCGCGCCGGCCGAGGTGACCATTCCGCTGGACCCTGACACGATCGTGGCGTGGAAGGCTGACTGGAACCGGATCTACAGCCAGCGCGCCGACGGCACCTGGACCTGCACAGGCCACAACCGAGACGCCACCTGCGAGGTCCCCAACGAGCCCTTTCTGGAGGTGCGCGGCACCGAGCGCACGGCGTGTGGGCGTCGTGAGAGCGGCACGATCACCTGCTGGGGGCAGAGCGGCGGTCCGGGCGGCAGCGTGGTGGCCACGGAGCACTGGGGCGTGTCGAGCAGCGGAGGCTGCGCGATCTCGGCCGTCGACGGGCGGGTGATCTGCTGGGGCGGCGAGCATCCCACCAACCCGTTCTCCACGCGCTCCTACGGACGCATCGCTGTGGCTGGGGCTTATGTGTGCGGCCTCGACAGCCGCACGGGCGGCGCGGTCAACGAGTGCCTCGCCACGTCGATGGCGCTGGACGAGATCGAGGTCGAAGTGCCCGCGCGCACCACCGTGGCGCGCTCGTTCCACGCCGGAGATGCAGCGGCCTGCAGCCTCGTGGAAGCGGGCGGCCCCATCGGCTGCTGGGGTCTCGGTGCGCTCGCCGACGACGCGCCCTCGGGGACGTTCTCCGCCATGGACGCCTTTGGCGGCAGCGGCTGTGGGATCCGTGACGGCAGCGGCAGCCTCGCCTGCTGGGGATCGGACGTCGAGACGTCCGCCTGGAAGGCCCCCACCGGAGCCTGGACGTCGGTGACGATGGGCAACGGCTTCGGGGTGGGCACCCCCACGGACGGCGCTGCCAGCGTGTTCGGGAGCCCCCGCTACCTCGTCGACCTCCCGCCCGACGCCACCGTGGCCGAGCTCTCGATGCACCGCACCGGCACCGCCTGCCTCATCGACGATGTCGGCAAGACCCACTGCAGTCCGCACCGCATCGGCGACGTCACCGCGCCGTTGGGCACCCGGCACCGCGTCGCCCTGACCAGCAGCAGCGCGACCAACCCGGACGCGCAGTGGGCTTGCTGGCAGGCCACCCCCAACGGGTCCTTGTCGTGCCAGGGGGCTGCGGGCGTGCCGTCGTTCGGCAGCCCCGTCCAGGACTGGGACACAGGCCCCACCTTCGTCTGTGGCGTCGGCACCACCGGATCGCTCGCCTGCGCGGGGACGAGCAGCACGATCCTCACGGAGATCCCGGCGGGCACAGGCTTCACCCGCATCGCTTGCGCTGCGGCGAGCTGCTGCGCGGTCGACGCCTCCGAGGGGAGCTTGCAGTGCTGGGGCCCCACAACGGGCGCAAGGGCGCAGGTGCCCAGCGGGGCCAGCGACTACGTCGACGTCGCGTCGTCCGAGGGTCACTACTGCGGGCAGCACGCCGACAGCACCTGGACCTGCTGGGACGGCATCTCGTCGGCTCCTCTCACATCCCCCAGCGAAGCCCTCACCGACGTCGCGCTCGGCTACGACAACGAGGGCTGCGGCATCACCCCCACCGGCGAGCTCACCTGCTGGGGCGTGGACGCCGACGTGTGGGCGCATGGCGCTGCCAACGGACCCTACGACCGCGTGTGGAGCGACAAGGGCTGGGGTTGGTGCGGCCGTCGATCGTCCGATCACACGCTCGCGTGCTGGGGCGACTGGTACCGCTGACCATCCGGTGCCCGGGGTGCTACCCTGGGTCACCCCCGGAGACCCTCGTGCGCCACCTCGTGATCCTCCTCGCCCTCGCCGGCTGTGTCACCTCCTCGACCCCGCCGGACGACACCGACACGGCCGACACCGACGCCGGGGAGACCGACACGGACACCGAGGAGACGAACGACTCGGACACCGAGGAGACGGACGACACCGACGACTCGGACGACACCGACGGGGTCGCCCTGACCTGCGGCGAAGAGACCTGCGACGGCACCACCGCCTACTGCCTCTCGGAGTACCCAGGCATGCCCCCCGACACCTCCGACACTGCGGGTCCTCCGGACTACACCACCTGCGTGGGTCTCTCGGCGGAGTGCCTGGAAGACGTCAGCTGCGCGTGCCTCGAGCGGACAGGTGTCGTCGACGAGGTCGCCAGCTGCTCGGGCACGGCCGCCACGGGTCTGTCCGTGGTCATCGCGTACCCCTGAGCCGACGGGTGCCGCAGAGCGCTCACTCCGCGGCGGGACGCAGGGTCGCGCGGAACTGCAGGTTCTCGTGCGGCTGCACGCCGTTGTTGAACCGGCTGGCGGAGAGCGTGAGCAGGCCGTTCTCGAGGTCGCCATCGGCGCCGATCGAGCCGCTCACGGGCAGCGCAAAGCCCACGCTGATCCCGTAGGACGGCCCCCCGGTGGTGCCGAAGAGCACACTGCCGGCGACGGTGGTGCCGTCCTCCTCCACCAACGCGTCCAACGACATGTGCGACCAGTTCTTCTGGCTGCCGGACGTGCACACGCCGTAGGGCGCGGTGACCAAGAGTCGGCCGTCTTCTTCGAGGGTGAGGCTCACGTTGCCCGCATTGCAGCTCGAGTCGACCGGGTCCCACTTCTCGCCCTGACCCTGGTGGCTCCAGTCGCGCTCGTAGTAGGTGAACGTGAAGTTCCACGTGCCCGTCCAGCTCGTGGCGATGCCGTCCTCGTCGGGGTCGGTCTCGTCGGTGCTGTCGTCGGTCTCTTCGGTCTCTTCGTCGGTCTCTTCCGTGGTGTCGTCCGTCTCGTCGGTCTGGCCGACGTCGGTGTCGTCCGTGGTGTCGTCGACGGGAGCGGCGCTCGTGCAGGCCGCCAGAACAAGAACGGGAACCAGGGAGCGCAACGACATCAGAGCCTCCAAGACGTGGACGCCCGGGTACCGGTCCGCTGCCATCCCGTCGACGGTGTGTAGGACGCAGGAAGGGGTCCCCGAACGCTTGGTCCGCGCCGCCCTTGCGCGCCGCCCCTCCGATGGCGTAGGGTCCACCCACCTTCACCCCTGGGACCTCGTGCGAATCGGCATCGTCAAGGAGCTTCGAGACGACGAGCGGCGCGTGGCGGTGTCGCCGCCCACCGTGGCGAAGCTGGTGGCGGCGGGCTGGACTGTGGATGTGGAGACCGGCGCGGGCGTGTCGGCCACCTACGACGACGCGGCCTACGTCGCGGCCGGTGCGCAGGTGGTGTCGGGCGACCAGGCCTGGGCTGCGAACATCGTGCTGAAGGTGCGGCCGCCCGAGGTGGGTCCAGCCCTGGACGAGACCGCCCGGCTCACGCCCGGCGCGCTGCTGATCGCGTTCATCTTCCCGGGCCACAACGGCCACGTGCTCAAGGCGCTCTCCGACCGCTGCGTGAGCGCGATCGCCGTGGACGGCATCCCGCGCATCAGCCGGGCCCAGAAGGTCGACGCGCTCTCGTCGATGGCGAACATCGCGGGCTACAGGGCCGTGGTGGAGGCCGCGAACCACTTCGGGCGCTTCTTCACCGGTCAGATCACGGCCGCCGGCAAGGTGCCGCCCGCGAAGGTGCTCGTGCTGGGCGCAGGCGTGGCCGGACTCGCGGCGGTGGCTGCCGCTAAGGGCATGGGCGCGATCGTGCGCGCTTTCGACGTGCGGCCCGCAGCCCGCGAGCAGGTGCAGTCGCTGGGCGGCGAGTTCCTCACCGTGGAGATCGAGGAGTCGGGCGAAGGTCATGGCGGCTACGCGAAGGAGATGTCGCCCGCCTTCCTCGAAGCGGAGGACCGGCTCCTGCTCGCGCAGGCCAGCGAGGTCGACATCGTCATCACCACGGCGCTGATCCCCGGCAAGGCCGCGCCGCGCTTGTGGACCGCCGAGATGGTCGAGCGCATGCGCCCGGGCTCGGTGGTGGTGGATCTGGCGGCCGAGCAGGGCGGGAACTGCGAGCTCACGGTGGCGGGCGAGAAGGTGGTCCACAAGGGTGTCACCCTCATCGGCTACACCGACATGGCCAGCCGCATGGCGAACGTCGCCAGCGATCTGTACGGCACCAACGTCGCCCACCTGCTCGATGAGCTCGGCGGACCCGAGCACTTTGCGCTCGACACCGAGAACGACATCGTCCGCGGCGCGCTCGTGGTGGAGCACGGGGCCATTCGCTGGCCCACGCCGCCGCCACGTAAGGTCGAGCCGGTGCAGCCCACGCGTGAGGGCGCGCTGCCCACGCCGGTCGCACCCGTCACCGTGCCCTCGGCGGCACCGGCCGTGCGCGCGCCGCGAGCAAGCTGGGCGGGAACGGCGGCCGCAGCGCTCGTGGCGGTGGTGGCGCTGCTGCTGCGCTTCGCGTGGCCGGATGCGCCGGTGT
>CAYNFK010000072.1:0-22424 GCA_964396405.1 uncultured Enterobacteriaceae bacterium
CACCACCAACCGGGGTCCGGTAGACACGGACCGGGCCTCGGGAGACACGAACCGCGCCTCGGTGGACACGAACCGGGCGCGCATCGACGCCGGGGGTGGGGCTGGTGGGCGATCAGGGCTGGCGGATGGTCACCACAAGGAGGCGGGTCTTAGTGATCGCCTACCGGCCAGGAAGGGCGCGTGGTATTCCAGGGAACGGAGTCCACGATGGCTGACAAGAAGCAGGCCACCAAGAAGCCCGCGCCGCTGGCCGCGTCGGGTGACACGCCAACGAGGCATGCCCAGCCTCTGCCACCCGCAGAGCGCCGCGCGCTTCTCGAGTCGCTGCCCAAGATTCAGCTCCCGCGCGGTGAGACCTCGGTTGACCTCGTTCGCGCCGTTCGAGGCGGCGTCGAGTGAGTCGTGCGGCCTTCGTCGCAGACACGTCCGTGATCGTGAAGTCCTTCCTCGTCGGTGAGCACGGACAAGGGGCCGCTGTCGAACTGCTTCTGCGCGGGGACTGTCACGAGCCGCGCCTCGCGGAGTTGGAGACCTCCGCCATCCTCGTGCGCGAGGTCCGCCGCCGAGTGATCAGCCCGGACAACGCGCTCGTTCATCTCGCCGCGCTGCCGGGCCTCATTACGCTGCACGACGAGATCGGTGACCCTCTCGACGTGATGCGCATGGCGCTCCAACTCTCCCACTCGCCCTACGACGTGGTGTTCTGGATCCTCGCGCTCAAGCTCGCCGTTCCGTTCGTCACGGCAGACGACGTGTTCCTGCAAAAGCTCCGCAACGCTGGCGCCCCAAGGGCTGTCGCGATGACGCTCGATGAGGCTTGCGCCGCCTTCTAACGCTCGTTTCCCAACGTCCACGTGCGCGTTCCCCGCCCCCTCGTACGCTTTCCCCACCCCAATGTACGCCTTCCCCACCCCACTGTACCGTATAGGGACCGGCAAAGCGGCAGTTCAGCCCGGCACGTCGGGGTCCGACCGGGAGCGTCACGGACACGCCAGACCGGGGTCTCCCTTTCCACGACACGCGGGCAGCAGCACCACCAACCGGGGTCCGGTAGACACGGACCGGGCCTCGGGAGACACGAACCGCTTCTCGGTGGACACGAACCGGGCGCGCATCGACGCCGATCGGATCCCGGTGCCGCCCTCGTCACAGGCCCCCTCCTTCCGGAACGGGGTACTCCCCCCGCTGGATGCGCACGCCGGTCTCCACGGGGGCCATGTGTCGGGCGCTACAGGTCCGTTGATCCAGTGGACCGATGACGCCGTGGTGGCCTTCGGTGCTGGCCACCTGATGGTCGTCGACAACGCGCTGTCGTCGCCAGCCCGGGCGGCCATCGAGACCTCGGTGTCGGCGCTCGACGCAGACGGGGTGATGAAGCCGGCGGGCGTGAGCCGTGCGGGCACCTTGGATGGGCGGGTCCGAAGCGATCGCACCACCTGGTTGGAGGCCGGGGCCTCCGATCCCGTGCTGGCAGCCCTCTGGGTGGACCTCGAAGCGTGCGGGGCGTCGGCGCGCGCCGCCCTCTGGATCGGGCTGCGCGGGATGACGGTGCAGCTGGCGAGCTACGACGCCGGTGCCTGCTACGCGCGACACCTCGACGCCTTTCGCGGGCGCTCGGCCCGTCGCCTCACGGCGATCCTGTACGTGCACGGCGCATGGGAGCCCGGCGATGGCGGCGAGCTGGTGGCCTGGACGCCTGCCGGTCGACAGGTGGTGCAGCCCCTCCCCGGGCGCCTCGTGGTGTTCGCTTCCGACCGGGTGGAGCACGAGGTGCTGGTCACGCGGGTTCCCAGGCTGGCGGTGACGGCCTGGTTCCAGGACCGGCTGCTCTCGTAGTGTCCCGCGGTCGCCGCGCGTGTTGAAGCTCACAACCACCCGCGCCGTCAACCCGGGCCAAGCGCACCGACCCGGTGACGAGACGGTTTGATCGAGGCGGGGAACTCGCACAAGCGGGCACCGAACGCGTACGGGATGGCGGGCATTGGGTACCCAGATGCGGGGAGAGCGTACAAGGCGGTGGGGACGCCTTCTTCCTGCGATCTTGCCCAGTTAAGCGATCCCGCTTAACCTCGACCCTCCACCGGCCCGAGGTCCCCATGTCTGCCCTGCCCTCCAACCCACGCGACACCCAGGCCCCGCCAACCTTCGCCGAGGCCACCACCCCGCGCCATCGCGCCTGGGCCGCAGGCTTCGATCCCAACCACTGGTACGCCGTGGCCTTCGCCCCCGATGTGGCGCGCGGGCAGGTGATCCCGGTGCGGTTTCAGGGCACCGATCTGGCCGTGTTCCGCGGCGACGACGGCAAGCTCGCGGCGATGGAAGACCGCTGCGCCCATCGTCAGGTGAAGCTCACCGACGGGCACGTGCAGGGCTGCGCGCTCGTGTGTCGCTACCATGGCTGGACCTTCGACACCGCAGGGCGGCTCACCGGCATCGTCGGCGACGCGGCCGCACGCAAGGTGCCCAAGGCCACCGTGCGCACCTACCCGGTGGTCGAGAAGTACGGACTGGTGTTTGTGTTCATGGGGGATGCGGCCAAGGCGTCCACCGTCCCCACGCCCCACATCGAAGAGCTGGAGGGCGAGAACCCGTGGCTCGTGATCCCCATCGACTACACGATGCGCTGCCACCCCACGGCCTACATCAACAACGTGATGGACTCCACCCACGTGGCCACGCTGCACACCAAGCTCCAGACCCGCTCCATGATCTACGGGCCGGTCACACGCTGCGAGGCCAGCGAAGACCAGGTGGTGATCGAGCACCAGATCGAGCTCGACCCCGGCGGCTTGCTCCGGCATCTCATCGGCAAGCTCGAGACCAACACCCAGCGCGCCGTCTACGACTACCCCTACATGCACGTGCACGTAGGCGGCGTGTCGATGCTCTGGAACTTCATGCTTCCCGTGGACGACCACACCACGCGTCTGTTCCTGTTGTCGTGCTCGAAGCACGTCCGCCTTCCGGGCGTCGGCCTGCGCCTGCCGCGGTTCCTCGACCCGTGGCTGGTGGGTGTGGCCCGCGAGGCCCTCGTGCGGCCGCTGTTCGATGAAGACGTGTGGTCCACCGAGGCCGAGCAGGCTGGCTACGACGCCCACTTCGACCAGCCCGAGATCGACCCGCACCCCTCGATTCGACCCTGCTACGAGCTCACCGCCCGCAAGTGGAGCGAGCACCTGGCGCGCGAAGCTGGGACCGCATGACGCCCGCCCACCTCAGTTCCCTGCGGTGACGCCGTGACGCCTGCGCACCTCGCCGCCGCCTCGATGGGCGCAGGGTCGGCGCGAGACGCGCTGATCGACGCCGCTGAGCGGCTCATTGGGGAGCTGGGCCATGGGGTGTCGCTGCGCGACGTCGCCCAGGCCGCCGGGCAGCGAAACAACTCGGCCGTGCACTACCACTTTGGGGATCGCGACGGGCTCGTGCAGGCCGTCCTCCGGGCCCGGCTCGGTCCGCAGGAGGTCCGACGCACACAGATGCTCGCCGAGCTGGACGCAGCGGGAAGGGGGGACGACGTGCCCAGCCTCGTGTCGGTGCTGGTGGTGCCGATGTTGGAGGTGCCGCGCGACCAAGGCACCACGCACTACGCCCGCTTCCTGGAGCAGGTTCGCACGCATCCCGACGTGGACGCGCTCGGCACGGAGGCGGGCCCCCACAACGCCGCACTGCGCGAGGTCCTCACCCGGCTCGGACGCCTGCTCCCCCTGCGCACCCCGGTGCGCGCCTGGCGACTACGGGCCGCCACCCAGGCGCTGTTCGCGTGGCTCGCCGACCTCGAGCGGACGGGCCGCCAAGCCCAGGGGGTGCCGACGATGCACGGTGAGGTCGTGCGGATGATCGTGGGCATGCTGACCGCGCCCACAGCGACGTGAAGCGGGCCGCCCGCGCGAACCTGTCACCCCGCGTCTCGTTCTGTGGGCCCCGCTCGTGCCGTGAGCACTGCAGGGGCGGAGGTGCACATGCGCGCCCTACGCTGGATCGCCCTGCTGCTCACCGTCGCCGCTTCTGCCGCCGCGGTCGCCCTTCTCACCGGGATCACGAACATGGTCAGCCGCTACGAAGAGCCCCGCTACACGGTGGTGCGCACCACGCCGGACTTCGAGGTCCGGACCTATGCGCCGACGGTCGAAGCGCAGGTGACGATGCCAGGAACCTACCGAGAGGCTGTGTCGTCCGCGTTTCGGGTGCTCGCCGGCTACATCTTCGGAGGCAACGCGCCGCGCGCTTCCATCGCGATGACCACGCCGGTCTCGGCCAAGCCCGCCCGTGAGCGGATCGCGATGACCACGCCGGTGAGCGCCGCGGAAGGCAGCGAAGGATGGACGGTGTCGTTCACGATGCCGGCCGGCAAGACCGTCGCGACGCTCCCTGTGGCCAACGACCCGCGCATCCAGCTCGTGGAGGTGCCCGGTGAGACGTGGGTGGTCCACACGTTCAAGGGTCGCGCCACCGACGAGGTCGTCGCCGCCAAGCTGAAGTCGCTTCAGCACGACGCGTCCGACGCGGGCGTCCACCTCGCGGAGGCCTCGGCGGTGGCGCAGTTCAACCCGCCGTGGGTGCTGGGACCGTGGCGGAGGAACGAGGTGCGGTGGCAGCTCGCGAACTGACCGCGTCGCCGCGCCGTCCACCGAACCCGCGTTAGACCTCGCCAGACACCTCTCACCATGGAGGAACGCCGCATGAGGCATACTGAGAGACACAGAACACAGCGGATCGGCTGGCTTCGTGCGGCTGTTCTTGGCGCAAATGACGGAATTGTCTCGACTGCGAGTCTTGTCTTGGGCGTTGCTGCAGCGGGGGCCGATTCTCGGGGCATCTTGGTCACGGGCGTCGCTGGCCTCGTTGCGGGAGCTATGTCGATGGCTGCCGGCGAGTACGTTTCGGTCAGTTCACAAGCCGATACCGAGCGCGCCGATTTGGCCCGAGAGAGTAGAGAATTGGCCGCCAGCCCCGAACAGGAGCAAGCGGAGCTCGCGGCGATCTACGTCCAGCGGGGGCTAGACCCGGCACTCGCCTCCACTGTGGCTAGTCAGTTGATGCGGCATGACGCACTTGGTGCACATGCGCGTGATGAGTTGGGTATCTCCGATACCTTAGCGGCTCGTCCCATTCAGGCCGCGCTTGCTTCCGCCGGCACATTTTCGGTGGGTGCCGTTCTTCCGCTTCTGATCGTCATGCTGCTTCCGGCTTCCGCGCTACTGTGGGCTGTCTCGGGCAGTTCGCTCGTGTTTCTTGCACTGTTGGGTTCGCTGTCCGCCAAAGCAGGCGGCGCCCCGGTGATGGTTGCCGCCTCACGCGTTACATTTTGGGGTGCCTTGGCAATGGCGTTGACCGCTGGGGTGGGCGCGCTCTTCGGGGTGGCAGCTTGATTCTCCTGGCGACGCGACATCGCCGCCTCACAATGCGTTGCAGCGTACGCGCTTCGCGCGCCGCTGAACGTCAGCGTTAGGCCGCAGTCATGCCCAACGCTTCGTTCTCCTACCAGCTGGCGTCAGACGTAGTCCGCGACGGCATGTCGCTGGAGCTCTTAGACGCGAATGGCGAAGTGGTTGCAGAGGTGTTCCGCTCTGACGTCGAACACTCGGTCCAGCTGAACACGTTCCAGGTGGGCCTGGCGGAGTCCGCGATTCGTGAACTTGCAACGGCCGCTGTGGAATGGCTCGGTCCATTCGAAGACGGAACTGCCCTTGAAACGGCAACGCACTATGACGCACTCGTGGAGCAAGCGGCCGGGCGGCCTAACAAATCGCTCGAGCGAAGGCGTGAGGGATAATGTGCCAAGCTCATGCATCGGCGCGCGCGTCGCTCGGCTCAACCGTTGGAGGGACCTCCAGTGACGCAGCCTGAAAGCAAGGCGTGCACGCCGCGCGCCGCGTTGGTTGCCTTGGCCTACGCCTTGGTCTTGCTGATGACGCTCTACGCGCTGGCGATCAACAACGTCTCCTTCGCAACCAACGACTACCTCTCGATCGTGATCCAGGCGGTGGCTGTTGCTGCAGGGGCCCTAGTCGTGACCATTCTAATCTGGCACCGTGTCGCGGCCGTCGGTCGCGTGATGCTCGCCTTGTGCTCCTTGGCCAACTTCTGGACCCTGGTCGATGCAGGCGGTCGTCGCTTGCCAGCCCTGATCGGATGGTAGACTGGCCGTCCAACCAGCCGCAGGACCTGCTGAGCCGCGAACAACGCGTCCGCGAGAGCCGAAACCCACTCGCCGCTCGCAGCTCAGCGGCCAATCCGTTAGGTTTCATCACGTGAATGCCAAACTTCGAGTTCCAATTCTGACAATGGCAATTGCAGCCGCAGCTGCCGCTGCAGCTTCGTTAGGAGGACCTCCTCCAATGACCTGGCCCAAGGACGCGGACGGAGATGTTTTCAGAAGTCTCCAGAAAAGCGGTTTCGACCTTGAACAGAAGAAGTACCCAATCGACTTTAATGTCGACTTCAAGCAATGGCCTCCCTCCAATCAAGCGATGGAAGCGCTGCGGTCCAGGTACAGCGCCGTCAAGCTCTACCCACCTGAGGGCGAGGGCATCGGCTACGCGTTGGTTACTATCGAGCACACCCTGAACTACGAGTTCGTTGTGGCCACGCTCAAGGAACTGGACCTCTTCATGCGCCCGTATGGCGGCGTTTGCGATTCATGGGGAGTCGCTGGACCGTGATGAAGCCTAACCAGCCGCTCCACCCGACGACTTCCGGTGGCCTGACGGCCGTCGTCGTCGCGGGTGGGCGCCGGCGTTATCCGACCGCCCCTCGGAGGCCGGATGAACGACAAGGCTTGGCGCGCGCACGTGGGACACCTAGCGGTTCCCACCGTGGCCCTCGCCGGCGGCGTGCTGCTCGCCGAGGCGGGCCTCTGGGTGGCCACCCTGCGGTACGGCCTGCCGTGGTGGGTGGGCCTGCCGGTCTCCACGCTCGTCGCCTACGTCGCGTTCACGCCGATGCACGACGCCACCCACGGGGCCATCGGGGGCAAGGGCCGCGCGTGGGTCGACGCGGTGGTGGGCCACGTGATGTCCACCTTCCTGTTCGCGCCGTTCGCCGCGTTTCGCACGCTGCACCTTCGCCACCACACGCACACCAACGACCCTGACCGCGACCCCGACATGTGGGTGGTGGGCTCGTCTGCGCTGTCGATTGCGGCGCGCTGCCTCACGATGGCCCCCAACATGTACGCCCACACCGTGCTCGGCGGCCTGCGGGGCGACGCGTCGCTCGGGCGTCAGGTGCCGCTCGCGCTGTTGACGCTGCTGACCCACCTGCTGATCGGGGTGATCCTCGCCAACGCGGGCCTGGGTGTCGCAGCCCTCACGCTGTGGGTCCTGCCCGGCCTGCTCGCCGTGGGGCTGCTGGCGTTCGTGCTCGACTGGGTGCCGCACCACCCGCACACGGAGCGCCGTCGGGGCCTCAACACCCGCGTGCTCGACGTGCCCGCGCTGACCGTGCCGCTGCTGGCGCAGAACTACCACCTCGTGCACCACCTGTACCCGGCGGTGCCGTTCTACCGGATGCCCGCGCTGTTCGAGGCGCTGCGCCCCGAGCTCGAGGCTTCGGGGGCGCCGTTCGCGCGCTGGGGAGACGCAGGGGCGCAGCGCCGCTGAGGTGGAACGCCAGCGCGACAGCCCGCGCCACGCGCACGGGCGGCCGGACGCCAAGCGCCCAGACCCCCCGGAACCATCCGCTACAAGTGGCAGATGTCCGTGACGAGGATGGCCGTGTCGGCGTCGAGCAACGGACCCACGGCCGTGGCCACCACGCACACGTCGTCGGCCACCTTGTTCAGCTGCTCCTGCAGGTCCACATCGGTGCCCGAGAGGCTCTCCCACGCGGAGTCGACCTCGGTGCCAAGCCCGACGATCGCGGCCTCCACGGTGGGCTTCCAGGCGACCAGGTCCTTCTGCACGACCTGGGTGAGGCCGCTCACGTCCTTCACGAGCTGACCCTGCGAGCCCTCGAGCGCGCTGACGCGGGTGTCGAGGTACACGACCTGGCCGTCGAGGAAGTCGTCGGCCTTGCGGAGGGCATCGGTCTGCCACTGGAGGTCCTCGTCCGTGATCCGCAGGTAGGCGGTCTCGCCCTGCCAGTCGTCGATGAAGTTCGCGACGCTGCCCTCCAGCTTCCCGAGGCGCTGGCCCCCCTGGTACAGCGCGTTCGTGACCTCCAGGCCCTGCGCGTCGTACAGCGGGCTGGCTTGGAGAACGACCAAGCTGTCGTTGATCATCTCGTCCCATTCCTGGAACAACAGCTCCGGGCGCTTGCGCATCCGCCAGACAATGGCCTGGATCGCACCGTCCACGTTGGGCGTGCCGTCGTCCCCGAAGAGGGGCGCCGTGGGGTCGTCGGATCCCGGCGAGGCCAGACCGCGCACGTAGGCCGCCGTCGTGGCCTGGCTCGACTCGACGTCGTTGAGGCGGTTCACGAAGAGGGTGGAGCCGGACTCAATCGTCAGCACCGAGTCGTTGAGGAAGTCGATGTTGCCGCCGTGCACGGTGATCGAGCTCTCCGCCAGCTTCAGGCGACCCTGGATGTCCAGCGTCGACGAATCCAGGATCCTGATGTCGCCGCCGTGCACCGTGAGGGTGCTCTCCGCGAGCTTCAGGCGGGCCTCGAGGCCCTGCACGATCGCCTGACCTGCGACCATCTGCTTCTGCAGCTTGGCCACCTCGGCCTCCAGCTCGGCGAGGCGCACCGCCGCGGTCTTGTCGGCCAGGGTTGCGTCGACCGACGGAGCCTCGCTGCCCTCCAGCGGGTTCGTGCCGCAGGCGGCGAGGAGGACGAGGGCGACGAAGGTGCTGCGCATGGAGGACTCCGGATGGTGCGCGCCCATAGCGTCCGCAACGGACCGCGCGCCCCTTTCGCAGATCGGTCGCGGAGACGTTGCCTTGAGGTGGGGATCGGCGCAGGGCATGGGGTTCCTGTAGGATCCGCCGACCCGGGAGACCTGTGCTGCCCACCCGCCCGATGGCCAGGCCCTCCGACACGGCTGCGATGCGGGGCGCCGTCGCGGGTCTGGCCGTGGCGTACGTGGTGGCCGTGGCGCTCGTGGCGTGGACCTCCGACGATGCCCGCATCACCTACCGCGTGGTCGAGAACGTGGTGCACGGGCACGGACTGCGCTGGAACCCCGACGATCGGGTGCAGGTGTTCACGCACCCGCTCTGGATGATGGTGCTCACGGTCCTACGTGCCGCCACCGACGTGCAGGTGTGGCGTCTGGCGCTCCCTGCGAGCCTCGCGCTAATGGCCGGCGGCCTCGGGGCCCTGATGCAGCGCCATCGGGCTGCGGCGCTGCTCCCCGTGCTCGGTGCCTTCATCGGCAGCAAGACCCTCGTCGAGTACGGCACGTCGGGGCTGGAGAACCCGCTCACGTTCGCGCTGTTGGTCGGGCTCTCGGGCGCGGCAGCATCACCGTCTGGGCGGGGCTTGCTCGCGTGGGGTGGGCTGCTGCTGCTCAACCGGCTCGACCTCGTGTTCGTGGTCCTCCCGGTCGTGCTCTACGCGGGCCGCACGCGCGGGTGGACCTGGCAGGTGCTGGGGGTGTTCGTGCTGCCGGCGCTTTGGGCACTGTTTGCGGTGGTCTGGTTCGGCTCACCGTGGCCTTCGGCCTGGCTGGCCAAGGTGGCGATCGACCTGACGTGGGCGGATCGTGCGGGCCTTGCGTCGGCCTACCTGTGGCGTTCAGTCCTCTGGGATCCAGCGGTTGCGCTGCTGATCGTCGGCGGCCTGGCGTTGGCTGCACTGAAGGGGGACGGCCTGGCACGGACGTGGGTCCTGGGTGCGGTGGGCGGACTGCTGCTCGTGGTGCTGGCCGGCGGCGACTTCATGGCCGGTCGGTTCCTCTTTGCGCCCGCTGTGGCGTGCGCGATGGCGGCCCTCCGCACCATGGACACCTTCGCTCGGACGTCGCGCCCGAGCTGGCCGTGGATCGGCGTGCTCCTCGTGCCCCTCGCCGTGCTGCCACCGCGGGCGGCGCTGCGTCCAGGCTTTGCCCGATCCGACCACGTGCGCGACCCCCACGGCACCGCCGACGAGCGCAGCTACCACGCCGAAGGGTCGGGTCTGCCGGCGGCGTGGTCGGGCAACCGGTCGATGGATGTCTACACGGGTCCACCGAGCGCCGGTCCGATCGAGTTCGCGTTCAACGCGGGAGCTGCGGGATCGAGCGCAGGTCCAGGCGTGCACGTGATCGAACCCTACGGACTCACGGATCCGTTCGTCGCGCTGCTTCCGGTGAGCTGCCGGAACAAGCGCGTCGGCCACTGTCATCGCGAGCCGCCACCAGGCCTTGCTGCGACCATCGCGGCCGGTCGTCCAACCGACCTCTCCGACGCCGAAGCGGCCTGCTGGGAGCGGGTCGCCCTCGCAACCCGAGCACCGCTCACCGCTCACCGCAGATGGCAGGCCATCACCGCGCTGGCGTGGGTCGGCTGCGACGACCTGTGGCAAGGGAAGGTGCGCTGACTACGCGCTGCCCACCCGCCGCACGTTCTCCCGCCCCCAGAACGCCCGCATCGCAACGACGCGATCGAGCGCGTCGAAGGTCATCACCTCGATGATGTCCATCTCGCGTCCCAGGCTGGGCATCCGGAGCGCGAACACGAAGGCGGCCTCGTCCCCGGCGACACGCACGGACCCCACGCGCTCGGCGGACATCGGAACGGCCACGGCCCGAGCATAGAACGTGCGCAGCGCGTCGAGGCCCCGGTGGACCTCGGTGCCGACGGGGTCTTCGACCGTGGCGTCGGGTGCGTAGACCGCGAGGATCGCGGTCAGATCGCCGGCCGAGACGGCGGCCAGGTAGGCGTCGATCACGGCGGTGCGAGAGGTGGCGGGGCTCATCGGTCGGCCTCAGCGCGGTCGTCTGGGGACCTTCCTCGTTTCGACGCGCCCGACTGCGTACCATGCGGATAGGGCTCGGCTGTACGGCCGTTGGCGGCACGGACGTTCAACGCTACGCTCTGACACCCCCACGAACCGCGAGCCCATCGGTGAAGTCGCCCGCACCTCCCAGCCCCACGCCTCCCGTCCCGCCGACCGGCTCCTCTGCCACGCCTTGGGACGAGAACGACTTCAGCGCCTACCGATCCACGGTGCATAAGGAGCGTTGGTTGCTGCGGGGACTGATCCTGTTCGTCGTGTGGTGGTGGTTCGGCGTGTTCGGCGTGTTGCTCGGCTTCGCCGCGTTGTTCGTCGTGGCACGCTGGGGCGACAGACTCGCGGCCGACCAGCGACGCGCGGTGCCCCCGGTCCCCACCCATGCGGATTACCGGAAGTCCGGCTGGTGGGGGCCCTGGGCACGGATGCCGTGGTGGTTCTGGTAGTCCCGCCTCACCCCCCGCACGCGCACCCCCCTTCCGTCCGACAGGTGTTCTCTTTCGGGATGCACCCATCCCCACAAGGCTTGCCTTCCTTGCACACCCGACAGCAGCCCGCCGGTGCAGGCTGCCGCACGTCGCGCTGGGTCTCGGCCGTGATGCGCGCTTCACTCTTCTTGCGAAAGGCCCAGGGCTCCACGAACGCGCCAGCCCAAAGTCCGCGTCGGGCCGCGCGCGCGGCGTCCTCTTCGGCCACGTAGTCCAGGCCGTAGTCGCGGTAGGCCAGCGCCCAGCCCTGCGACACCATCGCGGCGCCCAGGTCCACACCCGCAGCCGTGCACACCGACACGAACCGGCCGTATCGGTCGGCCGTGCGCACCTCACAGCGCACCTCGTTGCGCCCGATCAGCGCCGCGAGCACGTTCGCGGCCCGCCCCCCGCATGGGTAGATCGCGCTGTGCTGGTCGAGGCAGGACTGGCCCGACTCCGGCGCATCCACAGCGTGGAGTCGAACCCGCGTGTCGCGGATCTCCAGCGTGTCGCCATCGGTGACCACGGCGGTGCCGACGATCAGGGTGCCGGAGGCCGCCGGGGCCGCGATCAGCAGCGTCAGCGCGCCGAGCTTCCATGCCCTTGTCACCACCGGAAGCCCCCTTCAATGCGCGCCAGCTGTTCGAAGCTGCGTGATCACGGCCCCCCATCGTCGATTCGACGGCGGCCCGGCAGCGGTCGGGCGCGAGAAACCTACATAGGCTTTGCGCGGTAGGTGGTCTCCACGAAACAAGTGTCGTTGCCCTTCTTGCCCGTGAACACACGCCGTCCCACGAGCAGGTTCTCTTCCGTGCGGCGGAGTTCGTACCAAACCGTTGAGCGCGGCAAACCAAAACCTTCCGCACCGGTGAGCGCCACCTTGCCCTCGGCAAACGTGCCCTCCATCTTGGGGAACTTCGTTTCACCTTGCGAGACCACCGTGACCTTCTCCTGCTGTTGGGAGATGATCCACAGATAGGTGGACCCGCCGTCTGGGGGGCTTCCGCAGGTGTTGACGACTTCCTCGATCGGCGTGACCGCCCAGTTCCCCGCAATCGAGGGACCGCCTGCAAGAGCGCTACCCGCCAAGAACCACAACCATGTGAGCATGAGTTCCCTCCTGGATTCGTGGGGAAACACGCCGCATGGCGAATCCTTCCCGGGCCGCCTGTATCGCCACCCGGCACGATAAGCACCGCACGATCCAACGGCCGCCATGCTCCCCGACGCCCGCCTCCACCACCACCCCTTCCCCTACCTCACGGCCGCCACCAGCTTCCCGGCCGAGGTCCTCGCCGAGCTGCGCGCGCGCTTTGAGTGGCCGCTCGACTGGCAGCGCCACGACAGCTTCTACCGCTGCCACATGGCCCACCTCGACGGCCTCGACACCACCTGGCTCGCCGGCCTCGCGGCCCGCATGCGCACGCTGCTGGGCGTCCCGCTCACCGATCGCGTCACCGCCACGGTGCAGCGCATGGACCCCGGTGACCACGCGCTCCCGCACACCGATCGACCCCTCGTCGGCTACGAGGTCGCGCGGCTCATCGTCCAGCTCGACCCAAGCTGGACCCCCGAGGACGGCGGCGTGTTCGAGGCGCTCGGCTCCGCCGACCCCGACGACGTCGCGCACCGGGTGCCGCCCCTGCACGGCAGCGCTGTGGGCTTTGTGATGACCCCGCGGTCCTGGCATGCGGTGCGTCCCACAAGTCGGCCGCGGCACACGGTGGTCTTCCACTTCCAGCACATCGCCAACGCACCCGACGTCGCGCGCGCGATCCACCGCACCTTCGAGGCCGTCGACCTCGCCAGCCTGCCCTCCGCGCTCGACGCCCCGATGGCGAAAGCCGAGACGACCCTCGCCGAGGAAGTCACCCGTCGCGCCGCGCTCACGGCCTGGCTGCTGCACCGCTGGGGTGAGCCCGTCGCGGACGTGCTTCGCGCCTACAGCGACGCCCTGCTCGACCCGCTTCCCCCGGTCGACGCGCCGGCTGCCCAGCTCCTCGCGGCCTGGGCCGTGCGCCTGCGCACCGACGACTTCCCGACCGAAGCGTGGACCGAGGTCGCGGCACGGCTGAGCGGTCGGGCCGCTCCCGACGAGGCGCTGCGGGCGCTGCTGTTTCCGTAGCGCCCTGGAGGGTCCGGGCCTACGCGCCCCGCGCCCCCACGCGCCACCGCACCGGCAGCGCATCCAGCAGCTCCGCCGCCGGCAGGGCAGCGCCCGTGGGCAGCACACCCTTCGCCAGCGCCCGACCCTCCGCCAGCCAGGTCGCGATCGTCGCCACGTACACGCCCGTGCTGCCGTACACGTCCTCGCCGTCGATGCGACAGGTGCGCTCAGCGCCGTGGGTCACGAAGGTGTAGCGGGCCGCAGCACGCTGCTCGGGCGTGGGGTCGGGCACCTGGTCGGTGATGCGGTCCGCCAGGGACGCGAAGGGCAGCACGTTGGCGGCTCCCATCAGCGCCGAGAATGACGCCGCCTGGGCCAGCGGCAGCACCAGCGACGTGCGGCAGTCGGGGTGGATCAGCGCCGCCTCCCCACCCGGGAACGGCACGGCCCAGCCCGACCGCTCCTCAAAGCGCACCCGACGCGGCAGCGCGAGCGGTCCACGCCCAGCAGACTCCACCGCGCTGCGGGTGGTGCCTTTCGAAGGCAAGAAGTCATCGAGCCAGAACCACGTCTCGCAGGGCGCACCCACGAGCGCGGCGCCGAGGAAGGCCGGCGCGAAGTCGATGCCCGAGGCCGGCAGCACACAGATCCCAGCCGTCACGGCGTCGGCATGGCGGCCGGCGGCGTGAAGGATGAAGTCGAGCTCGGCCGTGGTGTCGACGTAGTGCACACCGGCCGCGATGGCGGCGTCGAGCACCGGCGGACCCAGACGCACGAAGGGCCCCACAGCGTTGATCAGCACGCTGACGTCGGACAGATCGAGGCCCACGCGCACGTCGCGGCACGAGGGCCCAGCTGCGGCTGCGGTGCGGACCGGATCACGCCCGGCCACCGCGTAGACCGTGCCCAGCGCTTCGAGCGCCGCCAAGATCAGCCGACCGGTGTAGCCCGTGGCCCCGTAGACCAAGACCATGGCGATGCCTCCGCTGTCGCGTCCCTATTGCGCGCCACCCTGCGCGCCCCCGCCCGCCCGGCTACAACGGCCGGCCGCACGAGGACCCCCATGCCCAGCCCCGCCGACGGCCTCGCTACGGTCTGGATCCTCGACCTCGACGGCACCCTCCTCGGCACCGACGGCGCGCTGCATCCCCACACGGTGCACGTGCTCACGCGCGCCCACGACGCCGGCATCCACGTGGTGATCGCCACGGGCCGCATCCTGGCCGCCACGCTCCCCGTGCTCGCCGCCCTGCCGTTCACGCCGTGGGTGATCTGCTGCGGAGGCCAGACCCTGCTGCCGCCGGGCGGATCGGCCTCGGTCACCCAGGTGATCGACCCTGCCCACGTGGCCGACGCCGTGGGCCGCGCGCTGCCCCTCACCGACGTCTGCATCCAGCTCTACACGGCCGACCGGCAGGCCCACTGGCGGCCGAACGAGGCGTCCGATCACCTTGCCACCAGCGAGCAGATCGTGTTCGAGACCCTCGCTGCGCTGCCCGAACCCGTGCCCACCGACCTCGTGAAGGTGGTGTTCGTCGGCGAGCCCGAGGCCCTCGCTGTGCTCGATGCGCGCATGCCCGCGGACCTGCCTTACGCCTTCACCGTCACGGGGCCGCGCTACCGCGACGTGCTGCCGCGCGGCGTCGACAAGGGCACCGCCATCGACAGGCTGTTCGAGGCGACGGGCTGGGCCCGGGACCGCATCCTCGCCGCCGGCGACAACCAGAACGACCTGCCGACCTTCGCGCGCGCCTGGCACCGCGTCGCCGTAGCCGGTCGGTGCCCGCCGCTTGTCGCGCAGGCCCACGAGGTGGTCGCCCACCACGACGACGCTGGCGTGGCGCGGGTGTTGCAGCGGTGGCTCCCGTAGGCCCGCCGGATACGCGGCCTGGGTGAGGTGAGCGTGCGCATCCTGGTGGTGGAGGACGAGCGAGGCATCGCCAGCTTCCTCGACCGGGGACTGACCGAAGAAGGCCACGTCGTGCGCTGTGTGGCGACGCTCGCCGAGGCAAGGGTGGCGGCCGAGCTACACGCCCACGACCTCGTGGTGCTCGACCGACGTCTGCCCGATGGGGACGGCCTCAGCCTCGTGCGTCAGCTCCGCGCGGAAGGCAGCCGGGTGCCCGTGCTGATGCTCACCGCCCGCGACCGGGTGGAGGATCGGGTGGAGGGTCTCGATGCCGGCGCCGACGACTACCTCGTGAAGCCGTTCGCGTTCGACGAGCTGATCGCGCGGGTGGCCGCGCTGGGGCGACGTGCCGCGGCCGCTCTACCCTCGCTGCAGGTGGGCTCCGTGCGCATCGACCTGGACTCCCTGCGGGTGTTCTGCCACGACCAGGAGGTGTCGCTCACCGCCCAGGAGTTCAAGCTCCTGCGCTACTTCTTCGAGCACGCCGGGCGGATCGTGTCGCGCACCCGCCTGCTCGATGCGGTGTGGGACTCCCGCTCGGAGACCAGCAGCAACGTCGTGGACGTCTACGTCGGCTACGTCCGCCAGAAGCTGGAGGCCGCAGGCGCCGAGCCCATCCTCCACACGATCCGTGGCCGTGGCTGGGTCGCTGAGGCCCGACCGTGACCACCTCCCCGATGTCGCTCGCCCGCTCGGTCACGCGACGGGCCACCTTCGCGCTGGTGCTCGCGCTGATCGCAGCCGGCTTCGGCTCAGGCGTGCTGCTGCACCTGCAGGCCGTGCGTGCGCTCGACACCACGCTGTGGGCGGCGGCCGAAGCGCACGCTGTGCCCCACCCTGAGCCCGACTGGACCGACGATCGGTTTCCGGCCCGCTTCGTGCAGGTCGCGTTCGTGAACCCCAAGGACCCCCAGCACCCCGCCGCCCCGCTCGCTGCGCGGGTGCTGAACCACCCGGGTCCACTCACGCAGACCGTGGACGGCCGACGATGGCTCGTGGTCGACCTCGCGATGTCGAACGATGGCGTGACCCCTGAGGGCCTCCCCGAGCGGGTCGCGGCGGCGAGCGCGCCCGCGGTGACCCCGATGGGGTCGGTGGGTCCGTTCGCGCTCGCGTATGCGCTCGTGGCGTCGGTGGTGGCGGCTGCCGCCGCGCTCGCCCTGCACCGCACGCTCACCGAAGCGCTCACGCCGCTGGGCCGCGCCGCCGGCGATGTGCAGCGCGTGGTGGGCCTGGGCGGCGGCGCGCGTGTGGAAGCGACGGGGCCTTCCGAGGTGGTCGCCCTGCTCGACGCGATCAACGCGCTGCTCGATCGCCTCGACACCGCCTGGAGCAGCCAGACCCGGTTCACTGCGGACGCCGCGCACGAGCTGCGCACGCCGGTGACGATCCTGCTGGGTCAGCTCGAGGTCGCGCTGCGCCGCGAGCGAGACGCGGCCGAGCTGCGCGACATGCTGCAGCCGGCGCTGGAGGCCACCCGGAGACTGGGTGAGCTGGTCGACGGGTTGCTCTCGCTCACCCGCCTGGAGGCCGGCGAGGGTCAGTCGTCGCGTGAGTCCATGGCGCTGTCGACGGTGGTGGCACAGGCCCTGGAAGCCGAGCGCACCACGCTCGATGCGGCCGGCGTGCGGGTCAGCGTGGAGCGGGTCGACGACGGCCTGGCCTCGCTCCAGCCAGCGCTGGCCGTGTCGGCGGTGGGGAACCTGCTGCGCAACGTGGCCGTCCACGCGCCGGGGCACCACGCCCTGGTTCGGGTGGAGCGTCGGGGGACGGCGTTGGCGGTCGTGGTCGACGACGACGGGCCCGGCCTCGGCGACGACGCCGCCCGCCTGTTCCAGCGCCTCGGGCGCGGCGCGGGATCGGGGCAGGGGCTCGGGTTGGGGCTCGCTCTGGCCCGCGAGATCGCCCGTCGGCACGGCGGCGACTGCACAGCGGGCCCTTCCCCGTCCGGCGGGGCGCGCTTCGTGTGGTCGGTGCCTGCGCTCTCATGAACTTCTCAAGGAGCCCAAAGAAGAAGGTCAACAAGCAGCACTAGGTCGGGGAGGTCAGGAGGCCTCGTGATCGGTGCATTGCTCGGGATCGGTGTGGCATGGGCCGCTCCGCCCGCATCCAACAGCCTTCCGTGGGACGACCTGTCGGCCCACATCCACGCCGCCTGGGCGCAGGGGCCGGGTCAGGCTGCGGCTGCCCGCGCCGACGGAGCGCTGGCCGCTCGGACCACCGCAGCGATCCCGGCGCCATCGCTGTTTGCGCAGCTCCAGCCCGATCCGCTGGGCCGCCGTCACCCGCTGGACGGCACGCAGTTTGCTGTGCAGCTCGACGTCGGTGCAGGCGGTGCGGCCCGGCGTCAGGCGTGGGCCACCACCGCAACCCGCTGGCTGGCCGACGACGAAGCGGCCCGGTTGGCCTACACCTACGAGGTGCAGGATGCCTGGCTTGCCTGGTGGGTCACCCACGAGCTGGCCGGTCACCTCGACCGCTACGCGACCGACCTCGACGCCCGGCTGCAGCCGCTGCGACGCGGGGCCGCGCGCGGCGAGATCGCGTCCACCCGCTCGGAAGACCTCGATGTGGAGCTGGCGCGTGTGCGCGCCGAGGTCGTGGACCTCGACACCCAGGCCCGCACCCTCCAGGGTCGAATTGCCTCCCTGCTCGCCGAAGACGTGGTTCCGGTCGCCGACGGCATGCCCGACATCGAGGCCCTCGACGTGCTCCCGAGCAACCCGTGGCCAACCCTGGTAACCCAGATGTCGAACCACCCCGACGTGGTCGCGCTGCACGCGCAGGTAGCCGAGGCCGAGGCCCAAGCCCGCGCCGTGCGCCTCGCCCCTTCCGCCCAGGTGGGACTGGGGGCCGCCTTCCTCGACGGCGGTGCCGACGGCCTGATCGCCACGCCCCTGCTCGTGCTCCAGGTGCCGCTCGCCCACCCCGAGGGTGCTGCCGTGCGCAGCGCGCGTGCCGAGGCCGAAGCCCGGTCGGCCGAAGCGTCCTGGCGGGAGCGGGAGCTGACCGCCTGGGCCGCTCAGCAGGCCCTCGCGTTCGACAACGCCGTGGTGCGGGTGGAGGCGCTGACCGTGCAGGTGGAGGCCCCGCTTCAGGCCCGCCACGATCGGGTGTGGACCGCCTTCGAGGCCGGTGCCGCCGACCTCCCCACCCTCGTGCTGGCCGTCCGCGACCTGCACGAAGCCCACCATGCCCACACCCTGGCGGTGGCCGACCTCTGGTCCCAGGAGGCGCGTGCCCGCGCCCTCGCCGCTTGCCTCCACGCTTCGAGGAGCCCCGAATGAGCCCGATCCTGTTGCTGACGTGGGGTCTGCTGGGCTGCGCGCCCGCTGAACCCGAGCCCGAAGAGCCCATCGTCGACCCCGTCACCGACCTGCAGTGGGCCGACGTGCTGCCCGCCGTCGAGCTGACGGTCGTCACCTTGCCCGCCGTGCTCACGCCGGCGTCGGGCGGGTCCACCGTGCTCGCGCCGCCGGTGGCCGCGCGCATCGAGCGCTGGCATGTGCGGCCGGGTGACGAGGTGGCCGTCGGCACCGTGCTGGCCACGCTCAGCAGCCCCTCGTGGGCAGCCCGCAGCGATGCCCTCGCAGGCCAGCAGGCCGTCGTCGACGCGGTGACCGCCCAGGTGCAGCTCGGCGTTGCTTCGGGTCGAGAGCTGGCGACCGCCCAGGCGGAGCGTGCAGAAGCCGCCGCGTCGCTGCGTACCGTGGGGTCCGAGCTGCGGCCCAGCGGCCGCGACTTCACGTGGCACGCCGTGCGCGCCGGCACCGTGCAGGCGATCACCTGCGCACCCGGCGAGGCCGCCGACACCGACCACCCCTGCCTCGTGCTGGTGGACGCCGGCGTCGCCTGGGCACGCGTGCAGCTGCCCGACCGCTACCACGGCCTCGTCACCGACCCGTTCCTCGACTTCCACCCCGCCACGGGCGGACCGGCCGTGCGCATGACGGCCGCCGCCTCCGCCGCCGTCTACGACCCCGCCACCCACACCCGCGACCTGTGGTTCGCTGCGCCCGACGCAGCGTGGCCCGTGGGCCTCTCAGGGCGCGGCGACGTCGGCATTCTGGCCCCGCCGGGCACCCTCACCGTTCCCAGCGCCGCCCTCACCCGCGTGGACGGGCACGACGTGGTGTTCGTGCAGCGCGATCCCGCGCACCCCATCGTGGTCGATCGCCTCGGCCGCAGCGGTGCAGCCGCCGTGGTGCGGGCCGCCGATCTTCTCCCCACCGACAAGGTGGCGGTCTCAGGCCTGCTGCGCCTCAAAGCGCGTCTGCTCGACGAGGAGGCACCGTGAACCCCCTGGGACCGCTCATCGCCGCCAGCGTTCGCCACCGCGTGCTCGTGGTGGTGCTGACCCTGCTCGCCGCAGCCCTCGGCATGTGGGAGGCTTCTCACATCGTGCTCGACGCCTTCCCCGACCTCACCAACACGCAGGTGCAGGTGGTGACGGCCACGGCGGGCCTCGGTGCCGAGGAGGTGGAGCTGCTCGTGACCCTCCCCATCGAGCGCACCCTCGGCGGCGTGCCCGGGCTGGAGCAGGTGCACAGCAAGTCCTCGGCGGGCGTCTCGTCGATCACGGCCGTGTTCCACGACGGTGTGGACCTCTGGTCGGCCCGACAGCTCGTGCGCGAGCGGGTCGATCAGGCCCGTCCCGACCTCCCCGCCGACGCGCGCCCCGAGCTGGCCCCGCCGTCGACGGGCCTCGGTGAGGTCGTGCAGTTCGTGGTGCGCAGCAGCGAGCGCGAGCGGTCGACCTTGCACCGCCTGATCGAGCGCGACATCGCGCCCCGGCTCCGCACCGTGCCCGGCGTGGTGGAGGTCAATGTGTGGGGTGCAGGCGCGCCCCGTCTGGAGGTCCACCTCAACCCGTGGACGCTCGCCCACCACGACCTCGCCATCGCCGACGTGCGCGGGGCGATCGGTGAAGCCGTGGGCCTCGTCAGCGGCGGCAGCACGGTCCACGGCGACGAGCAGACGGGCGTGCGCGCCACGCTCAACCCCAGCACGCCCGCTGAGCTGGCGGAGCTGGGCGTGTACGGCGCCGACGGCACGCTCCACCGCCTCGGCGACCTGGGCGAGGTGCGCGAGGGCGGCGAGCTCACCGTGGGCCTCGCGACCGCCCAAGGCGAAGGCGAGGCGCTGTACGTGGTGGTGCAGCTGCTCTCGGGGGCCGACGCCCGCCGCACCGTGGAGCAGCTGCGTGTGCGCATGGACGAGGTGGCGACGTCCCTGCCCGACGACGTCGACATCACCGTGATCTACGACCGCGAGCGGCTGGTGGGCGCCACCCTGCACACCGTGACCAAGAGCCTGGTGGAGGGTGGGCTCCTGGTGGCTGTGGTGTTGCTCCTGCTGCTCGGCGATCTGCGGGCCGGGCTCGTGGTGGCCAGCGTGATCCCGCTGTCGATGATCGGCGCGCTCGCCGGCCTCTCGCGCCTCGGATTCAGCGGCAACCTGATGTCGCTGGGCGCCGTGGACTTCGGGCTCGTGGTGGACGGCGCCGTGGTGGTGGTGGAGGGCATCGTGGCCCTCGGCGTGGGCCAGCAGATCCGCCATGCGGAGGCGGTCACCGAGCGAACGCAACGCATCGCAGGGCCTGTGCTCACCGCCATGGGCATCCTCCTGGTGGTGTACGTGCCGGTGCTCGCGATGGGCGGCGTGGAAGGGAAGCTGTTCCGGCCGATGGCCGTCACCGTGCTGCTCGCGCTCGCGACCTCGCTGGTGCTCACGTTCACCTGGGTGCCTGCGCTGGCCACGTGGTGGATCCGCCCGCGCAGCGAGCACGAGACCCCGATCGTGCGGATGCTGGCGAAGCCCTACGAGCGCCTGCTCGACCACAGCCTGAAGCACCCGGCGCTGCTCGCCACGGGCGCCGGCCTGCTGCTCGCGGTGAGCGTGGTGGTGGCGATGCAGTCGAGCGTGGAGTTCGCCCCGCGCCTCGAAGAGGGCGACCTCGTGCTGATGACCGAGCGCGCGCCGAGCCTGAGCCCAGCGGCGGCCGCCCGCGAAGCCACCCGCATCGAGCGCGCCTTGCTGCGCTTTCCCGAGGTCGAGGCCGTGGCCACCCGAATCGGCTCGCCCGGCATCGCCACGGACCCGATGGGCCTGAACGAAGCCGACACCCTGATGCGGCTGGCACCCAAGGCCACGTGGACCACAGCGCCCGATCTCGACGGCCTCATCAACGCCTTCTCCCGCGCCGTGCAGGCCGAAGCGCCGGGTGCCGCGCTCACCTTCACCCAGCCGATCGAGATGCGGTTCGGCGAGCTGCTCGAGGGCGTGCCCAGCGATGTGGGCGTGGAGATCTACGGACCTGACCTCGACGTGCTGCTCGCTTTGGGCCAGTCGGTGGCCGCCAAGCTGCAGGAGCTGCCCGGTGCGGCCGACGTGCGCGCCCCGTCCGTCGAAGGTCTTCCCACCCTCGACGTGGCCCTGGACCCCTCGCGTCTCGCAGCGGCCGGCGTGCGTCCCCAAGACGTCTTCGACCTGGTGCAGGGCGTGCAGCGCGGCCACGTGGCGGGCCAGGTGACCCGCAGCGGCTGGCGCGACGACATCGTGCTGCTGGTCGACCGCCCCAGCGATGTGCCCGTGACCGACCTCCCCGTGCGCCAGGCGGGAAGTGAGGGCGTGCCCGTGGGCGCCGTCGCGGCCGTCACGGTCAGCGACCGACCGGCCGTGGTGCGCCACCGCGACGGCTCGCGCCGGGTGATCGTGATGGCCAACGTGCGCGGGCGGGATCTCGGGGCCTTCGTGGGCGACGCGAAGGCCGCTGTGGGCGCGATCGTGCTGCCCTCGGGCTACCGCGTGGCCTGGGCCGGCAGCTTCGAGCAGCTCGCAGCGGCGAGCCAGCGCACCTCCATCCTGGTGCCGCTCGTGCTGCTCACCATCCTGGCGCTGCTCACGGTCACCTTCGGCGCGCTGCGCCCGGCCTGGCTGATCTTGCTCAACGTGCCCGTGGCGGTGTCGGGGGGGCTGCTCTCGCTGGCGATGCGGGGGCTCCCACTGTCGATGAGCGCGATGGTCGGGTTCATCGCGCTGTTCGGCATCGCCGTGATGAACG